>JAHFBI010000201.1 GCA_023250095.1 Candidatus Melainabacteria bacterium
AGCGCGGGTGAAATTGGCCGGCTTTTTTTCCAGGGATATGGCGTTGGGTCCGTTGCCCAGACCCTGCAAGCCGTGGCAGGCTGCGCAGTTCTGCGTATAGATGCCGCGGCCGGCATTGGTCGAGGCGTCAGCTTCCGTGTCGATTTTCTTTCGGGAGAGAATGGCTTTGTACTCTTCCGGAGCTTCGACAAAGTTGTGCACAGGACGGTTGTTCCCGAGACTCTGGATATAGGCCACAAGGTCGTTCATATCGCGGTCTTTGAGATAGCTGAAGCTGGGCATTATCGAGCCGGGCTTGAGAGCGCGCGGTTCGATCAAGTGCGCTTTTTGCCATTGTGAAGGGAATTTGCCGCCTTCGTTTGTCAGGTCCGGGCCGGTGCGAGCGGTACCCAGCAAGTGCGGGGTCTCGGCTACATAGTCGCCGGCTTTGACGAGCGGTCCTAAGCCGCGATCTTGCAGGCGGGTGAACTGTGTATGGCAGTAGAAACAACCTTCACGCACATATATTTGCCTGCCGCGGGCCGGATCTGTGCTTGCCAGCTCGTCTTTTTTGTATTCGTTGCCCCGGCCGTTGGGCGCCGGATTGAAGAGCACCATCGGCAAGAGCACCGTCGATGTGATGATGGTGAAGAATGTGACGACTATACCTGTTGCGCCGAGGCGGTACCCGTTCATTTATGCTTTTGCCTCCTGAGCCTTGCTGCTGCCGGCCCCGATAGCAGCTCTGACAGGTGTGTAGAGGCTGCGCCAGGCGTTATAGGCAAAGAGGGCCTGTCCCAGCACAATCATCACTCCGCTGAAAGCGCGCACGGCCCAATACGGCCTGATGGCCAGTCCCCACTGGTCGACTGGAATTCCCATGGCCCAGCCGGCAGCTTGCACCAGTCCGGCTGTGGTGAGAGACAGCATCATTATGGTGAAGCCCAGCGTTTTCAGCCAGTAATGCGCCCGGATCAAGCCCTGGCTGTACCAGGGACGCCCGGTCAGTCTGGGCAGTCCATAATAGATGGCTGCCGTTGAGATAAAAGAGAACGTCCCCAGAAGAGCCAGGTGAGCGTGTCCGACCACCCATTGCGTGAAGTGGATGTACCAGTTGATCCAGCGGGTAGCCTGGAAAGGTCCCTGCACGCAAGTGATGTAGTAAAAAATCATGGAAGTGATGACGAAACGCAGAGGCAGGTCCGTTACGATCATCTGCCATTTGCCCTTCATGGTCATGAAAAAATTGGTGAGGGCGGCGAAGACCGGCACTAGAAGGAAGATGGACGAGATGACGGCAATGGCTTTCAGCCATTCCGGCACGGGAGACTGGAGGATATGGTGAGTCCCGGTCGGTGCATAGAAAAGAGCGATACCCCAGAAACCGAGCATGGAGAGTCCGTGGCTGTAGAGCGGATTGTTGGTGATGCGCGGCAGGAGGTAATACATCATGCCGACACCGACTGTGGTGAACCACATGCCCAGAATGTTGTGCCCGTAAAACCAGCCGACGATTGCGTCGTTGAGCCCGGGAAGGGCGACGAAGGTCCGCTGCCCGATGATATAAACGAGAGGGAACCAGAAAAGAGCTCCGAGAAAATACCAGAGCGAGACATATAATTTTTTGATTTTGCGGTTGATGACCGTGGCGTATATGTTCCAGGCCACGCCCACAAGAAGGACAACTGCCAGGCAGTCGAGAACGGCGCACAGTTCGGCATATTCGCGTCCTTCAGTGAAGCCGTTGAGAAGAGTGCAGAATGTGCCGACCATGAGGATGTTCCAGCCCCAGACCACGGCGTTGCCCAGCCGCTCGCTCCAGAGCTTTGTCTTGGTGAGCGATGGGACCATATAAAACATGGACCCGATATAAGCCATGGATAACCAGCCGACAGCCACACCGTTAACGTGCCACATTCTCAGGTGCGGCATGGAAAGCTGCGGAACATTGTGCACAAGGTCCGGCATAGAAAATTCCAGCCCGGCGAAGAGTCCAGCGCCCATCCCTAGAAGGGACCAGAAGATTGCTGTGACGAGCATGTTGCGTGCGGCACTGCCATCTGCGTTACTCAATAGCCTGTCGATAAACATTTGCGCTTCCTTAAACAGTGAGCATCGAGCGACAAACTCGCCGTTTTCCATTTGTTGGGAAACCGGGAGTCCAGTCAAAAACAGTATTCGGCTTTAGAAGGAGTTGATTTTGCGGACACAAGTTTTCAACGGATTTGCGCAGTCGGTTCGAGCACCCCCGCACCCGAATCCTATCAATGTCGCGCTTGCGATCTATTCGATCAGCTCAATTATGGCAGCGTCGCAATTCTTTAACCGGCAAGGCGAATCATCTTTCGATACAAAGCGTAACGCAAGAAGAGTCGCTGTTCAAGCCCCTTTTTGCTTGCAGCGTTGTCAATGGGAGGCTGGCGCAGATAACTTTCCTCTAGCTTTGAATTCTTCGGGCAAGCGCTAAAAGTCAGGATTTCTGGATAGCTTTATCATCTTTTGAGAGGCGTCTGATAGATACTCCGCGACTTGATCATATGATCTAAGGTGATGAAATCTGTGGTGTCGATGACTCGTCTTTGCTTGCTGTCGCCGGGGTCTCGCTTTGCCTGTCGCTCGTCGAACTCTCGCTTGCCCTTGGTATTTCCGAAGGCACCGCCGGTGAAGCTTTCTTGCGGGCACGTTTTTCGGCTTCGATGACATCTTTGTCTCTGAGATCTTCTCCGTTGAACTGGTTCATGCAGGCTTGCGTTCCATCTTTTGCCCAGCAAGAAAGAGATTTTGCGGCAAGGCCGACGATACTTTCAGCTAGCTGCTTCTCGTTTTCGCTTAGCGGTGAAAGAACATAGTCGGCGCGGCGTTGCCCGCCAGGGTCCGGCCCGACACCTACTTTCAAGCGATCGAAAGACTTGCCCTCCCCCAGATGCTCGATGATGGACTCGATGCCATGCTGCCCTCCTGCTCCTCCTCCCTTTTGATAGCGCAGTTTGCCCAGAGGCATGGATACGTCGTCATGGACGACGAGAAGGTCGCACAACTGACACTTGTACCAGTTGAGCGCCGCCGCCACCGCCTTGCCTGAAAGGTTCATGTAAGTGTCAGGCTTGATCAAGAGGAGGTCCTGCCCCTGCAGCGTCAGCCTGGCGGTATCGCAATGAAGTTTCGCGGAGCGAAAGTATTGCGCACCGGATGTGGTGGCGAGAGCGTCGACGACCCAGAAGCCGGCATTGTGGCGCGTGAAGCGATATTCCAGTCCGGGATTGCCAAGTCCAACTATCAGCTTCATTTTTGAGGAGACTCCTAAGTAAGTCAAATTTTATGGTCGTCTTGCCGGCACAAGGTCTGTTAAGCGTCGTTGCGTTGGCTCCAATCTCTCAGGGGCGGCGGGCGGGCTCATTTGGCTCTCAGCGCTCTCAAGGACTTGAGTATGAGTCCTTAAATGATAAATTGCCAGCAACTGGTTAAAATTGCAACGGCCTTGATGGTCCCTTTGGAGTTGGCAGCCGCAAGAGAGAAGCACGAATTAAATGAGCGATAACAACATTGAGAACAAGCACTTCCCTTACCTGCCTCACACGGCAGGCGACCGGGAGGAGATGCTCAAAGCAATCGGGGCGAGGACATTCGATGAATTGCTTGCCCACATCCCGTCTGCCATACGGGCCAAGCAATTGTCCTTGCCGGAGGGCTTGAGCGAGCAGGAGCTTTCCGAGAAGATCACTTGTCTGGCTGAGAAAAACAAGCCAGCTTCCAGGCAGGCTTGCTTTCTGGGCGGCGGCTTCTACCGGCGGTTCACGCCAGCGGCAGTAGGAAGTATTGTTTCGCGCTCGGAATTCGCCACTGCTTACACTCCATATCAACCGGAAGTGAGCCAGGGGACGTTGCAAGCCATTTACGAGTTTCAAACAGCAGTTTGTCTTTTGACCGGGATGGATGTGGCTAATGCATCTATGTATGACGGCCCGACTGCTACAGCCGAAGCCGCTCTCATGGCCTGCCGCTTGACGGGCCGGCATAAACTCGTCCTGTCCGAGACCCTCAATCCGGAATACAGCCAGGTTACAAGAACATACCTGGATACATGCGGGCTGGCTCACGCCGGGGCGCCTCACCAGGAGGGATTGCTTCTTGCCCGGGATATTCTTGTCGACGCTGAAACAGCGGCTTTGGTCGTGCAGTATCCGAATTATTTCGGATGCCTGGAGGATGTCGAGGGGCTGGCTCAGGTTGCTCACACAGCAGGAGCCCTCTTGATTGTCGTGACCGACCCGGTGAGCCTTGGCTTGCTTGCGCCGCCGGGGCAGCTCGGGGCGGACATTGTCGTCGGTGACGCTCAACAATGCGGCAATGGTCTCTCTTTCGGCGGTCCCAGCGCAGGCTATATGGCCTGCCGCAACGAATTCGTGCGCCAGCTGCCCGGACGTCTTGCTGGCATGACTGTGGACAATCGGGGTCAAAGGGCTTTCACGCTCACTTTGCAAACGCGCGAGCAGCACATTCGCCGGGCCAGGGCAACATCCAATATATGTACGAATCAAGCTTTGAATGCTCTGACAATGCTTGTCTATTTGAGCTTGCTTGGACCGTCCGGGCTGAAGTCGGTCGCTGAGATCAGTGTGCGCCGCGCTCATTACCTCATTGACCATCTGTGCGCCGTCGATGGCGTCTCCTTGAAGTTCGAGCAGCCGTTTTTCAGCGAGTTTGTACTCGAGACGCCGTATCCGGCGGAGCGGGTTCTTTCATTGCTGAGAGACGATGGTATTCTCGGCGGTATCGATCTCGGTAGCTTCCATCAAGGCTATGCCAATTGCATCCTGGTTGCAGTGACGGAAATGAACAGCCCGTCTGAGCTTGATGCTTATGCCAGGTCCTTGCCCAGGGTCCTTTCTGTGCTATCGGGCAGGGAACCTCGTGCAAGCGCAGCATCGAGTTCGAGCTCGACTTCGGCTCTGGCTTCCAAGAGCTGAGGCAGAAGAGCGGCTTTAGGGCGTGTTTGCCCGGGATTACACGTATGTCCTTTCAGGAAATTTAAAACAATGGAAACACAAGAAAAGGGAACCAGCCTGCTTTTGCCGGGCTTGCCGCCGGAGGGTGCAAGCTCGCTGGAGATGAACGCAATGGACAGAGACTGCGACCTGTCTTTGCCCGCACCTGAGGCTCCTGCGGTTGGTCGCAGTCAGTTTGTGGCATTTGTGCGCGAAACCGCCGAACTTATCGGCATCACTCTCGTTTTGCTTATTGTCATTCGTTACTTTCTCGTCGAGGCGCGTTATATCCCGTCGAGTTCCATGGAGCCGACTTTGCAGATAGGCGACCGCCTGCTTGTAGAGAAAGTTTCCGGTCATCTGCGTCAACCGATACATCGCGGTGATATTGTCGTTTTTTACCCGCCCCCTTCGGAGATGGGTGGCAAGGATCTCAGCTATGACCCGCTCTCCATTTTCGGGCGTCTGAGCGGCTTGCCGCTTCTGCCTTACGAGCCGGCTTTCATCAAGCGTGTGATCGGGCTGCCTCATGACCGCATCCGTGTGCAGAAGGGTGTGGGCGTTTTTGTCAACGATCAGCTCCTTGATGAGTCTCCATATATCAAGGAGCTGCCCAATTATGATCTCAATGAGCTAGGCGATATTGGCATAAAGAACCATCGAGGGGTGGATCTTCGACCATACAAAGATACGCTCAGTTCGACCGGCGCGATAATAGTGCCGGCGGGGCATATTTTCGTCATGGGTGACAATCGCAACAACAGTGCAGACAGTCATATGTGGGGCTTCCTCGACGAGAAGCGCGTGATTGGGCGCGCCTGGCTCCTCTTCTGGCGCCACTTTCAGCAGCCTTCTTATCCCGAATTGCAGACGGGCGGAGGGAGTTGAGCCCGTGCTCATCGCTGGACTCCAAGGGGACAGCGAAAAGATGGGCTCCCCTGTATAATCAAGGACCAGCGTCCCTGATGGCAAATTGCTTGAGGCTACCTGACTTTTAATGGAATCGAGAGACTCCGCGACATCTATGCGCAGCGATGAACCTGGCAAGGACGACGGTCTGACGATTCCCTCCGGGATAGACAGCCAGCCAGCCGCCGCCAGCCCCGAGCCTCCCAAAAAAGGCAACGGATCTGCCGCCAGCGAGAAGAAACCGCAAGGTTTTCTCGGTTTGATAAGAGAAGTGGTCGAGCTGATTGTTGTGACGCTCGTCTTGCTTATAGTTATTCGCTGGGCCTTTGCTGAAGCACGGTATATCCCTTCTAGTTCCATGGAGCCGACTCTGCAGATAGAAGACCGGCTTCTGGTAGAGAAGATCTCCGGCCATTTAGGCAAGCCTATCCGGCGCGGAGACATTCTGGTCTTTTATCCACCGCCTTCGGAAATGGGCGGGCACGATCTAAGCTCCGAGCCGTTGACAGTGCTGGGGCGCCTGACTGGGCTGCCTTTTCTTCCTTACGAGCCAGCGTTCATCAAGCGTGTCATTGGTTTGCCTGGCGATCGCATACGAGTGCAAAAGGGTGTTGGCGTCTTTATAAATGATGTTCTTCTGGATGAGTCGCCCTATGTAAAAGAACGCCCTAATTACGACCTGAACATGCTTGGCGACATTGGCGGGCGTTCTTCAAGCGGTGGATTTATCAAGCCCTATGGGAACAGCACCGAGCCTATCATAGTCCCGGCGGGGCATCTGTTTATGATGGGCGATAATCGCAATAATAGCGAGGACAGCCATGTTTGGGGATGCCTGGACCAGAAACGCGTGATCGGCCGCGCTTGTCTTCTTTTCTGGCGCAGGCTCGAGCCGCTACCTTACCCGCGTTCGCTCGATTCGATGAACGAGCGCGAATAAGTCCTTCCTCTTTCATTGCGGCTTCAGTAAAGCTCCCCTACCTGCCAGATGTTGTCTTGCATACAAAGCTGCTCTTGACAAGCCCCATTCAGCTTAAATCTCCTGGCGGCAGGGCGGGGGAAAGGCTCGAGTGGCGCTGTCAGCCTGCTTTCCGGGAATCAGGAGAATTTATGTTTCGGAACGTGAATAAGTGGACTTCTGGGTATAACTAAAAGGGGCAAGCCATGCCACTTAAGCTAGAGGGACATTTCATGGCAAAAGGATACACTGCAAAAGCTGGGAAGAAGTCTGCGTCTGAAGATGTTGTCTTGTCAGACAAGTCGCAAGAAAGCAACAAGGGAAAAAATGGCGGGGAACAGCACGCTTCCTGTGCTCACTCCATGACGATTGCCGAAGAGCCGGTAAGAGGGCGTGAAGACGCTCTTCGCAAGCTCGAATCCGATCTCAGCAAGCGAGAGATTGCGCTTATTGAGCGGGAGATTAAGTTTCTCAGCCTACAGCAAGAAATAGATCGGTTGCGCCCTCTTTCGGGCTTGTACCGAGTCGTTAAAGCCATGGCTACCGAGCGCAAGCTCGAGTCTCTTCTGGATGTGATCACACGCGAGACAACGACAATGCTCAAGTGCGATCGTTGCAGCGTCTTCGTGCTGGACACCCATCATGGCGAGCTGTGGACGCAAGTAGCTCAGGGGCTAGAGGGGACGCGCACGATCCGCATGGCTCTTGCCGGGACCAGCATAGTCAGCCTTTGCGCTCGCACCGGTCGTGTGATCAATATACCGGATGCATACAGCGATCCGCGCTTTGACGCCGAAGTGGACAAGACCACTGGCTATCGAACCAACAATATTCTTTGCGTGCCGATGCACAATCGAAACGGTGCCGTCATTGGTGTCTTCGAAGTCATGAACAAGGAAGGCGGCACCTTCAACGATGAAGACGAAGAGTGGCTGCAGGCTCTGGCTGCCGTAGCCGGCGGGCTGATCGAACAGGCACAGGCCTATTCGGAAATCGAGCATTTCGTGGACAAGACGCTCGAAACTCTCGCTCAGACTATTGATAAACGTGACCCGCTCACTGCCGGTCATTCCATTCGCGTCACCAAATACAGCTTGCTCATCGGGGAAAACATGGCTGTGTCCGAGGATGAGCGCGACGTGCTGCGTTATTCGGCCATGATGCATGACTATGGAAAAATTGGCGTTCCGGAGGCTATTCTCTGGAAGAACGGGCGGCTTACTCCTGAGGAATATGCCTGCGTCCAGACTCATGCCAAGATCACCTACGATCTTCTTTCCAATCTTCCTTTTACGAACCGCCTGGCGCAAGTGCCATTTGTGGCGTCCTGCCACCATGAGAAGCTCGACGGCACCGGTTATTATCGCAACCTGAAAGGGCACGAAATTCCCTTCCTGGCGAGAGTCATTACTGTCTCGGATGTGTTCGACGCTCTTACTTCTGTGCGCCACTACCGCAATAGAATGTCGATTACTAAGGTCTACGAAATCATGGAGTCCGGGCGGGAGAACCATTTCGATCCGGAAGTCGTGGATGCTTTCTACGGTCTGCCTTGCGATCGTGTGCTGAAAGTAATGGAATCTGAGCGCGGTCAGGTCATTCCGCAGGAACTGGGCGCTTTCCAGAACATCAGCTGGCTGAGGCTGGTGGAGTTGTGTCAGGGTGGCAGGGCCAAGCCTCACGAAGAAGGTTTGAAGGATCTTTTCTACAGGGTCTACAATGCAAATCTTCCGGCTGACTACCAGGAACTCGACTGATCCAGACAGGCATGGGTAAGAAGCAAAGGCACTTGAGGGTTCTCCGGGCAAAGTTCTTGGCCGGGGAGTTTCCTCATGAGTGACTTTGCGACACAGTTCCAGTCCCTGAGCGACTTTCTTGGAAATGCCGCCAAGGGCGTTTTTAACAAACTCGACCAGATAACTTTCAAGATGCTGGTGAACAACCTAAAAAGCAATGACTTTGAGGTTGTCGCCGAGTCCATAGATCAGCTCCTCAAGGAAAGAAAGCCTCTGGGAGTGGCGCCTTTATATTTTGTCGCTCGTGCCCATCCTAACGAATA
>JAHFBI010000202.1 GCA_023250095.1 Candidatus Melainabacteria bacterium
CAAATACACAAAACGACAGCCGGAGTTGGGATGGACCAGTTTTGGCGATGCGATCAACTGCATCGCCCATGCACAATTTTGGCAAGTCGGCGCTATCTCGAGGATTGTCGAGGGCTGAAAGCCCCGGTTAAGGTGAGGCGTGAGTGCCGGCTGCAGTCAGGTGTTTCAGAAAATCGACCAGCCCTGCGGGATCATCGGTTACAATTCCATCGCAGCCCATTTTGATGGCATCCTGCCAGTCTTTGCGGCTATTGCATGTCCAGGCATTGACGAGAAGTCCGGCTGCATGAGCGTCGTCCACTCCGTCGGCGCGCAGGCAATCGAGGGCCGGGTGGAAATATTTTGCTCCGAGTTTGGCAGAATATTCCCGAACATCCACGAACAATGCTGCCGCCAACAGGGCAGTATCGAACTCTGGCGCCAGCGCATGAAACTTGCGCATTACTTTGTGATCGAATGAGCTTACAATCAATTTGTCTTTGCGCGGGTAATTCTCCAGAAGAGCCGCAAGGTCTTCTTCGATGCCAGGATATTCTATGGGGGTGTTTTTCAGCTCGATATTGATGACCATCTGCCCCCGCACCAGGTCGAGCACTTCCTTAAGGAGAGGGATATATTCGCCGGCAAACTCTTTGTCGAACCAGAGACCGGCGCTCAATTTGCGGAGTTCGGCGCAAGAGGCGTCTTTCACGAATCCGACACCATTGGTGGTGCGGTCCAGATCTTCGTCGTGAATGACGACGAGTTCTCCACTGGCGCACCTGTGCACGTCCAGTTCGATGCCGTCGACGCCGAGCTCCAGGCTCTTGCGGAAAGCAGCCAGCGTGTTTTCCGGAGCCCATACACGACCGCCGCGATGAGCTATGACTTTGGGGATTTTCAATTTCAACTTGCCCTAAGCTATATCGATGATTTTTTGCGGGCGCAGCAGCCCGAGCCTAAATGTTACCTCAAGCTTGGGCGGATTCACCAGAATCTTGTCGAGAGGCACTTCCATGCCATGCTCGATAGCCAGCAGTCCGGCGATGTCTTTCAGGACCAGCTTGTCCTTTTCGCGCGCCACCTCAAACTTTATGCGCTCGGTTTGTTTGATGACGTAGCTGCCCCAGCGTTCCATGGCCGGATGCTCTTTGATGATGGCAATTACGTTGCGCTGGCGGATGATTTCCTTGACGTGTCCGGAGAGAATCTGGACAAGTCCGGGAATGTTCTCGTTTTCGCCGAAAGTCTCCAGCAACACTTTGTCGACGATATAGCCAGGCAAAGAGGCATCTTCCGGGCGTTCGTGCAGGAAACGAATCACCGCCGAGATTGGATCTCCGGCGGTGCGAACGAACTTTCTGGCCACGTCGACCAGCTCACTTTCAAATTTATGCAGTTGTTTGTTAATAAGCTCTTTTCCGGGGCAACGACAATCCACCAGGGCATACCTCTTTTAATGTAGCTGATGACTTGAATCGTGATTTAGTAAATCAGTCGCCTGACAAACTCTAACGCTCGTTTCCTCTTACTGCAATGCTTGCTTATTTAGACGGGCACGTTCTTCAGTTATCACCGAAAAGTGTCATATTGGCAACCCCATTGTCCCCGGGACTCGATCCTGGAAGGTTCTGTGGGTTTGCATTTTCGCAAGGACAGGCTGTCACGCCGAATCGAATTAATATTAATTCAGGCAAGACTGGCTGTCTAGTGCCCTGACGGCAATTTTTGCCTGTCTCCGCTTCCTGAATTGCTCGTGCCGGGAGTAAGTTTGAAGTACAATTCGGATGAGTTTCAGACAGGGGGTGAGAGCGGCTGATGATGAGATTGCGTGAAATTTCTCTGGCTCTGGCGGCCGTTGCCTGGGGGGCGGGTTCATGCCCCGGTTTGTGCGCCCCTGCTGATTCGCGCCTGCCCAGATTTGTCCCGGGGGGGTCTGCACCGTATTCGGTGCTCTCCCGTCCGATGGAGCCGAAGAATGTGCCGGATTTCGCCCAGTCTTCCGTTCAGCCTCAAGACAGTGCCGCCTCCGGTGATGTGAGCGGTACCGCCTTCCGGGCCGGGCTTGAGTCGGCCACTTTGCCAGTGCAGACGAGGCTGAAGCTTGTTGTGGAATATCCTGTTGATGCGCGCACCAGCCAGCCAGGAGATATATTTGAGGCCCATGTCCGGGACGATCTGTTTCTCGGCAGGACGCTCATTTTGCCGCGGGGCTCTCTGGTCCGCGGGCGCGTTGCGGAAATTACCAAGCCTCGTTTGATCAGCCGTGCTGCCAAGATTGGCTTGAAGCTGGAGCAGATAGTTACTCCTGTCGGCGATGTTATTGCCCTCGATGCTGCCCTGGAGTTCCAGAAGGGCTTGACCAACAAGTACGGACAGCTCGACCCAGGTACGAACTTCGGCACGCGAGTGGAATCATCGGTGAGGACAGTTACTGGTTTGAACGACAAGGGAGCAGCTCGCGGGGCTTTGATGGCGGCCAACATCGCCACTCTCGGCGCGCCGGCTATTGCCACGGCTATCGGCAGCTCGGCTGTGGCCCTGTTTCGTTCCGGTGATAATGTGAGCTTGCAGCCAGGGCAGGAACTCGAAGTCCTCCTGACAAACGATCTCGGATTGCAACTCAATTAGGCGCAAGTCTCTGTCCGGAAATACTTGCCTTTCTGCCCGGCTTTCTGAAGGAGCCATCAACCGGGCGGGCAGTGGCTTATTACATGGACACGTGCCGGCTGGGCTTTTTGCTTAGCCGGTTGCGAACGAGTGTAAGGTTTTCGACGTACGCGGGCCTGGCCGGGTCGAGATGGGAGGCTTTCAGGTACTCATCGGCAGCTTCTTCCAGATAGTTCTTCTGCTGGTAGATTACGCCGATATTGTTGTGTACAACGGCCTCATCCGGTTTAAGTCTCAGGCATATCTTGTATTCTTTCAGCGCCTCTTCCATGAGCTTTTGATCCATCAAGAGATTCGCTAGGTTGTAATGCGCAGCAAATGAATAATAGTTCAGATCTACTGCGGCTTTGTATTCAGCTGCTGCCAGTGAGAGATTCTTGTGTTTCCGGTAAAGCGTGCCCAGGCTGACATGAGCCTCCACCATGTCCGGCTTTCTTTCCAGGAGAGCCTTGTATCGCCGGGCAGCTGCCGCGTCATAGCCTGACAACTGGTAGATCAGCCCTTTCTCGTACCAGGCTTCAAAGTAGCGCGGATTGAGCTCAAGAGCCTTATTGATATAGTTGAGCGCGTCCTGATAACGCTGCTCCTTTACCAGAGACAGAGCGCGTTGATAAAAGTAGGTCGGATCGAGTGTGGCTTCGGTGGGAAGCAGCCCGGCGGATTTTGGTTTTTCGGGCGTGGCGTCTTTCTGGCTCTCGCCCTCGGTGCCCTGCTCGGCGGACAGCCTGCTGCCGGCGGCTGTCTCGTTTACCTGGCTGTCTGCTGCCTGAGCCTGCCTGCCTGTTTCTTCCGTCTGGGAGTCCTGCTGAGAGGCGGACAGAGGAGCGCAAGCATCAGCCGGTCCAAAGGCCTCCGGAAGTGGCTGAGCCGTTGCCTGGTCCGGCGGCTCGGTCATGAGCCCTCTTTCGTTTGCTTGCTCCCTCTCCAGAGGGGCTGCCCATGCCGAAGTAAATGCCCCCGCTGTGATGGAGACTCCGGCAGCCAGGCAGGCAGCCAGCAAATACTGTTTCCGCGATACTTGGAGGAACTGTTTCATAACAGTCTTAAGTCTAAGCGACTGCTGCCAATCTCAAAGGTCTCCCGGGCAAGTATTGACAATATATAATTAGAAGTCGGTGTCATCCGGTTTCGGCTGACCTATTGTCCTTTTTCGTGCAGGCTGATGCGCTTATACCAGAAACATAACTTCCCAGGAAAGCTGATTGTCGTTGAAGGTGTCGACGGGTCGGGCAAATCCACTCAATTAAATTTGCTTAGAAATTGGCTTGAGTCGCGCGGTCAGAGTGTGATCTTCACCGAATGGAACTCTTCGAAACTCATTTCCAAGACGATCAAACAGGCCAAGCGCAATAACAGCCTTATTCCGGTCACTTTCAGCATTCTTCATGCTACAGATTTTGCCGATCGCTTGGAAAACATCATCATTCCTGCGCTTAAAGCCGGGTTGATTGTTCTGGCCGACAGGTACTGTTTCACGGCCTTCGCTCGTGACGTGGCACGCGGCGTGGACAAAGAATGGGTGCGCAATCTCTATGGCTTTACCATTCGCCCGGATGGAACTTTCTATTTCCAGGTGCCGGTGGAAATTTCTTTGCAGAGAATCGCTAACAATCGTCTGCCTGGCTTCTATGAATCGGGCATGGACCTTGGGTTGTCCACAGACACCAAAGAGTCTTTCCATATTTTCCAGTCGCTGATCATCAATGAGTACGACACAATGATTGATGAGTTCGATTTTCATGTGATGCAAGCCACGCGGTCAATCCACGAGCAGCAATTGTTATTCCGCGAGCAAGCGGCACAGGTTCTTGGAATAAAAGCTGGCAGTGCCAAAGCAGGAGCCTGACGTGTCTCATCCATATCCTGGCAAACTAGTTGTTCTTGAAGGCACGGACGGGGTCGGGCGGACCACGCACGCAGCTTCCTTGCAGCACTGGCTAGAAGTGGAAGGCTACGGGGTGGTTCTGACAGAGTGGAAGTCTTCCCAACTTATTTCCACCGTTATAGACAAGGCTAAGTCGAAGAATGCGCTCAACACCATCACATTTTCGTTGCTCTATGCAACTGATCTGGCTGATCGCTTGCACAATGTCATTCTTCCGGCGCTGCGCTCCGGTCTGACGGTGATTGCCGACCGCTATTTCTACACTGCTTTTGCCCGGGATGTTGTCCGGGGTGCTGACCCGGGCTGGGTGCGAAAGCTTTATGGGTTTGCCGTTGAGCCGGATCTGGTCTTATATCTGAAAATGCCGCTCGAGCCGCTGCTGCGCCGCATTATCACAACGCGCGGCGGTCTGGATTTCTACGAATCAGGGCGAGATATAGGCATTTCCACGGATCTCTATCAGTCCTTCAAGCTCTATCAGTCGAAGATCTTGCAAGAGTACGAGCGGATGAGCGAGGAGTACAATTTCAAGGTGGCCTGTGCTACCGATTCCATAGACTCCGTGCAGAAACAATTGCGCTCGATGGTAAGCCAGCTTCTGCAGGCAGAGCACTCCACCCCCTTCGGCAGTGGCGGCAGCATGCCTGACCCGGTCGCCGTTTTGCCGAAAGAGGATTTACATCTCAAACCATCGGACTGAGCCGCGGTTGCCGGAGAGGATCTGCATGCCGAGCTGATTCAGTCGCTCTTGCTTGCAGCGGCTTTGTCCGAGTGGTCGTCTCCGCCGGCTTCGGCGCAGCCGAATTGATGATCGAGAATAAGAGTCACAGGTCCATCGTTGGTCAGGCTGACGTCCATGTGCGCGCCGAAGGTGCCGGTGGCAACCGGGATATTCAAGGCGCGCAGGCAGGCGGCGAAATGCTCGTAAAGGCGCTCACCTTCGGCGGGAGCTGCGGCTTTAATGAAGCTTGGGCGCCGGCCTTTTTTCCACTGGGCAGCCAGTGTGAATTGTGAGATGAGCAGGATGCTCCCGTTAACATCCTTAATAGAGAGGTTCATTTTGCCGGCGTCGTCCGAGAAGATGCGCATATCGGCACACTTGCCTGCCAGGAAGGTGCTCTCCTGCTCCGTGTCCCCTTGCTCTACCCCGAGCAGTATGACCAGCCCCCCGCCTATGGCGCCGACCGTCTTCCCGTCGACTGTGACTGCCGCTTGTGAAACCCTTTGTAATACAGCCTTCATAACTTCCTCGGCGCTGGACAGCACAGGACTGCCTGTGAGCGACAATTTATTTTGCTATGGGGAAAGCCAGATGAATTATGCTACCATTCAAATCGAATGACGCGGGGTGGAGCAGTCCGGTAGCTCGTTGGGCTCATAACCCAAAGGTCGTAAGTTCAAATCTTACCCCCGCAACCAATTAAAAACGTAGTAAAACCGGCAGTTTCGAGAGATCTGCCGGTTTTTTATTGGGGTAGGGTAAACCGTCGCGCCTAACGCTTTGCCTAGCGAAAATGCGATCAGATTGATTGAGCGTGGAGAACCACTATCAACGAGATTTGTCTTTCGTTTTCGCGATCGCGAAATCTAGAACGCGGCGACATTTCCGGGGCTCTCTAGCCTAACCCATCGCCTAACCCCGCGCAATTTGCGATGCTCAGCGGACGCCTTACCCGTCACCGTCCCCACGGGGAAGCCAGTAGGCTGATTGCCACTGCATATGGTGACTATGCGAGGCTCAAATCGAACTAGCAGGACAAAGCAGCAGGAAGCACGCCCGCGACAAAGCATTAACCCTTGCCGTCAACCTCCAAGAAAAATTATACTTAACGGCAGCCGTTAACAATATGGTATAATCAAACCGTATGAATATCCGGTTCCAATCGAATAAGTTAGAGCAAGAGTGCAACGAGTTCAGATTGCTTCAAAAGCGTCACGGAGTGCAGCGCGCTAAGCTCATTAACCGGAGGCTCGGAGCGCTAAAGGCTGCGAACTGCCTCCAGGATCTATGGAATGCACCTGGGCGTTGCCATGAGTTGCTGCATGACCGAGCAGGGCAATTCTCATTGGACCTCGACGGACCGTATCGTCTGATTTTTCAACCTGCAGCCAATCCGATTCCGCGAAAGGATGATAGCTCGATCGATTGGACTCAGATAAGTGATGTTGTGATTCTCGGAGTGGAGGATACCCATGAATAGCTCGACTAGAAACGAATACATGCCGGACTATGTGGCTCCACCTGGTGAAACCTTGCTGGAGGCACTGGAAGACCGCGAGATGTCTCAAGCAGATCTAGCAGAACGAACGGGTCGTCCGGCCAAAACCATCAACGAAATAGTTCAAGGCAAGACGGCAATTACTCCAGAAACCGCGTTGCAATTTGAACGAGTGCTTTGTATTCCTGCAAGTTTTTGGATCAATCTTGAAGCACATTATCAGGAGTATATTGCTCGCAAAAAAGATCTGACTGCACTTGAGGGGCAAATCGAATGGTTGAAGGATTTGCCTATTAAGGAGATGGTGAATGCTGGTTGGCTGAAGCCATGCAAGGACCGCGTTCAACAGCTCCAAAATGCACTTCAATATTTTGGCGTTGTATCTCCGGAAGTTTGGCGCGAGACATGGCTTGCACCTGCCGTCTCATACCGGACTTCGCCCGCATTCGCAAAAAATCCGGGCGCCGTTGCGGCTTGGCTGCGAAAGGGAGAATTAGAAGCACAACAAATCACATGCGCTTCCTTTGACAAAGACAAATTCATAGATGCCTTAACAAAAATCAGGGAGCTAATCGGTGAATCAATCGAAGTTATACAAAGTCGGTTGCCCGCTTTGGCAGCCGAGGCAGGAGTCGCTATAGTATTCGTTGATACCATTGCTGGTGCGCCAATCAGTGGAGCTACTCGCTGGTTATCTCCAAAGAAAGCCCTTATTCAACTGAGCTACAGATACAAGACTTACGATCAACTTTGGTTTGCGTTTTTCCACGAAGCAGGTCACATTCTCTTGCATGGGAAAAGAGAAACTTTCATAGATGATGATTCTGTCGAGAGTGTTAAAGAATATGAGGCTAATCAGTTTTCTGGCGGGATTTTGGTGCCAGAGGATAAGCTGGAGAAATTTGTAATGGCACAGGATTTATCGTTGGAAGCTATTGAACAATTTGCCGCCAAAATCGGTGTCACTCCGGATATTGTGGTGGGACAGTTGCACCATAAGAAAGTCATACATTTTGCAAAATTTGCAGATGCGAAGAGGAAGCTGGAATGGAGCGGAAAGTAATCGAAATGAACGATTTAAGCTGCAAACCTAACAAAATGCAAACCTTATCGATCGGGATGAGGGCGCATGATTTCCATGAGGGGTTGAAGGAAACGAGCAGTTCGGCTCCCAAAGAAATCTTTTTTGGGAAGACGCTTCTTATCGGAAAAGCTGCCAGTCTCGCAATGCACCTGCGCGACTCCGGGAAGTTGTACATCGAAAATATGGCACTCCAGTATGCCGCGTCGTCGTTGGGCATTGGTAGCTTGGAGCTAGACCGAGTACTCAGGGAACTTGAGATTCTTTCCTTCCTGAGCGTCGTGAGATCAGGTGATCAAATCAAACGGATTGACGTCAAAGTACCGGAACTTCGCTCCGGATACGCGGAATTAGGAGAACGTTGGCAACAATTGAATCCGACAGATGTTGAAGTTGCGGCGCTTCTCTCATTGGACACGCTCTATCAGGGACCGCAAAAGGAAGACTGGCTGAGGAATGCCCTAAATCTGGATCCGCGCTCGTACTCAATTATGGGCGATGTGATGCAAGCAGGACAGTGCTCCTCGCGCGACAGAACGTTGGGGAAGCATCGTACGTATTCACGCCGTTGGCAGTTGATGGCGCTGCCGACAACTATTTAGAATGGGCAAACAAATTTCCTGGTGATATCGCAAATGTATTGAAGCTCCTTCGGGAAGAGCAAGGGCTGCCCGTTGATGACGAGCGCGTAAAGACCAATCAAGCACTCAATTCGGCAATCATGACAGGTGTAATTATGCCAGTCAGAGTAAACGGTTCAACCGGAACTCACGAGTTTGTTTTCGCGCCGCAAGGAGGGTTTAAACAAGAGGAGAAGGTAGTTCTGGACAAGGCTCGAGCAATATTGAGTTGTGTTCGATACGGGCAGAATTATTCGTCTGCGGCGGCCATTGCCTATTGGCCGGAAAATGGCCGGTGTTTGGCCGTGAATTTGGCCGGTTTGGTTTGGTCGAAACATCGCGATTGGCATTTAATTTGGCCAGCTGTAAAGCGGCTCCTGGTCTGAGTGGGGGCTAATAATTACTCGTTT
>JAHFBI010000468.1:0-1031 GCA_023250095.1 Candidatus Melainabacteria bacterium
CACCGAGCACACGGCATCTACACCTGCCGTGTCCTATCTGGAACCTGATGAGAGACAGAAGAGAATTTGCGCCGACCTCCTTATGGCGGAGCTGAGCATCTACCCGAAGGAGATCCTTGCTGCCAGCCGTCTCGAGCGGATCATTTGCTGCTCCAAGCTTTCTTCTTACGGATGCGCCGTCGCCGGACTGGCTCAGATGGGGCTGCTCGTCGTCGACAGCATCTACCTGGATGCCGACCGCATCGGGCGCAACTGGGACTATGCCCGCAAAGCTTTCCACCACGAATTGTTCCACGCCATCGATTTCCACGAAGACCTGCTGGGCTATATCGATCCCACCTGGAACGACCTGAATCCGCCAGGTTTCAACTACCAGTTGAATCGCCGCTTCCATGAAGGATTCAACGAGCCTTCCGACAGCCCGGGCTTTCTCTCGTCCTATGCAAAAACATCTGTGCATGAAGACAAAGCTGAGCTGTACTGCCATCTGATAGTCTTTGCTGCCGATGTGCAAAAACGCACTGAAAGCGATCCTTTTCTGGCAGGCAAAATAGCCCGCCTGAAAGATCTGCTCGCCAGGTTCTGTGACAAGTTCGACTCTGAGTTCTGGCAGACGATAGACGTGCGCAGCCGGCAATTGAAAGTCCGCAAACACAGTGACTGGTCAGCTGCCCTCAGTACCCACCACAAACAACTGCTCGCCAGCAAGCGCCTGCAACCGGACTCAAGCCAGCCGTCACGCAGGCTGACGCTGGACACCCAAGTAAAAAACGGTCGTCGCATCTGGAGAGCCAGCATGCGCCTGCCAGGAAGTGGCAGGGAGGAGCAAGTGAGCACATTTTATACTTACAACAAGCTCTGCGCTTTTCTCAGACGCTCAGGGATCACGCAGACACCGGGCAAAGATGAATTGCTTTCCCGGGCAATGACTTTCACTCTCGAGCCGCTTGAATAAGACTCTCAGCCCATCTTTCATCAGCCAGGAAGTAAATCGGGCAATCATTCGACTACCCCGACTGGCTGGGCAGACA
>JAHFBI010000468.1:1041-2508 GCA_023250095.1 Candidatus Melainabacteria bacterium
GCTGCTTTTCCGTAGCTTTCATGTAGACATCGTTTGGATCAGCCTTGCCGGCCTGCAAGAGACGCTCGAGCGCATCATCCATCATTTGCATGCCCTTGCTGCCGCCGCCTTGAATAATCGATTTGATCATATTTATGTTGCCTTCGCGAACCGCATTTCCGAGCGCCGCGCTCGAGATGAGAATTTCATTGGCGCAGAAGCGTCCTTTCCCATCTGCGGCTTTCACCAGAAGCTGCGAGGCGATGGCCACAAGCGATCCGGAGAGCATCGTGCGCACGGCAGCTTGTTGAGTCGCTGGAAACACATCGACAATTCTGTCGATTGTCTTGGAAGCGGAATTCGTGTGCAAAGTACCCAGCACTAGAAAACCCATTTCAGCGGCTGTCAGAGCCAGCCTGATTGTCTCGAGGTCCCTCATTTCGCCCACCAGTATCACATCCGGGTCTTCTCTGACAGCCGCGCGCAGAGCGCTCTCAAAGCTCGTGCAGTGTTGCCCGACTTCGCGATGGCTGACTACCGACTTCTTCGGCTTATGCACGAATTCAACAGGATCTTCGATAGTGACGATATGTTTGGCGAAACGCTCGTTGATATCGTTGATGATACCAGCCAGCGTCGTGGACTTGCCGGAGCCGGTGGGGCCGGTCACAAGGATCAGCCCGCGCTCATAGTCAGAAAAGGTGCTCAGCACAGGCGGCAAGTTGAGATCACCCAGAGCCATGATCTTCTCTGGGATTATGCGGAATACGGCAGCCGGCCCGGCGTTCTGAAAGAAGTAATTGCAACGAAAACGGGCGACGCCTGAAAGAGCGTAAGCAAAATCGAGATCGCGCTCGCGAGCAAAAGTTCTCAGCTGATCCTCACGCAATATTTCCACCAGCCAGTCTTTCATGGACCTTGCCGTAAAGGTCTCGAATCCGTCGACAGACTGAATGGTGCCGTGTATGCGCATCTTTGGCGGCTCACCGACAACCATGTGCAGGTCCGAGCCCTTTGTCTCTTTGAGCAATGTGAACAAAGCATCAAGTTTCGCCATGATCCCTCCATGGTCCCTAGAAATACGCTTCCTCGACGAAGCGTCTGGCCGTTTCCCGCGCCACCACCCCTGAGCGCACCAGATCCCCGACCGTCTGGGCCATGCTCACCATTCCCTGGGCTCTGCCTGTCTGGAGAACCGAGGGGATCTGGAAGGTCTTCTTGTCGCGGATCATTGTGCCGACAGCAGCATTGATAAACAGCAATTCGTAGGCAAGAGCGCGCGTCTTGCCCTCCACAGTCGGCAAGAGAAGCTGGCTGAACACCCCCTGCAAAGACTCCGACAACATGGTCCTTATCTGCGACTGCTTTTCCGGCGGGAAGCTGTCGACGATACGAGTGATGGACTTGATTGAATCGGTTGTATGCATGGACGCCATCACCAGGTGACCTGTCTCAGCTGCTGTCAAAGCCAGGCTGATCGTCTCGGAG
>JAHFBI010000203.1 GCA_023250095.1 Candidatus Melainabacteria bacterium
GTGGGCAGCTTCTATTGCCCCTTTGCCCTCAGGGTGGCTGAAAAGAAATTGCACGCCCCGGCTGTCCAGGATGCTGACAAAGTCTACCTGCGCGATCGCTCTTACCCGCGTTCGTTCAACATCAATTACCTGGGACCGCCAGGCACTTTCCAGGCAATTCCTTTCTGGAAGGCCCTCCAGTGGAAAAAACATTTTGCATCCACTGGGCAGGCAGAGGAAGCTGATGTAGAGGGAGCCGTCAAAGCCCTCAATCCCTTTGCCCACAAAATTGTTCTCATCGGCTACCAGGATCTGCTTGCCGAAGACGCCGCCACCACATCCAGGCCAAGCCACTCTTCCATGCCTTACAGCAACTTCCTAACGCCTGTCGGCGGCTTTTCTCGTCCGATGTCTTCGGTGGAGTTGCAGGCCAATCTCGTGCAAAACCTTCTCAGCGGGCGACTGCTGCATGTGCCCAATAACCTCGAAGTGGCTCTGACGCTGTTGTTTGTGGCCATTCTTTTTGCCAGGCTGTTCTCAGCTTTGCAAGGGCATCCCCGGGCGAGACTCTCAGCGATCCTGGGGTTTTCGCTCGTCTGGATCGCTTGCAGTTTCCTCGCCTTCGTCTACCTGGAATGTCTGATACCATGCGCGGTGCCCATCCTCGGGGTGGTTTTCCCCTCGTCGCTCATCGTGCTGGCCGATCAGAACCTTTTTATTCTGGCGCAGCGCCGCCGGCACACCGGACTCTTTCACCAGCTGGCACCAAAGAAATTGGCTGCCGAGATCGACCGCCAGCAGCCCTCGACTCTTGCCCTCACCGGCAAAGAATCAGTTGTTACAGCGCTTGTCTGTGAAATAGATGACTTTGCAGGCCTTATGGAAAACCAATCTCCAGAGACGGTCGTGTCCATGCTCAACCAGTGCTTGAATATCATGACCGCATCCGTCTATGAGCATGAAGGCATAGTCGATCGCTTTCTCAGCTACGGTGTCATGGCCCTCTGGGGCGCGCCTTTGCCACTGGCTCAGGACAAACAATCTTGCCTGGCGGCTCAGTGTGCGCTGGACATCAACAGACGGCTTGCCGAGCTCAGCGTAAGTTGGCGTCAAGAGCGTCTTTTGTCCGACAGCAGAAAGTTGATTGGACTTGCCGGCATAAACACTGGTAGCGCCGTCTGCGGCAGGATCGGCTCGCAAGACAATACAACATATGGCGCCATCGGCAAGAGCGTCGACCTTGCGATGTCCTTCAAAGCAGAAAATACTACTTATGGCACGACCTGTCTCATCGGCGAAACTACATCTTGCCTGATTGAGGAGCATTTCGAAACACGGCGGCTCGGTCGGGTTTCTGAGGCAGGCTGTACCCAGCAATACGATGTATACCAGCTTCTCTGCCCCGCAGGTGCCTTGCCTGGCGCCCTGGAAGAATCGCTCTCCCTTTATGGACAGGGGCTGACCGCCATGGATGCCGGCGACTTTCCCCAAGCCGCTCGCCTCTTTCTTACAGCTTTGCGCATGGCGCCCGATGACGGGCCTGCAGGCATAATGCTTGCCCGCTGCCGCAAACTCATGTCCTGCCCGCAGGAACAAGTGGAGAAAGAAAAGGCTGCTACGTCCCCGGACTCACGCCAGTAAAGCAGCTTTGTTTGCCAACCAGACGGCAAGCCAGTCCATCCTGCTCAAAGACCTCAGCCAGATCCTTACTTGCCTTTACTTCCTGCCTGCTTGAGCTGACTTTTCTGGGAAGTCAGCAGCACAAAAGGGAACTCGTACAACGGGCATGCTGAGCCAAGCTAACATGCATTAATTAGAGTTAATCTTCGGACTTGAACTCTTGCCTGTTCGCCGTCGTTTTAAAGGTGAACGTGGCATGTAATGTCTGACAGCGATTCGCGGAGACAAAAGATAATGACTGACAGCTTCAAAAAGGCTTTTTTGACCATACTTCCTGTTTGGCTGCTTTCCGCGACGATCCCGACGACGACAGGGGTCCAGGCGTCGGAGCCGCCTTTGAAAGACAACAGGGCTTCAACATCGTCCCCTCTGTCGGGCAGAGTCGCCGCGTCCACATCCTCCTCTTCCACCTCCGCCGACAATCCTTGCGCGGGACCTAACGTCTTCACTCCTCCCGAGCAAGGCAGAGGTCAGGTGCCCACCTTTTCCGAACCCCGGGAAGGCGGGCACAAAATACGCAAAATGTTGATGGGCGCACAAGGCGATTCCATACCAGGCTTTCAGCAAATAAAGATGATCCCCTCCTTGAACAAAAGACAGCGTGCTCAGATTCGTCAGATATATGCCGGCGCCAAAGATGAGGCCAAGCCGCTTCTCGATGAAATCAAAGCCATGCGCGGGAAATTTGCTGACGATAAGCAAAAGGCCATGCAGGATCCGCAAATCCGCGAGCGCATTAAGGCTCTCAAGCAACAATTGCTCAGTCGCCGTGAGCAAACCTGGAGTCAGGTAAAAGCTCTTCTTTCTCCAGGACAGCTCGGTGAGCTGACAGCAATGAAAAGAGGCGAACTGGTGCCCGGGACTTTTCATGGGGCAAGCGTCGGTTCCGCCGATACATTTGCCGGCAGAAGGGACAATGTCCCCGCCTCAGGCGACATGTTCAAACAAGGTAGCATCAATCAAGCAAACTAATGCCGCAACAGGCTAACTTTCCGGAGCAGCTAATATGGCAGGAAAAAAATCAGACTCATTCTGGGTAAGACATCTTTTGAGACGCGCCGGCTTCGGCGGGACACCCTCTGAAATTCAACATTATGTCTTACTGGGATATGACGGCGCTCTCGATGAATTGCTTCACCCGCAGTCTGTAGACAATGACGCCCTGGAAGCAGACATCAAGCAGCAAAATTTCGATTTCACGCAAATTGCCGATCTAAAGCGCTGGTGGCTCTACCGCATGTGCTACACGAGGCGCCCTCTCGAAGAAAAAATGACTCTTTTCTGGCACGGGCACTTCGCCACTTCCGAAAAGAAGGTCAAGCACGCTTATGCCATGTACGGGCAGAACTGGATCTTCCGCAAACACGCTCTGGGCAACTTCCACCAGCTGCTTTATGACGTCTCCAAAGATCCAGCCATGATTATCTGGCTCGATAATCAGCAAAACCAGAAAGGCAAACCCAACGAGAATTATGCTCGCGAGATCATGGAGCTGTTTACCATGGGGATCGGTAATTACAGCGAGCAGGACATCAAAGAAGCAGCCAGGGCCTTTACAGGCTGGCATACACAGCCTGACGGTTTTCATTTCAACGAAGCTCAACATGACTTCGGGAATAAGACATTCCTTGGTCAAACGGGCAATTTCAACGGCGAAGACGTGGTGAAGATTCTTGTCGGGCAGAAAGCTACATCGCGCTTTCTTGCCCGCAAACTAATCCGTTTCTTTGCTTTCGACGACCCCGACGAAGAGATGATCGACAGGATAGCTTCGACCTACTTGAAGAGCAAATACAATATCGGCAAGACAATGGAAGTGCTCTTGAGCGATCCTCTATTCCTGAGCGAGCGCTCTTACCATGCCAAAATAAAGAGCCCAGCCGAGCTTGTGGTCGGCACTGTCAAAACAATGCAACTGCGCAAACTAGACGGCGATCTCCCGAGCATTATGGCGCGCATGGGACAGGATCTTCTTGAACCGCCTAATGTCAAAGGCTGGGACGGCGGTCCTGCCTGGATAGCCACTGACACAATGATGGAGCGCTTCAACTTCGCCGCGCGCATTACTGGAGCAAAGTTTGAAGATATGGAAAGCTATATGAGCCCGAGCGAGCTGATGCGCAAGCAAGGCTTGAACAATGCCGCTGAAATGGTCGATTATTTCTTGCAACTGCTCGTCGACGACGACGTACCGACTTCAGCCAGAAGCCGGCTTGTGGCTTATGTATCCAGCGATATTAAAGGCGACCCGGTCAAGACCATTCCCGATGAACGAACGCTTGACGCTAAATTGCGTGGACTGGTCCATCTGATCATGACCTTGCCGACTTATCAATTAGCCTGAGAGGACTTGCCGATGACTATCTCCAGACGAGATTTCCTGAAAAATGGACTGGGCGTGATGACAATCTGTCTGACACCGGCTCAAATACTGGCCGCGGCCGCTCAAGCGGCCAATTTCGCTCCCAGACAGGCAGGCAAGTCAAAAATACTTGTCGTTGTGCAGATGAGCGGCGGCAACGATGGACTGAATATGGTTGTGCCTTACGGCATGGGGGCTTATTATCAGGCGCGCCCGACGCTCGGCATCCAGCCGGACAAAGTCCTGCAATTGAATGGGCAGCTGGGCTTGAATCCGAACATGACCGGGCTGTGCGATCTCTACAAGCAAGGAAAAGTGGCTTTGCTCCAGGCAGTCGGTTATCCCAATCCCAATCGCTCGCATTTCCGCTCGATTGAGATCTGGCAGACGGCTCAGCCAGATAGAATCGGAGACACCGGCTGGCTTGGGCGATATCTCGACCTTTCCGCCTCAGGCAAACCGGACAATATTTTTGCTGCAGTAAATGTCGAGCCTACTTTGCCCAAGACGCTGGCTTCCACCAAAGTCATGGTGCCTTCTGTGAGCAATGTTTTTGACTTTCGCTTTCGCACTGACCCGCAGTATATTCAAGATCGCAAGGCCCAGGTAGCGGCTTTCAATGAAATATACGAGTCTTTCAGTCTCAAGCGCCCGCATGTGGCCTTGCTCAGGAAGACAGGTGTGGACGCAAACCGCGCTTCTGACTATCTGCAACAGATCGTCCGCCAATACAAAGGAGACGTGAAGTATCCGGACGGGTCTTTCGGCAACGGATTGAAATTCATTTCCCAGATGATTGCCGGCAACGTCGACTCGAAAGTCTTTACCGTCAATCTTGACGGCTTCGATACGCACACAAATCAAGCCAGAACTCAGAACGGACTTTTGAAGCAGCTCTCAGAAGGAATATCGGCATTCTATGCCGACCTTGCTGCTCACAATGTGCAAAACGACGTGATCATTCTTTGCTTTTCCGAGTTCGGGCGGCGTGTGGCGGAAAACGGCGGGCATGGCACAGACCACGGCACGGCCGAGCCGGTTTTCGTGATCGGCAATTCGGTCAGAGGGGGCATCTTCGGAGACCATGCCAGCCTCTCCAATCTCGACCAGGGTGATCTCAAATATAAAATAGATTTCCGCTCCATCTATGCCTCCTTGCTGGAGCGCTGGCTCGGCGCCGACAGCAAAGCAATCCTGGCTGACCGCTTCGACATCATTCCTTTCGTTTGAAGGAAAAGTACCCCAAGATATCTTTGCTTAAGAGACGCAAATGCCGCCTGTCCCTGAATTCGCGTCTCGATTGGGGATTTCCCCATGAAGGTCAGATACCCTGTTGTCGAATTACATGGTACTTTGAGAAACCGGTAGTCAAGCAGGGCATCCTGAAATGATGATCTTTCAAAGAACTCGTACGGTAGCTGAGTCGAGGACAAAGGCAAGAATCACACAAGTTTTTTCCCTTGCAGCCAGCATATTAGCAACTACTTGCGCCTGCCAGGTGGCACTGGCTGAAGACGATCCATGCGCCAGCGAGCTGCCTGTGTCCGCTCAGGCAGTCATCCAGTCGGCAGAGGCTCCTGAAAGTCTGCCGCCAAACCTCAACTTTACGCCTCTTATGCTTAGGCAAACGGCTCAGCAGAGGGGCATCAGCTTGAGCGGGCAAGCGCGGCTTTATGAGCTTTCGCCTGACCAGTATCGCCTGAGCGGTGGCTGCGTGTTCATGCAAACCAACGCACCGATGCGCATCGACACGTGCCGCTGCTCTATTTTTGCCGCAGCCGGCTCGGCCATCGTCGTGCATGTAGACAAGAACGTGACCACAGTTCTGAACCTGCACGACCGGAAACAAGACAGTGTAAGAGTAGTCTTCGGAAAGAACTATCTGAGCTTGAATCCAGGGGAGGAACTAGGGCTCATGGGATCTTCCGTTGCCAATCCCGAGCAAGTCGCTGCCGGGCCGAGAATTGGCTTCCGCCGAACACGCGTCCTGGAAAACACGGGCGACATGAAAGTCGTACTTCTGGAATTTTCTCTTGCCGACGCTTTGAAGCACTGCAAAATCTTCAGGCAGCTCAAGCAGTCTCCCTTTGAAATCGATCACAAACTGCTCTCACAAATTGTGAAAACAGCCGCTGCCATCAACACAATGTACGCCAAGTCGCGCGAAGCTTATGGCCATGGTGAAAAGCCTCCGGTCTCAAAGCCGGGAGGTGAACTCTCCCAGAAGAAAGCTGGAACACAAATCTGATCGAAAGCAGACGCCAGATTTTGAGCACGTTCACAAATTAGATTCTGTAAAAAAGATTCTAAGGGTCGGGCGGACCGTCGCCCACCACCATCACCCAGAACTGCCGACTGACTTCCCAGACATTCTCGTTCTTCCAGTTCTGCAGCACGACACGCGCCGTATAAGACCCTTCGCGCGTCAGGCTCAGGTCAATCGGAAAGATATAGTGCCCTTTAAAGAGGTCGTTTGGATCGTTTGCAGCAAATTCGTGATTGATCAGCATTTGGGCATCGGGATCTTCCACGGCAATGGTGCCACGATACTGCCTTCGCTCGTATGGCGTCCCGAAGCCAATGACACAGTCGCATTTGAACTTTAAAGGCAAGTTCTTGCCAGCAACCAGATCAAACAGACCGAGAGCATTAATGCGCCCGTCTTCAGCGTGTTCCGCGCGATCACAAAAGAGAATGTAACCGCTATGCAGATACTTCATTCAGACATCCCCTTAGTAATACTTTGCTTGTCAACCAACTCGCAAAATCAGGTTAACAGTGTACCGTATTTGTCGGCACGCCGTTAAAACCACCTTGTCGCCAGGCAGTGACCGGGCAATGACAAGGGTGCAAGGTCTGGCTGCCTGGAAAGTTTCCAGACAGCCCTCAACGAGCAAGGTTGGCAGCGCCTATTTGCCCTTGATGACGGCTTCAGCCAGACTCGGCGGAACTTCTTCGTAATGGGAGAATTCCATCACGAAAGTACCCTGTCCTCTTGTCTTGTTGCGTATATCCGTTGCATAGCCAAACATCTCGGCAAGCGGCACGTGACCGCGCACTTTCGAGAGGTGATCGGCTGTGTCCATCCCTTCGATACGTCCGCGACGGCTCGAAAGGTCGCCAATCACGTCGCCCATATATTCCTCGGGAACATCAATCTCTACTTTCATGACCGGCTCAAGCAATATCGGCTTGGCCTTCATAAATCCTTCCTTGAAAGCCATCGAACCGGCGACACGGAATGCCATTTCGGAGGAGTCGACTTCGTGGTAGGAGCCAAACACAAGAGTGGCCCGGAGATCGATAACCGGATAGCCAGCCAGCACACCGCTTTCCATGGCTTCTTCGATACCTTTGCCCACAGGAGCAATGTATTCCTTGGGAATGATCCCGCCGACAATCTTGTTGACAAATTCGAAGCCTGTGCCTGCCGGCAGGGGCTCGAGTTCGAGCACGACATGCCCGTACTGCCCGCGGCCACCGCTCTGGCGTATGAATTTACCTTCGGCTTTCTGAGCCTTCTTGATGGTTTCCCTGTATGCCACCTGCGGCTTGCCGACATTGGCTTCCACTTTGAATTCGCGCACGAGACGGTCTACGATAATCTCCAGGTGCAACTCACCCATGCCGGCAATGATCGTCTGACCGGTTTCATGGTCGATGCGGACTTTGAATGTAGGATCTTCTTCGGCCAATTTCGAAAGAGAAAGCCCGAGTTTGTCCGAATCGGCTTTGGTCTTGGGCTCGATAGCCACAGAAATAACCGGCTCGGGAAATTTCATGGATTCAAGCACGATCGGCGCCGCATCAGAACAGAGCGTGTCGCCAGTTGTCGTGTCTTTCAGCCCGACGGCAGCTACTATGTCGCCGGCCTGCGCCTCCTGAACATCAGTACGCTCATCGGCTTGCAGCTGGATAAGGCGGCTGATGCGCTCGCGCTTGCCTTTTGTGCTGTTCTGCACATAAGAGCCAGCTGTCAGCTTGCCGCTGTACACACGCAAGAAAGTGAGTTTGCCGACAAAAGGATCGTTCATGACTTTGAAAGCCAGTGCTGCAAACGGCGCCTCGACATCGCAGATTCTCTCTGCTTCCTGCCCGTCGGGCAGCAAGCCTTTGATAGCGTGGACATCCGTAGGTGACGGCAGATAGTCGACAATAGCGTCAAGCAAAGGCTGCACGCCTTTATTTTTGAACGCAGAGCCGCACAACACGGGGATAATCCGGTTCTGGCAGACAGCCATGCGCAAAGTCGCGCGCAATTCCTCAACCGTGATTTCCT
Organism: Candidatus Melainabacteria bacterium; assembly: GCA_023250095.1. Classification (GTDB taxonomy): domain Bacteria; phylum Cyanobacteriota; class Vampirovibrionia; order Obscuribacterales; family Obscuribacteraceae; genus JAHFBI01. Next base: position 8,301 of record JAHFBI010000203.1, read on the forward strand.
GCCCTTCAAGATACTTATGCATCAATCCATCGTCGGTCTCGACAATCGACTCGACGAGCTGATGGCGATACATCTCAGCGGACTCGCGCATGTCTTCCGGAATTTCACATTCGGTGACAGAGCGACCGAGGCTGTCTTCCTCGTTGTACCTGTATGCTTTGTTTTCCACAAGATCGATAAAGCCCTGGAAGTCGGCTTCGGCTCCGATTGGAAGCTGAATGGGATGCGCATTGGCCCAGGTGCTGTGCAGGCCGGGAAGCTGCTCTCGAATTTGGGAAACGACACGAAAGAAATCCGCACCGCTGCGATCCATTTTGTTGACCAGTATCATGCGCGGCACTTCGTAACGGTTGGCTTGCTTCCAGACGGTACCCGTCTGGGGCTGCACGCCCGCTACTGCGCAAAGCACAATGACGACGCCGTCGAGAACACGCATGGAGCGCTCGACTTCGACGGTGAAGTCCACGTGTCCGGGCGTGTCAATCAAATTGATGCGCTTGCCACGCCAGTAACTGGTAATGGCAGCAGCGGTAATTGTGATGCCCC
>JAHFBI010000204.1 GCA_023250095.1 Candidatus Melainabacteria bacterium
CCTGGCTGTAGAGGGCAGGCAGCGGACTGAAAGCTTAGAGAGTCACCGGCGGGCGGAATTTGCCAAACACCTGGCGCAAAGTATCGCTGATCTCACCTACAGTGGCATAGCTCTCTGCTGCCTCGGCAATGAAAGGGATCAGATTATCCGAAAGGGATGCGGCATGCGCAAGACCCTTCAGGCACATCTCAACTCGCTTGTTGTCGCGTCTTTGCTTGAGCTTGCTCAGACGCTCTATCTGGCGGACTTCGATAGTCTGGTCTATTTTGAGAAGGGGGATCTCTTCTTCCTTGTTGTCGATGAATTTATTGACACCGACGATGATCCGCTCGCCGGACTCGACTGCCTGGTGATAACGATAAGCTGATTCTTGAATTTCTTTCTGGATATAGCCTGATTCGACGGCGGCAATGGCGCCGCCCAGGCTGTCGATTGTCTTGAGATAAGTCTCTACTTCCTTCTCGATGGAATCAGTCAAGCTTTCTATAAAGTAGCTGCCGCCTACTGGATCGACTATATTGCCCAGTCCCGTCTCAAAACCGATGATCTGCTGCGTGCGCAATGCCGTCAGAGCAGCTTGCGGGCTGGGCAAAGAGAGAGCTTCGTCTTTGGAATTGGTGTGCAGGGATTGCGCGCCCCCGAGCACAGCGGCCATAGCCTCGATTGTCGTGCGAACAAGATTGTTGTCTGGCTGCTGGGATGTCAGGCTGGAGCCAGCCGTCTGCACGTGGAAGCGCAGCATCATCGACTTGGGATTTCTGGCCCTGAAGCGCTCCTTCATAATCTTTGCCCAGAGACGGCGTGCAGCCCTGAATTTAGCGATTTCCTCGAAAAGATTGCTCTGGGCGACAAAGAAGAAGGACAGTTGCGGCGCAAAGGTATCCACTTCCATGCCGGCTTTCATTGCCGCTTTCACGTATTCGCAAGCATTGGCGAAAGTGAAAGCCAGCTCCTGCTGAGCCGTGGCGCCGGCTTCGCGGATGTGATAGCCAGAAATGGAAATAGTGTTCCAGAGTGGCATCTCAGCCGAGCAGAAGGAAAAAATATCGGTGATCAGGCGCATCGAAGCTGCCGGCGGAAAGATGTATGTATTGCGTGCTTCGTATTCCTTAAGGATGTCATTTTGAATCGTACCGCGCAGCTTCTTGCCCTCAACACCCTGTTTGCCTCCGACTGCGCGGTACATGCAAAGAAGGATCGCCGATGTGGAATTGATCGTCATGGATGTGGAGACTTTCGCCAGATCGATGCCGGCAAACAGGCGCTCCATGTCCTCGAGGCTGTCGATGGCCACCCCTGTGCGCCCCACCTCACCGGCACAAAGGGGATTGTCGGAATCGAGCCCCATTTGCGTGGGCAGGTCGAAGGCGACGGAAAGCCCGGTCTGCCCGTTTGCCAAGAGATAAGCAAAACGCTCGTTGGTCTCCTCTGCGCTGCCGAAACCGGCATATTGCCTCATGGTCCAGAGTTTGGACCTGTACATCTGGCGGTGTATGCCCCGCGTGAAGGGATATTCACCTGGCGCAGAAAGCTTGCTTGCCGGGTCAAAATCAGGGTTATCTTCTGGTTTGAAAACGTATTTGTTCACTGGGCGTATAATTGTGGACCGCCGTCCCGTCTATTGTAATGGAGACACAGGAGTGAAGTACTGCGCCACAATCCTGGAAACAATCGGCTCAACGCCGCTGGTCAAATTGAGCAAGGTCACAGCCGGGCTCAAACCACTTATTTTAGCCAAAATTGAAGCCTTTAATCCAGGCGGCTCCGTAAAGGATCGCCCGGCCATGCTCATGGTACAGGAAGCAGAAAAGGCAGGACTGCTCAATGCGGGCGGGACAATCATCGAGCCGACCTCCGGCAACACAGGCAGCGGACTGGCGCAGATCGCGGCAGTCAAGGGATACCGTTGCATTCTCGTTTGTCCGGACAAAGTCGCGCAAGAAAAAATCAACCTGCTCAAAGCCTATGGCGCCGAGGTTGTCATCGTGCCCACATCCGTGTCGGCCAGTTCGCACGAGAGCTATTACTCCGTCGCCAACAAGCTGACAAATGAAATTCCCGGGGCTTTTCAACCAAATCAGTTCGCCAATCCCTACAATCCGGAAGCGCATTACAGGACAACCGGCCCAGAGATCTATGAAGCCACAGAAGGCAAGATAACGCACTTCTTTGCCGGTATGGGGACCGGCGGCACAATTACCGGAGTTGCGCGTTACTTGAAAGAGAAGAACCCGAAAATCAAAATTATCGGCGTCGACCCGGAAGGCTCCATCTACTCCGGTGATATGCCGGGAGCTTACAAAGTCGAGGGCATCGGCGAGGACTTCATTCCACGTAATGTCGACCTGAAATTGATTGACGAAATTATCCGCGTCAGCGATAAGGAATCGTTCACAATGGCTCGGCGTCTGGCTCGCGAAGAAGGAATTCTGGTCGGCGGGTCCGCAGGAACTGCCACCAGCGCCGCTTTGCGCGTCGCCCAGCAATTGAGCGAAAAGGATGTTCTGGTCATTCTCATGCCCGACGGTGGGCGCGGCTATCTCAGCAAGATGTTCTCTGACGAGTGGATGCGAGCCTCCGGCTTTATTCCCGTACCCGAGCACAGCTATTATGTAAGCGATCTGCTCGAGCGCAAAGCCCGGCTCTCCAAGATTCCGCCCATGGTGGTGGTCAGACCGGAGGACAGCGTGCAGCGCGCCATCGAGCTGATGCAGGAATATCAAATAGACCAGCTCCCCGTCATTACGGCAAGCGGGCAGAATATCGGCTCAGTCAACGATGTCATAACCATGCAAGTGGTCTACGAGCGCAAAGAGCCATCCTGCGTGCCAATCAGCTCTGTGATGGGCAAGCCCTTCCCGCAATTTGAGAAGAGCGCGGAAATCGAGGATGTGTACAAGGCGTTCCGGCTGGGAACAGCGATGATGGTGATTACGCAGGAGCACAAAGCCATCGGTGTCCTGACCAAATTTGACATGATGTCTCATTTGCGAGAATTCATCAGCCATAGAGCCAGCACTGAAAGCGAATCCGATACCGTCATGGGAGCAAAAAGATGAAATTCTCCACAAGAGCTATTCATGTCGGGCAGGCGCCTGACGCATCGACAGGCGCCATCACAACGCCAATCTTCCAGACCTCCACATTCGCTCAAGAGGAGCTTGGCAAGCACAAAGGCTATGAATACGCCCGCACCGGCAATCCGACGCGGGCTGCCCTGGAAGAGTGTCTGGCATCGCTGGAAAGCGGCAAGTGGGGACTGGCATTCGCTTCCGGTCTTGCAGCCACCTCGACAGTGATGAACCTGCTTTCGCAAGGCGATCATGTGATAGTAGGCGAAGACGTATACGGTGGAACTTTCCGGCTTTTCGACAAAGTCTATCGCCGCTACGGTCTTACATTTACTTATGTCGATTCGCGCGACGTCGCCAATGCCAGGAAAGCTCTGACCCCTCAGACCAAGTTGATCTGGCTGGAAACTCCGACAAATCCCCTTTTGCGCCTGGCCGATATTGCCTCCCACGCCGAACTTGCCCGGGAGAAAAATTTGATCTCCGTCGTGGACAACACTTTCGCCAGCTCTTATTTCCAGAGACCGCTGGAGCTCGGCGTCGATGTTGTCGTGCACAGCACCACCAAATATCTGGGCGGGCACAGTGATGTCATCGGCGGGGCAATAATCGTAAACCGCGACGATCTTTATGAGACGCTGAAGTTTCACCAGAACGCCGTCGGCGGCGTCCCCGGTCCTTTTGATTGCTGGCTGGTCCTCCGCGGACTGAAAACCCTTTCCGTGCGAATGGCCCAGCATGAGAAAAATGCCCTGGCGATCGCTCAGTTTCTTTCCAGCCATCCGTCCATCGAAAAAGTCTATTACCCCGGCTTGCCTTCCCACCCGCAACACGAGCTGGCCCGCAAGCAGATGCACGGCTTCGGCGGCATGGTGTCTTGCGTAGTGAAAGGCGGACTGGAAAGGGCCAGGCAATTGCTGCACAACACGAAGCTATTTTCGCTGGCCGAGAGCCTCGGAGGAGTAGAATCGCTTATCGGACATCCCGCGACAATGACACATGCCTCCATTCCCAGAGAAATCCGGGAAGAGCGCGGCATCGTTGATGGGCTGGTACGCCTCTCGGTCGGCATTGAAGATGCCGACGATCTCATAGCGGATCTTTCTCTGGCTCTTTCGGCAGAAAAAACACACGCCCTGACAAAATAAAACTCATCATGCCAGCCTGGCGTTCTAAAGGGCACCCTGAGCGGGAGCCTGCTCGAGCTTGGACAAAAAGCACATAAATGCAACCCCGCTTTCTTTAGGACGCGGGTTGCATTTATGGCAGCCGTTAATTTCTCGGTCGGGCGGCTAAAACTTTTTCAAGGGCCATTTGTCGAGCGCATGGGCTATCCGTTTCAACTGTTCAGAGTCCGTCTGGCTCCAAAGCTTACGCAGTTTGAGTGTCAGTTGCCTGGATGCCGGGGTCCGACAATTCTTTTGTAGCTTATTGAGGATCCTCTGATACCAGCGTTCTGCATTGGCAGTCGCATATATTTTGAAGCTGCCAACATATTGATGATTATGTTGCTAAAGCCTCACAACTCAAGCATGACATGGACATGTGAAATGCAGGTGAAAAGAAGAAAGTCTTTTTCCTTTGTTTCAAAAAGGGTCAGCCAGAACCAGATCAATCAAGGGAAAGGCAAATGCAACTCCGGTAGCGAGCGAGCCCGGAGTTGCATTTGCTCTGCCCTTTCAGCATGACAGACCAGCGTGAAATGCTTGTGAAAAATCTGCATGCCGTCTCACTCGGCAGGGCTCACCGCAGGCAGTGTGAAAAAGAATCTCGAGCCTTCCCCGGGCACTGATTCCGCCCAGATTTTACCGCCGTGCGACTCGACAATTTTCTTGCAAATAGAAAGTCCGATACCTGTGCCAGGATATTCGCTCTTGTCTTGGGTTCGCTCGAAAGCAGTAAAAATTCGCTCGCTGTCGCGCTTGTCAAAACCAACTCCATTGTCCTCGATCGTAAACAGGTGATGTCCTGCTTCTTTGCGGCAGCGAATATGAACCCTGGGTGGGTCCTTACTGCGAAATTTCAAAGCGTTGTGGATAAGATTCTGGAAAAGCTGAAAAAGCTGTGTACGCTCGCCTGAAACCGTGGGCAATGACTCGTAAAGAATCTGAGCCTGGTTGTCGGCTATAGATAACTGCAAATTAGAAAGGACTTCCTTCAAAAGAGAAATTGTATCCACGGCATGCAACCGCCAACCGGACATGCCTGTGCGTGCGTACATGAGGAGATCTTTGATCAACTGCTGCATCCTGTCCGTCGACTCGCAGATATAGCGCAAAGAGTCGACACCGTCGGCATCCAGCTGTAAGGAATAGCACTCCAGAAGCAATTCTGAGTGACTGGAAATTACAGACAGGGGCTGCTGCAGATCATGCGACACTACGCAGGCAAACTGTTGCAATTCGACGTTTGAGCGGGCAAGTTCTTCCGCTTTCTGCCGGATTTGCTCCTCAGCGCGCTTTCTGGCCACGAACTGTCCAATATGGCTGCCGATTCGCCCGAACATATGTAGAGTGTCATCATCCGGCTTTCTGTCCTTCTTGCTCAAGAAATGAATGACAGCCACGACCTGTCCGTCGAGGACCACTGGAAAGCCAAAAGCCCCGGCAAATTTGTTGCGAACGCCGGCTGCTCTGATAAGAACGGTGGTTTCTTGCGCCATATCCGGAATCCACACTGCCTTCTGTGTGGACCAGACACGGCCGATGATTCCAGCATCAGCCTTCAAAGCAAGTGTTTGACCTGCAGGAGCCAGCGTCATCGCCCGGGATCGCTGGCGATAACCAGTAACAGTCAACTTGAAAAAATTGTCCTGAAAGCATACTTCCCAGAAGCCAGCGACATCCCAGTCGCAACAATCACAAATTGTCTCCAAAATTTTGCCGATTCCGCTTTGCACGGACTCGGCCGAAGCCAGTACTTCGATGACTGACTCTTCGGCAGACTGCAGTCTTTCCCTGGCTTTACGGTCGGCAATGTCGTGGAAACAAACGACAAATCCCTGACAGACCTCATCGACCATCAAGGGCGCGCGCGAACACAGTACAGGCACGAATGAGCCGTCTGCATGAATAAAATAATCTTCTCTTTCCTGACAAACGCTGCCGTCATCCACTGCTGCTTGAAGCCAGCAGGAAGCAATTCTTCGCTTCTTGCCCTGAGGAAAACGTGAATGGATGAGCTCATGCATATTCTGCCCGCATATATCCTCAAATCGATAGCCAAGCATTCTTTCTCCTACCGGATTCAGATAAGTGAGATTGCCAGCCGTGTCGGTTTGATAGAGCCCATCGGCCATACAGGTAAGAGCAGCGCTCAGGTTGGTCTGCGTCACGACGAGCTGTTTCGATTGTTTCTCCAGCTGAGCCTTATCAGCCTGGCGAGCAGTAATGTCGTACAAGAAAGCACAATATATGCAGCCGTCGCCTTTCGGCACTGGAAAAACAGCCAGCTCGACTTTTAAACGTTCACCGTCTTTCTTGAGCGCGCTCACTTCGACGCGGCGATTGATGAGTGCCCCGCCGCCGCCATCTTTAAAGCGCGTCAGCCCGGCCACATGTTTCTCTCTGGATTCAGGCGGAATAATTGTCTGAGCAAGCGAAATACCGAGAACCTCGGCGGCAGACCAGCCAAAAGTAATTTCTGCCTGGCGGTTCCATTCCAGAATCAAACCTTCCTGGTCAATTGCTATAAAAGGAATATGAGCACAGTTCAAGATGAGACGCACCTGCTCGGCGTCGAGTTCCAGGGGGCTTCTCTCTATGAGCCTATGGCTGTCCATATTCAATGCCGGGGTCCTGCCGCCCTGAAAAGTCGCTGACTCTTGTTTCCCTGCTCAATAACCTTGCGGCGCAAAAAATTAGCTTCTCACAACATCCAATCCGGACAACTATATCCACATGCTTATCACCATAAATGGTGGCGCATTGTAAAGCCGATCTCATATCTGCGCTCTTCACATTAATTAAGAGTATTGTTAGGTTCCAGAGTAGTCCTCAACCTTTCACACCACTAGCATATCTAAAATTTATACACAACCCAAACACAAACGTTATTAAGCGTATACAAAATAAGTGATAGACTGTGGAATATCTGGATGTGTCCTGACAGGGACAACAACCCAGAAGGCGGTATGACAAGCGTCCGAGCTGAACAATTCCGCCAACCCGGAAACTATGGGGTTAGGGTTTCCCGGTACCAAAATCGGTAACTCAACAAACAAACGTCGTATCCCGGGGTGGGAAGCGACTGCTTGGGGGTGCTGAGTATGGTTAAAATGTTAGTAGTCGAAGATGAAGTGGCTCTGGCAAAGGCTGTCTGCAACTGGTTTTCGCGCGAGCGCTATGCAGTTGAGACAGTCAGTAACGGGCTGGACGCGTGCAGGCAATTGCGCTCGGACCGATACGATATTGTTGTCCTTGATTTATTATTGCCTGGCCGCGACGGGCTGGACATATGTAAGGACTTTCGTGCTGCCGGAGGCAGCGCCGGTATTCTCGTTACCAGTGCTCTCGATTCTTTGCAAGAAAAAGAGACTGTTCTTGATGCCGGAGCAGATGATTATCTGATCAAACCTTTTCACCTCAGGGAGCTATCGGCTCGTGTCCGGGCCCTCTTAAGAAGGACGACTCCGGGCAGCGATGGCACTTTACGCATTGCCAATATCGCCCTGGATTCTGTCGCTGGTTCCGTGACACGCGACGGCGAACCGGTTCATCTACACCCGATGGAATTCAATCTGCTGGAATTCTTGATGAAGCACCCGAATCATGTATTCAGCACGCAGGCGCTCTGGGAGCGCGTATGGACCGGCAAGACAGGCGAGTTGATCGACACGGTCCGCACGCACATAAAAACTTTGCGGCGCAAGATTGATACCACTGGCAGACCCTCGCTGATTGAGACTGTGCACGGACGAGGTTACAAAATTACAACAGGTCACAATGGGGCTCGCACAAGCCCAGGTGTGCTATTTGCTCAGAATGAGCGGGCTTCTTGACTGAGAGTCTCGTCTCTTCACAACGTTTTCACGATGGTCAGATAGAGTAGTTATCATGAGCCACTAAAAGACAGGACGGCATCAGAGGCTACTTCCTAGAACCAGGCGGTCTGCGCCGAATATCATCCATCAAGGGTCCTGGCACAACAACGTGTAAGACGACAGTAAACGGAGAATAGGATTACTGAGACGGGGTGGGTATTGCCAGAAAATTCTCAAGGAGATGTTCCGGCAATTAGAAGAAGTCCTCGATTTACAGACGCGAACTGATGTGTTCGCGATCCATGATCGACAGCACACGATCGACCATTGACGATCGACCGGGGGCAGGGGCAGTGTTGATGTGAAGCCAGCTTTTGGCTTTACTTATTACTGCCGAGAAAACTTAGACAGAGAGTTCTAATGATGTCCAGACCGCTGTCAGCCAGGCTGAAAGCCAGTCCCCAAAGCTTTTAGCAGACAAAAATAGAGTTGCCGTTGTGGGTTCTTGTATTCTTCTGCCAATTCCTTTTCGCGTGTTTTCAATACTTGCAATCGACAGGAGGACCTGCGATGCCTTTTGCAATCTGTGAATCTTTAGCACAAATCCAGCATCAACTTTGTTACCGGGAACGCTCCAGCAATGAATTATTGCCCCTTGACGGAAGCGACTGGTGCCGGCTGGTGAACATGCGCTTGATGCGCGAGCGCCGCAATCATAGGCTGGAGGACGGAAAAGATTTCCTCACAAGAGTGCACTCGCGAGAGAGCCCGC
>JAHFBI010000205.1 GCA_023250095.1 Candidatus Melainabacteria bacterium
GCCCCCTGCCAGTCAGGTCCCGTGTCGCCGGGGATGGTGGCACGGATCCTGCCAGGCAGCTGATCTGGCTTTTGCTGCTGCCGCTTGAGCTAGCTGCGGCAGGCAAAAAATTCCCATTGTCTGCGGGCAACGCTCTGGCTGTAGTCCGGCCGTCAGCTGGTTTCTTGTTCGATTCGCCTGCTTGTTCGCCTACAAGGATCTTGTTCCTGAGACGCCCGTCGTGAGCTCGTTGCAGCGCTCCTGATTGCGGCGCCTTAGATGCCTGAGGCTGCCCAGACATGCTTATGGGCTGACTTAGTGCGCGCGCAGGCTCGGGGGATTTGACCGAAGCGGCCGAGTCGTCGTAACCCCATTCAGCAGCCAGGCAAACTGGAGAGACTGCAACTGTACAAGCCCAAACAAGCGCGGCGGCGTCAACCCGTCTCATCGATTCTCCTTGCACGTGGTGCCAGGATGCCTGGCAGTGCAACACATTCTTGCAACAATTTTGACGTAGCCGCCAAATTTGGCAAGTTATCCCTGGTTATAATACGAGCTTTCACACTGGGAAAACTTGCCAAGTGTATGCTAATATCGGGCATGAGCCCCATTCAGACTGCCTTTAGATATGCCTAAACTCCAGTTGCAATATTATCCTGCCGATGTGCTTCGCCAGAAGGCCAAAAAGATATCGCGAATAGATTCGTCCGTGCGTAAGCTTGCTCAGGACATGCTCGATACCATGTATGCCAACAACGGTGTGGGACTGGCGGCTCCTCAGGTAGGCGTATCCAAGCGCATGATGATAATTGACGTGGCCGGCGAAGACGAGCCGCGAAAGCCAATCGTCTTCATCAATCCCGAACTGCTAGAATCCGACGGAGAGCTGGTTGGCACAGAGGGTTGCTTGAGTTTCCCGGGAGTATATTTTGAAGTTCGCCGTTATAACCGCATTGTCGTCAAATACCAGAATCTCTCGAGCAAAGAGGTGAAACTCACAGCAGAAGGAAATCTCCTTTGCCGGGCCATTCAGCACGAGATGGATCACTTGGAAGGCGATCTTTTCATCGACAAGGCAGTATCGAAGCTTGCTGCCGATCTGGAGATGACCAAGCACGGCTTCATGGGTGAGAATGTCGAAATCGACGAAAGCGGTAATCTGGAAGATCCCGGGTCCGCCGTAATTACCGTTTCCGGACAGAGACAGCTCATCGGATGAAGTCTGCCCGTGGCAAATTATACGTAGTGGCTCATACAGGGTTTACTGTAGGCGAAACGTTGTATGGATGGCAGCATCTTGGCAGGGGGGTGGCGCGACGCCTGCTGCGCCGACCTGCGACGTTCTTTTTGAATCGCTATCAAGTAGCAGGTCAGTCTCCGGAGGCGGCTTTGAACCTTGATGGAACGACAGCAGTCTGTCAGGTATGTGGTTATTGCCTTGTTAGAGTCCAGGTGGGAAACGGCTGGCTCGTTGAAATGTGTTCAGGGCTCCCTGTTCTTGTGCATCTCAGCGGCGAAAAGTTCGATGACTGGGTCAGTTCTCTGCCTTCTTCCGAATTGCCAATGTCCCGGGTCTGAACATATACTCAGTATGATGCGTGTCCGACCAAGAGGCTGCCCTCGGAGTCGATGGCAGGATGGAGACAGCCTGAGCCGAACTGGCAGGGGATTAGATACCTGAGTTTCAAAATGTGAGAACAGCAAGCCTCTTCCATGAGCAAGAATCGCGATGATCGCCATCCAACTGAAAAGTCCAAGAGGCCGCAGTGTAAAGATCTGAGCCCCCTGGAAGTTACGATCATCTCTTTTGGCTACAAAGAAGGCGCGCCGCCGCCGGCAAACGTCATCTTCGATGTCCGTTTTTTGAAGAATCCTTTCTGGGTTGAGGAACTTCGCCCTCTGACCGGCATGGATCGACCCGTACAGGAGTATGTTTTGCAACAGCCGCTGGCCGATGATTTTCTCAATTCGGTCGTAAAACTGATGGAGAATCTTTTGCCAAGGCTGGTCGAGTTGAAGATCCCAGATTTCACAATTGCTTTTGGATGCACCGGCGGGCAACATCGCTCGGCCACAATGGTTGAAGCTCTCAGCGACCGGCTCAGCCAGCTCTATCCACAGTACAGCATCTTGCGTCAGCACAGGGAGCTGGCGCCGCCTGCCGGAGCTGGGCTTTCGCGGACAGTCACAGCAGAGGATTAGAATGAAACAGTCTTGGCAATATCGTCTGCGCTCTTTGATGCTTCCTGGTTTGAAGCGATGGATTCTTTTCATCGTCTGCGGTATCACTGTCATTTTCCTGGGAGTCCTGCTTTTGATTGGCAAGCACCCGGTACAAACGACACTGGATCTGTTCAACGATCTTTTGCATGATACGGCAAGAGCAATCCCCCGTCGGATCAGCGGCATCATTGTCATAGTTGTGGGCGGCGGCATCATCATGCTCTCCATTGCCAGGCTGACGCTGTCCATTCTGGGAGCTTATTTGCCGACAGACAGAGAGTCCATTCCCGATGTCCTTTATCGCCGGCGCCATCTCGACCGGGGCCCGAAGGTGGTGGTGGTCGGCGGCGGGCACGGGCTGGCTAATCTCCTCAAGGGACTGAAAGGCTTTACCAATAACATCACGGCAATAGTTACAGTTGGCGATGACGGGGGCAGTTCAGGCCGCCTGCGCCAGGAGCTGGGAGTATTGCCGCCCGGTGATATTCGCAATTGCATAACCGCTCTGGCTGACGAAGAAAAGCTCGTCACAGAGCTTTTTCGCTATCGCTTCGAGCAGGGTAGCGGGCTGGAGGGACACAGTTTTGGCAACTTGTTTCTGACTGCGCTTTGCGCAATGACCAACGGCGACATGCTGGAGTCTGCCCGGGTCGCTTGCCGCGTCCTCAACAGCTGCGGGCAGGTTCTGCCTTCTACTTTGTCGAGCATGATACTTGTAGCCGAGCTGGAAGATGGGCGTATTATCAAGGGTGAGTCGAACATCTCTGGTGCCAATGGGCGCATCAAGAGCCTGACCTGCGAACCAGGTTCCCCCAGGGCTACTCCCGAAGCTATTGAAGCGCTGATGAGCGCTGACTTGATCGTTCTGGGCCCGGGTAGCCTTTATACTTCCATAATTCCAAATCTGCTCGTAGAAGGAGTTCCGGAGGCTATTATCCAGTCATCGGCACGCAAACTCTATGTTTGCAATGTCATGACACAGAAGGGCGAGACAACCGATTACACTGTCGCTGACCATCTGGAGGCATTGCTTTTGCACGCCGGACTGGGCAGAGGCACCAGCTCGATTCCGGCAAACCGTTTTCTGGAAGGGGTCATGGTCAATGTGCAGGCGCCTCCGGTGGATCCTAAATTACCCGTCTCGCTTGTTCGTTACGATCCGGATCGCTTGCGGCAGCTCGGAGTACGCCCGATCTTGCGCCCGCTTGTCAGTTCCGAATTGCCCGGGCATCATGATGCAGGACGTCTGGCCACAGCCTTGATGCTCTGGTACTTTCGTCAGCGCCCGCGCCTCCTGAGCCGGCACCTGCTCAAGCCACCGAAACAGCGATCGGTGGCAGCCACGTTCTAGTGAAGACCCTATCTCTCACTGCTTTCCAATTGCCTCTTTGGAAAGCTTGCTGATTTGATGACGAAGTATGGCTATGCGTGCAGGCTACCATGTCAATTTTCAACAACCTTGCGGACTTTACCCGCTATATAACTGCCGGCAATCCAAATACGCCAGCACCCGTACTGTCACGGCTTGCCAGCGACAAACAGCCTTATGTCAGAAGGAGGGTAGCTGAAAATCCCCGGACACCTCAGGATGTCCTCTTCAGTCTAGTTGCCGACCCCAGCCCGGATGTGCGAGTGGGACTGTCCGACAACTCTCGCGCACCGCGGTGGATCATCGAGCTTCTTGCTCAGGACGAGTCGCCTGACGTCAGGTATGCACTGGCGGAAAACCCTTTGCTCCCGCCCCACATTCTCTGGCAACTGGCAGGCGATGAGAATCCTTACGTGGCTTACCGGGCCAATCAGACATTCAGACTTGCCTTTGGCAAGGAGGGCGCCAAACCCCTGGCTGCTGCCAGGCGCGTCCAGCGCAAGAAGAAGGTAAGCCCATAACTTGCGACTTCTGTCGTGTTCGCCCCGTACTTGCCGGCCGGGTCAGGAGCTGGTCGATTATTAGAATTTTTTTTGTTGGATGGTTACCTTTTTGTTCCCATAAAGTGTATGCTTTCAGTGTGGAAGAGCTGTGGTTGATCTGACTTATCAGCATCCACCGTATGTGAGCTGAGGCTTTCGAGGACATAGGATGTTGCCAGTTGCGCCTGCTTCCGACCTTTGCGCCAAGGGTGCCGCGTCAGGACAGATCGATTACCAAGAGAAAATGGACAGTCTCGGTAAAGCGCTAGGACGCATTGCAAGCGGTGTTTATATCGTTACGCTCCAGCATGAGGGTTTAAGACAGGGTGTCTTGATTACCTGGATCAGCCAGGCTTCTTTCGAACCACCGACCCTAACCATAGCCTTTAATAAGGAACGACCGATTCTCTCGTCAATTGAGAAGGGTAAGGTCTTGGCCATAAACATTCTTTCCTCCAGGAACATGGACGTGTTTAAGAGTTTCGCCAGGCACGCCCAGCCGGACGAAGACCGCTTCACCGGGCTAGCCGTTGAGTTGTCCGCCAACGGCTGCCCGGTGTTTTCCGGGGCAGTCGCTTATCTGGAATGCCGCGTCGAATCCATGGTCGACTGTGGCGACCACTTTGTCTGTCTGGCAGAAGTGCTCAACGGCAGCCTTCTTGATGTGGACTTGGAACCCATGGTGCACATTCGCAAGAGCGGCTTCCAATACTGACAGGCACCGAAGGCGACGGAGCGCCAGGCAAGCTGAAGCAACCAGCGCGGCAACGACGGCGAAGAGCCGTCGGCCGCCAAGCGGCTTCACAGCGGAGGAGCCGAGGGCACCGAAGGCGACGGAGCGCCAGGCAAGCTGAAGCAACCAGCGCGGCAACGACGGCGAAGAGCCGTCGGCCGCCAAGCGGCTTCACAGCGGAGGAGCCGAGGGCACCGAAGGCGACGGAGCGACTAAATTAAGACGCCCTTGCCGGAGTCTGCCGGTGATAAAGTTCGACCAGGTGGTCCATAGCATCCTCATATCCTTGCTGGATTAGCCGCTTGGAGCGGTCGGGATCGATTTCGAGCAAAGTAGTGTTGAGCGGGCGCCGGGGTTGAAAGACTTCAATGTTGACTGCGCGCATTCCGGCTGCTGCGGCAGCGCCTTCAGCGATCAGTCTGTTATAGAGCTGAGCCAGTTCCAGCTCCTTGCTGGCCGAGGCATCTAGAACGATATCGAGACATCTGGCCAGTACTTGCCACATGCTGGTCGGACAGACATTGACTGTTTCAGGGTGCAGTAAGACCATGAATATTTCATCGGCTCCACGATCGATCGCTGCTCGCAAAGGAGTGTTCCGGACAAGCCCGCCATCTACCCACAGCCCGTTGCCGCGCAACTGCCTGGGCGGGAATGCGATAGGCACTGCTGACGTGGCCATGAGTACGTCGACGAGTTCGTTGGTGGACATGATATCGTCGATAGTGACCAGCCGTGTTTCCAGACAGCAAAGGTCCGTAGTGAAGAAGCCGATCTTGGTGCGGCTGGACTTGAGTGCCTTCAAGTCGACTTCTCGCCGCAGAAGCTCTTCCAGGGGAGATGTATCCAGCAAGCCTAGCTTTCGCCCGAACATCATTCTGCCTATCTGCTGAGCTGACGGGAGCCTGAATATGTCCCATGGGCGAGTATTGCACCAGAGATCCTCGAGACGCTTGAGATGTCCCTGCGCGATCATGGTGGCATTGACGCCGCCGATGGAAGTGCCGAAAGCCATCTCAAATTCGATACCGGCTTCCTGAAAAGCCTTGGCTACACCGACCTGATAGGCCCCCCTTCCTCCGCCGCCTGGCAATACCAGTGCCCGGCGTTTTTCCGGTATGGCCAAGGATGCTGCCGCTGGGTTTCCGTTCATAACAAACTTTCCTGGGTGCCTTAGTAATAGTTCCGGACAGGGCTATATATGGAGCTTATGTCTCATCTATTCAGCCACTTCCTAGACCAGTCTAACTCAATTTAAGGAATTTTGAGCGAACAATTTTAACTACAGAAAGCCGATAAATCCCTGACAGGGGGAATTATCGGCTTCAATTGAACAAGGAGAATGAAAGAGACCTGACTGCCTATCTATGGACAGGCTGGCTTCTCAGTTTGGACACTTTCTCGGCGACTTCTCTGGGCGTGAGCGCCACTTCTATGCCAGCTTCTTGCAAAGCTTTCATCTTAGATTGAGCGGTGCCCTTGCCGCCGGAGATAATGGCTCCGGCATGTCCCATGCGTTTTCCTGGCGGGGCGGTCTGCCCGGCTATGTAAGCTACAACCGGCTTCTTTATGTTCTCTTTGACGAAAGCGGCTGCTTCTTCCTCAGCATTGCCGCCGATTTCCCCAATGAGCACGATCACTTCTGTGTCCGGGTCGTTGTTAAATGCCGTCAGCACTTCTGGATATTCCATACCTTTGACCGGGTCGCCGCCGATGCCCACGCATGTGGATTGTCCGTGATCGGCATCGCTTAGAGCCAGAGCAATTTCATAGGTTAGCGTGCCGCTGCGGCTGACCATTCCTACCGGACCCGGCTTGAAGATCATCCCAGGCAGGATGCCGAGCAATGTCTGACCCGGTGTAATAATGCCCGGGCAGTTGGGTCCAATCATACGCACGCCTCTGGATTTTGCCATGGACGTCAGCTTGGCTGTATCTTGCGGAGGCATTCCCTCTGTGATTACGACCAGAAGGCTCATGCCGGCGTCTATGGCTTCGCAGCCGGCGTCGAGCACGAGATACGGCGGTACGAAAATTACCGAACATGTCGCCCCTGTTTTCTCTGCAGCTTCCCGGACTGTGTCGAATACCGGCACATCAGTGCCAGGGACTTTTTCGCCGCCTTTGCCCGGTGTCACGCCAGCGACAACCTGAGTGCCGTAAGAGAGCATTCTCTTTGTGTGCGCGGCTCCCATTTTGCCGGTGGCTCCCTGCACAATCACTTTAGTGTTCTTGTTGACTAGAATCACGATTACTTTCTCCCTTATGTCCGGCTTAAACTGCCACTTTAGCTTTGCTCACAGCTTCTTTGACGGCATCTTCGAGATCCGGGAAAAGCTTCAGCCCGGAGTCAGCCAGCATCTTTTCAGCTATATCCTGGTTATTGCCGCGCAGGCGCACGACAAGAGTGCGCTTCGGGTTCCTCTTCATGAACTCGACTAGCGCGCCTGCTACTTCGTCACAGGCTGTGATACCGCCGAGAATGTTCAGGAGAATCACTTTAACGCTGGGGTTTTCGTTCACTATCTCAATGGCCTGGAGAGTCTTTTCTTGATCGGAGCCGCCGCCGGCATCGAGGAAGTTACCCGGTTGCCCGCCGAAGTTCTTGACCATGTCCATGGTGGCCATTGTCAGTCCTGCACCGTTGCAGATGATGCCTATGTTGCCGTCCAGTTCGACCAGGTTGAGACCGAGCATTTTAGACTTGCGCTCGCGCTCGGGCAGGTCGACCATATGAGAAGCCTGCCAGCCACGGAAGAGCGGTTGCCGGGCCATTGCATCATCATTGACTGTGATTTTGCCGTCGAGAGCGAGAAGATCTTCTCCGCTTGTGACGACCAGAGGATTGATTTCGGCCAGATCGAGGTCCAGCGTCTCAAAGAGGCGATAGAGGCGGGATGCCATATCGGCGACCTTGTTGAAAAGAGTACCGCTCAAGCCCAGTTGTCTGGCCAGGTCGCGTGCCACATAAGGCTGATAAGGGTATGGAATTGGCACCGTGACGATGGCATTGGAAGATTCAATCTCGATTCCGCCTTCGGCGGCGGCGATGAAGATTGGGCAACCGCGCGCACGATCGAGAGTGACGGAAAGATATAGCTCGCGGGCTATGGATACTTTGGGCTCCACCAGGAGGCTTTCTGTTCTCGAGCCGTTGATTGTCATAGAGAGAAGCTTCTTAGCAAGCGCTTCGCCTTCGTTAAGATCCTTAGCAAACTGAATGCCGCCGGCCTTGCCGCGTCCACCTGACATGACCTGGCACTTCAGCGTGAATGGAAAACCAAAATGGATTTTCCGCAACTCTTCCGGTCTGGTAATCCTGACGCCCGGAGGAGTGGCAATTCCAAAGTCCGCAAAAATGCGCTTGGCTTCAAACTCGTAAAGATTCAATTCTCTTCCCTCTCTGGCTAATTCCTGGGCATTATTGAGCCGACTGTCTGGCATTTTAAACCGTGGATTGCCGTGCCTCGCCTATGATCAGCTTTTATTCTCAATGGTTGTCCGTCAGCAAGACACTGTGGCGTCTTGCACTTCCCGATGGGGCTCCTGCCTGACAAGTCCGCGGCAAGGGGCTTTCAAAACAATTGGTGGTGACAAGGATGAGGCGTGCCTCGATCATTTTGCCTGGTCAAGAAACGAGGACGATAGAGGATGCCCTGGTATTGCTTTACTCTTATAGCCGGCGGGTAAATTGGCCAAAGGGTGATGATCGTTGGCATCGACCGGCAATTATGGAAAGCTCTGGAAACAAGGAAAAAAAGAAGAAGCCCATCGGCGAGCTTCTGGTGGAAGCTGGACTGATTAAAGCCGAGCAGCTGCCGCAGGGACTGGAATATGCCAAGAAGACGGCTCTGCCGTTGGGGCGAATCTTGATGATGCTGCATCTGCTCAAAGAGCAGGACCTGCAAGCTGCACTACATGCACAGTCGCTGATGAGAGTCGACAACCTGCCGGTA
>JAHFBI010000206.1 GCA_023250095.1 Candidatus Melainabacteria bacterium
GCCAATGCCGAGCCCCAAAGCCCAGCTCCTGAATCTTTCAGCCCCCCTGCCTCCGATGCCAATGCCGAGCCCCAAAGCCCAGCTCCTGAATCTTTCAGCCCCCCTGCCCCCGAGCCAGCTGAAGCTCAGCGGCAAGAAGAATCCGACGGCAAGAAGACAACTACAATTGCCGGGATAGACCCCACGAATCAAAATGAAGGCGACACACCCGAGATTCAGTTTCACGGGACTCTTGCCTGGCCAACACGCGCCCGAGGGAATTTTATTTCTAAGCTGGCCAAGCTGACGCCGCCTTCTGCGCAAGGCAAAAGTGGCGGCACGCCCGCGGATCTGCCGGCAGCTCCACAACCGGAGAAGCCTGCCGGGCTGGCAGATACTCCGCGCCGGGCAGGTCACCAGCCGGACTCGGCAGACGTCCATCTTTATAATCAGGCTCTGCTGGCCGAAAAGAGAGAAGCCGAAGGCAGTGAATCAGGCTCAGTGCCGGCTCGTTCGAAAGACGACCATGCCTCAAAAGTCTTTTCCGATATCGTTAAGACACTGGAAGGCAAAGGTGCCAGCAGCACATCCTACCAGGGTCCAGGTGTTGCCGACTCGATCGACGCTTCCTCGCCTTCATACGATCAACATAACCGTCCTTTTACAAAAGACGAGCTTGACTCCATCAACGGCCCGCAAGGCTCCTCCGTTTCCAGAGAAGACGTTGACTCCATCGACAGTCGTGATTATGAACCAAGCCCGGCTCAACCGCGTCCGGCAAGGGTTGAGAGCAAGCACACGGAAGAAGTACGCAAGGTGTTCGGGGCCGAAGCGCAAAAAACAGTCGACCCCAAGTCGTTCATTGCTCAGACCGGGCAGTACAAGCTCAGCGACATCCATCAGGACGCACCTCCCTCGACGCGACGCGACCCGGCTGTGATACTCGGCGTAACAGCCATAGTCATTGTTTGCGCCGTCGCTGCCCTTGCCATCAACCAGATGTTCCTGACAAGCGGCGCCGAAGATCACATGAAATCCGGCAGTACTTATCTTAAAGAGGGTCGCAATGCCCTGGCATTGCGCGAATTTGACATTGCAGCCAGGGCCAATCCCAAATTGACAGATGCTTATCTCAATCGCGGCACTATCTATCTGAACCTCGGCGACTATAAAAAAGCTGTTGCTGATTATGATACCGTCCTGCAACAGAGCCCTGGCAAGCTCCTGGCTCTGGTCGGACGCGCTGAAGCCAACGTCAAGCAGCGAGAGTACGCAAAAGCTTTAGAAGACTGCAACTCAGCGCTAACCCTCGAGAGCAAATGCTCTGATGCCTTGCGCGTGCGCGCGCTGGCCCACCTACAACAGGCTCAGTATAAGGAAGCAATCCAGGACATCGATGAAGTTCTAAAACTTGAGCCCTCGGAAGGACTGTCCGCAATCTATGCTTACCGCGCAGCCGCTCGAGCCGGTCTCTTGCAATACGCCGATGCCGTCAAAGATTACGATCAGTCTCTTAAGGTGGATAAAGCTTATATTGCGGCTCTAAAAGGACGAGCACTCTGCTGGGGTCACCTGCGCGACAACAAGAAAGCCATTGCTGATTACAACCAGGCCCTGCGCCTTGACCCGTCGGACATCGAGTGCTACTACCGGCGCGGATTGAGCTGGCAGCGCGACAAAGAATACAAGAAGGCAGAGGCGGATTTCAGCAAGGCCATCAATATGAACTATGCCATTGTCGAGGCTTATAACCATCGCGGCTCTTGTTTCCTGGAACTCAAGGACTACGGCTCGGCGATTAGCGATTTTGATGCAGCCTTGCAAATCGATCCCGGCTCAAGCGAGCTGCAAACAAAGCGGGAACTGGCCTATGCCCGCGCAAGAGAGCAAAAGCCAATTGCCATGGGTGACGTAGGCGGCACAAGAGATGCTGCTTCCCAGAAGATAAACATACGGGCCCTGTCCGGGGATGCCTCCACCCTTGTTCAGAGGGGCTATAAACTGCTGACAGGCGGAGATGCCGGGGGGGCTGTCGAAGTGCTGACCGCGGCCGTGCGCGCCAATCCCAACGATGCATTGGCACGCCGCTACCTGGCACACGCATTTCTGAGCGCCGGCAGCCCCGACGCCGCCATAGCGCAGTTTGTCGCCCTTGCTCGCCTGCAAGTTCTCGATATTGCCGATCAACTCGCCTACGGAAAAGCCCTGGCTAATGCCGGCAAGTCGGAGCAAGCAATCAAGATCTATAACGGCTGCCTGGAGAGCTATCCTGATCTAGCCTCGGCTCGCGCCGGTTTGATCAAGGCGTATACTCAAGCCGGCTTTAATGAAAAGGCTACCGAACTTGCTCAAGCCGGAGTGGCACGGGCTCGCACTTCTTCTGAAAAGACTTTGTTCCAGTCTTTGATGCCAAGCACCCCGACCGCTTCCACTCCCGGCTCAAGTTCAGGACAGAACGCCCAGACAGCAGGAGTCATTACAAAAGAGCAAGCACAGGCAGCTGCCATGAAGCGCAAACAAACGACAGTCAACGGTATGCCTGTTTCAGAGGATTGAGCAGCCGGCTGCTGGCAGAGGATTAAATTTGAGCGGCAGTGTTTGAACGGCCCTCGTATTAGGTATATTTAACAATGCGAGGGGATGTGCCCGCATTGCGTCTGCTGGTATCTCCGGGGCGCTCTCCGTCGCCAGTTACTACGTTGTGTACGAGCCAGGGCTATCATGAAACGGACCAAGCGAACCTGTCCAGATCGTCGATCGGGATCGTTCATAGCAGAATACGCTGGAGTGATCGTGGTCCTTTTTCTTCTTGTCCTCTTTCCCCTGGTTGATCTTGTCACTGTCGCTATTCGCTATGTTCTTGTTTTGCAAGCAGTGCACGACGGTGTACAAGCTGCAGCTCCTGCCGTTACTTTCACGGCAGGCAGCGGCACAAATTCGGTAATGAATCTGGCTCCCAATGCCATCGCCGACACCCTCTCCAAATATACAGGCATCAGCAACACATCCATCCGGATACGTCTGAAATCCACCGATATAGCCACGCAGACGGTCACTGATTATCCCTGGAACACCAAGCTGCCAGCGCCTGCAACCCAGACAAGCATTTATGCCATCGAATGCCAGGTGAGCGCTGACGTCGAGCCGTTGATCAATTTTGGCGGTGTCTGCCAGCTTTTGCCCGGGATTACAGGACCGATGCATGTTGATATTGCTGCACAAGAACTCACTGAGAATCCAGCCGGAATGAATCAATAGAAAAGGAAACTCTCAACCAGACAATGTTTCACCACATCCACGAAAACTTTCAAGAGAGATAGAAACATGAAGAAAATACATGGGCGGGACAGTCGAGGATCGATGATGGTTACGCTAATGGTATTCATCATCGGTTTCATCTTTCTGACATCACTGGGGCTCTTTTCCTTTGAAGCCACAAGGGCCAATGCAGCCAGGGACGAGTTGCGCTCGGCTTGCGAAGCGGCGGCTCTGGCCGGGGCTGCCGCGCTTACCAGCTCGGATTCCACCGACACGACAACCTCCCACAACAATTCCATCGCTGCGGCTCAACAAGCTTTCGTCGCCAACAGCATTGTCGGCACGACCCTTGCAGGTGCGGATTTTTCATCCATGACAGCCAGCAACTACACAACTTACGGCCCGTCCTCGGAAGCCTCCGCCCTCTTTATCGAATTTCTCGACCCCAACTCCACTCCGGTCGGGCAGCCAGTGCCCAACCTGGCCGACCCGAAAGGACGGATCGTGCATTGTGTGGCAGCTTATGGCTTGCAGCCGGTATTCGGCAAATTCCTGGGCATCGACAATACGCCAATTCGCTCTGAAGCCAGCAGCCGCGTGCCCTCTCTCGATGTAGTCATGCTCTTCGACGTATCCGGCTCGATTGACGACCAGACCCCCGTCACCTGCGTGCGGCGCATGTGGAACGCCGGCAAAGCCCAGAATTCAAACGGTTCTGGCTCCGGCGCTATTGATTATGTCAAGACAAGCACGACTGGCGGATCGCCTGCCGGAGCTGTTGCCGAAGGCAGGATGTGGGACATCATACAGTGCTGGAGCGTCACAGGCATGGACTGGCAGGGTACGCCGCCCCAGAATCTTGACGAATCCTCCTGGGTTGGTTCATATCCTGTCAATTTCAGCCCGGCATTGCGAAGCGCCGGAGCCGAAGTCGGCACGCCACCCGGCAATTGCCCTCCTGGCGGCGCCTCCACCGGCAATGCCCAGACTTATACGGATATGGTCGTGAACATTGACGGCAACAAGATATTCGCCGGCACCACCATCGGACCTTACCGCTTCCCTGATGCCGCTACCCTTGTGGAAGCAGCTCGCGGCAATCTGGAGGACAACACTGTTTATACGAACAGCAAAGCAAAAGTCTCTCTCCCGGACCCGACAATCACGCCCATGGCCGGCTACCAGTCCACCTACCTGACAGCTGCCCATGCCCACTGCATGCCCATTGGTGCAGCTCAGCAAGCGGCAACATCTTTCTTCCAGATCATGAATAACAACACTAACGCTCACTTCGGTTTCATGAGCTTCGGCAGCGGTATCTCGACGGGATCCAACACCACAAGCGGCTGGAACGTCTCTTCTACTTATGCCGCTGGTGGCACAGGCAGTTATCCTTTCGTCGGAACAAAGCTCGATTACACCAGCTCCCAATACACGCAAGTTCTGGCCGATATCCCCCAAACGCTGGCCAATGGCTGCACCGATGTGGGCGATGCCCTGCAAGAAGCTTATAACGAACTGAAGAAAGGCTCGGGACTCTCCAGAAATGACGCCAAGAAATTTGTCATCCTCTTTACTGATGGGCAGCGAACTTGCGGACCAGCCAATGCCTCGACTTTCACAATTGCCGACAACTGCCGGACCGAAGGCATCGCCGCTTACACAATCGGTATGGCTCAGAACGCCGGCATCATCCCTGGCGAATGCAACCTGCTTAATGAGGGTGCTGGCAAGACAATTTCTTACACGGACCCAATTACGATGATGCCCGGCTCTTATACTCCGGGAGCTGACGGCATAGCAGCTCATGCCGGCAATGGCGGTAAGTTTTTCCTTGTGACAAACACAGCCAACTTGAGATACGTATTCGAGAACATTGCCAGGCAGCTTGTGCAGCTCGGGAAGAGCTAGGATGGTTGACATGCAGAAATTACACTCGAAAAGAAAAACAAGATACTTGCCCTCGCGTGAAAGAGGAATGGGCAGCCTCGAGCTGGCCATCAGCTGCTTCGCCCTGGTCGTGATGGTCTGCCTGTGTCTGGATGTCGGAGTCATGATGCTGGGCAACCAGGTGGTGGACCGGGCAGCGCGGGACGCAGCTCGAGCTGCCGCCAGCCAATCGGACTCGGCAAGCGCTATCAATGCCGCCAAAGCTGCGCTAGCCAGCCACAAGACGGACGGCACCTATATCACACAGCCTACCCTTGTGGGCACCACGTCTCCAAATTTTGTTTATCAGGATTACGGCGGAGCACCGTTCGGACAACCCGTCCCTGCTCCAGGCAGCGGCATTGCCGGCAATCCGTTTGTGGTCGTCAATGTCAAAGTTGACGTCAAGCTGCCCGCCTCGATGGACTGCCTAGGGCAATATTTCGAGCAAGGCCCGCTTGTCGGCGGCAAAATGACTTTTCAGCGCCAGTACCAGTTTCCTATCGTCAAACAAAAGCTGGATTCATCCTTCCAATAAGCGAACGAGAAACGAAAAACGGGATGATGCACGGCATCATCGTAACAATCCAAACAAGGTCGAGGCCGTCATGATCGTCCTGTAACAAGCGGCATCGCCCTTAATGCGGGTCAGCTGGTCAGCGGAGATTCATCCTCTGACAGCATGGAACGCCGCGTCGCCCTATATTCGCTTTTGCAGATGAGCACAAAGGGCATCGACAAGTCCTTGAATTGTATACTCGCTGGCCTCGACATCCACCCGTCCTAAATTCTCGCGCGCAGCCTGCGCTGTCTCGGGCCCAATGGCAGCAATGAGCGTGTGACAAAGAAGCTCGGAAAGGGACCGGGGTAGTGGCTTCATCTGCTGTCCGACAGATCCCGCAGACCGGGACAAGCGCGCAAGACCGGAGTCAAGGAGACCGGCCAGGTTCCTGGTGGTCTCTGAGCTGGCCAGAGTAACGACATCGATGGCGCCAGCGGCGAGAAGCTCTATTAGCTGCCCTGACAGCCTTTCCGGATCTTCGGGACCGCCTGTCTTATAGCAAGGTACAACATCGACAATAGCGCCGGCAAAGCCCAAGTTTTCAGCAATGTAAGTGCGCCCAATATTGGTCTTAGGCCAGAGGATCCGCGTGTTTGACAGCTGCGGATAGCCGGGGAATTCGGCCACCAGAGCCTCGGCAACAAACTGGCTGGGGCTGAAGGCCGGTTCGAGCTTATGTTTGCGCAACTCATCGGCAGTAGAAGGACCGATTGCTGCCAGCCTTGCACTCGATAAATCCACAGCAAAATCAAGCTGACTGATGCGCTTAAGGCAGGATTCCACGGCATTTACAGAAGCAAAAACAATCCAGTCGTAAGCTTCCAGTCCCCGGAGAGCCTCATCGAGAGGATCCCACGAATCAGGCGGCAGGATAGTAATCATGGGCGCCTCCACAACCTTCGCCCCCATCTCTTCAAGAAGGTGAGACAGAGGCGCTGCCTGATGTCTGGCCCGTGTGACCAGAACTGAGCAGCCCTCTAGAAGGCGGGAGCGCGACATCTTTTCAGGGAAGCGAAATAGGGTGGGAAGGACGCTTGATGATAGACTCCAGAATCTCCGCTCCGCCGGCAGCCAGCAGGCTCTCGGCCAGCTGCTGCCCGAGCCGCTCGGCCTGAACCTCAGCACCATTGACGGAGCCTTTGACCAGCCGTTCACCGTCTGCTATGCAAGCTCTCAACTCGATGCGCCCTGGAGCGCAAGTAGCAGCCAGAGCGCCAATAGGCACGGCACAGCCGCCGCCCAGCTTTCTCAAAAAAGCCCGCTCGGCTGTCACCTGAGCTGCTATTGCCACATCGTTGATCTCGGACAAAAGAGCCCTGACAAAATCGTCATCCAGGCGGCATTCCACTGCCAGCGCCCCTTGTCCCACAGCCGGCATGCATACCTCTGGGTCGAAATATTCCGAAATGCGCTCGCCCAGCCCGAGACGCAAGAGTCCCGCTGCTGCCAGCACCATGGCATCGCAAGCCCCCTCGTCATGCTTGCGCAGGCGCGTGGGCACATTGCCACGTATGTCCACAAAGACGAGATCCTTTCGCCGGGCTTCCAGTTGAGCAGCACGGCGCCGGCTAGATGTTGCCACACGACTTCCGGCAGGCAGCTCGTCAAAGCTCAGCTTGTTGCGACTCACCAGGACATCGCGCACATCATCGCGCGCAGGCGTGGCTGCCAGACAAAGACCAGTGGGTATATCTGTGGGCATATCCTTGAGGCTGTGCACCACAAGATCCACCTGGCGGGAAAGAAGGGCATCCTCAAGCTCTTTCACGAAAACACCAGTGCCACCAAACTCGGCAAGCGGCTTGTTGAGCACCTTGTCGCCGCTCGTGCTGAGCGCAACGATCTCGAAGTCGATAGCAGATCGCGCTTGCGCCAGCACGGACAGAACCATGTCGGTCTGCAGCCTTGCCAGTTTGCTTTCCCTGGTGCCTATCTTCAGGATCATTTTTGTCGATCGACCACGGGTGCAGACTCAGGGGGAAGGTGTGATAAGACCCGGCTCGTCTGCCGCCGATGTTCTATGCTCGTCGGACAGAACATCGAGATTGAAGAGAGTGCGCAAAGCCTCCGCTTGTTGCCTGAGCATCTCGTAATCGTCTGTCGATTTGAGCTGTACCGTGGGATGGTGCAATATTTGGTTGATGATGGCGCGCGAAATCAGCTCCATGTGCAGACAGTCTGCCGTGCCTTCGACAGAAAGACCGCAGCGTGTCGTTTTCCGTATCTGCTCGACCCTGATTGCCTCTATTTTTTTGCGCAAATGGGTGATCGTCGGTGCCACAAGCGCCGACCTCTGCCAGGCATGAAAACTATCCAGAGTCTGAAAGACTATGTGCTCGGCTTCCGATACCAGCGCCTCACGCTCTGAGAGATTCTTATTGACTATCTGGCTTAGATGATCCGAATGAAAAAGGCTGATACCCGGGAGCTCGCCGATTGCCGGATCGACATTGCGCGGCACAGAGATGTCGATGATGCAGAGCTCCTTGGAACGGCGGTCGCTTCTAAAGTCTTCCTTCTTGAGGACAAAATCCGGCGCACTCGTCGAGACGATTACGAGATCTGCCGCCGCAGAAAGCAGATAGCGATCCTCGAAGCTCAGCCCTGTTTTCAGACGATGCATATTCGGGAGCTTATTCTGAGCGAATTGCTCAACCTTTTCCTGATTGCGGTTGATCATGGACACCGGACCGTAACCGCCCTCAGATAGAAGGTGTTTGGCGCAAATTCTAGCCATTTTGCCGGCACCGACCACCAGGCAAGACCGTTCTTTGAGCGGTCCGAGCACTTGCCGGGCCAGCTCAACAGCGGCCGAGCTGACAGAAACTGCCCGGCGGGCCATGGCTGTTTCGGAGCGCACACGCTTGCCGCAGCTAAGAGCCAGTTTGAAAAGCTGATCGAGTAAAGGACCAGCGGTACCAGCTTCCTGAGCAGCGCGGTGAGCCGCTTTCACCTGGGACATTATCTGCCCTTCTCCGAGAACGAGACTGTCCAGTCCACTGGCTACACGGAAAAGATGGATGGCCACGTCTTCGCGCAAG
>JAHFBI010000207.1:0-5206 GCA_023250095.1 Candidatus Melainabacteria bacterium
GAAACATGGCGCATGTGGCTCCGACAAATGCGCGCGCCTTCGACATAGTGGCCGAACGCGGCATGGGCTCTTACCTTTTTGATGTCGATGGCGAGCGCTATCTGGACTTTACTTGCGGCATCGCTGTGAACAATGTCGGGCATTGCCATCCAAAAGTAGTCGAGGCAACAAGGAAACAAATCGAGCAACTCATTCACACATCCATGGTCACAAGCCATGTGCCGATCATCGAGCTTTCCGAGACGATTGCTTCCATCGCGCCGGGGGCTCTGAATTCGGTCTTCCTGAATAACAGCGGCGGGGAAGCCATCGATGCGGCGATCAAAATGGCTCGTTTCACCACCGGACGCCCCAATATAATCTCCTTCACAGGCGCTTTCCACGGACGGACTCTTCTGGCTACGGCTTTGACCACAGCCAAGTCCTATTACAGGGAAGGTTATGAACCTCTTCCAAGCGGTATTTTCCAGGTTCCTTATCCCAGTTGTTATCGCTGCCCGGTGAACAAGGAAGCTGGCAAGTGCAAGCTGGAGTGTTTCGATCTCGTCGATAAAGTGTTCACACATCAGGTGAAACCACGCACGACGGCGGCAGTGATCATGGAGCCGGTGCTTGGCGAGGGCGGCTATGTGGTTCCGGCGACTGGCTATAGCCAGCCGGACGGGTACATGCAGCGTTTGCGCCAGTTGTGCTACGAGCATGGAATCCTGCTGATTTTCGACGAAGTTCAGACAGGCTTCGGACGGACAGGCGAGTGGTTTGCCTGCAATCACTGGAGTGTCGAGCCAGATGTTCTCGTCCTGGCCAAGGGCATAGCCTCCGGCTTTCCGATGGCAGCCGTAGTTGCCAGCAAAGAACGCATGGAAAAGTGGAACCCGGGCCGCCACGGCAGCACTTACGGTGGCAACCCGGTGGCTTGCGCTGCAGCTTCGGCCAGCATCAAAGTCATCGAGGAAGAGAGCCTGCTTGAGAATGCGCGCAAGATGGGCGAAGTGATTGTCACAGCCGTTGCTAAGATGAAGAAGAAGTATTCTTCCATAGGTGATATCCGCGGACTGGGCTTGATGATTGGCATCGAATTTGTCGATGAAAACGGCAAGCCGGACGGCGCCAGGCTGAACAAACTTGTGGGCGAATGTTTGAAACGCAAATTGCTCTTGCTCGACTGCGGCACGCAGGATCACGTCATTCGTTTCCTGCCGCCGCTCAACTGCTCGCTTGCCGAAGTCACCGAGAGCCTGGAAATTTTCGAGCAGTCTCTTCAGTCCACTTACTGAATCTTATTCAATTGACTCTTCCTTCCCTCTTGCAGGGAACGCCGGTTCTTGGGGTTTGAGCACATCGTTTAAAAGAAAGGTCTCGTGATAGAAGAGGGACACAGTGATATGCAGGCTCCTACCGTTGTTTCCGCCGTGCCTTCTCAGGGTCATCGCGATTGCGGAGGTATCGGCGGGCATCCCCGGGGGTTGACCACGCTCTTTTTCACCGAGCTCTGGGAACGCTTCAGCTATTACGGCATGCGAGCAATCCTTGTGCTGTATATGGTCGCACCCGCCTCAGCCGGCGGTCTCGGCTTCGAAACCAGGCTGGCGGCAATGATCTACGGTATCTACACCATGTCCGTCTATATGACGGCAATCCCTGGCGGCTTCATTGCCGACCGCTTCCTCGGCGCCAGACGTTCGGTGCTTTATGGCGGCATCGTCATTGCCCTCGGACATTTCTCGATGGTATTCGCCAGCAAGTTCTTCTTTTTTGCCGGTCTTGTTTTAATCGTGACTGGCACAGGGCTGCTCAAGCCAAACATCAGCACTATGCTGGGCAGTCTTTACGATGAAGATGATGATCGCCGCGACGGGGGATTCTCCATTTTTTACATGGGGATCAATATCGGCGCAGCTCTGGCTCCGCTTGTCTGTGGCTTTCTGGCTCAAAGCGAGATTTTCAAGGGCTTTCTTGCACGCCTGGGATTTGCGCCCATCGTCAGCTGGCACTGGGGCTTTGCCGCCGCCGGTGTCGGCATGGTACTGGGTCTGGTCAATTATGTCATTCACAGGCAGCGCATCGCTCATGTCGGACTCAAACCCAGCGAGCGCAAGGTAGCTGCCGGACTCAACCAGACGGGCAACCAGACGCTTACTGTCGATGAGTGGAAACGCATCGGGGCCATCGGTGTGCTTTTTGTCTTCACAGGGCTTTTCTGGTCGGTATACGAGCAGGGCGGATCGAGCCTCAATCTTTTTGCCGACACTCTGACGCGGACCGAGGTCTTAGGCTTGGCATTTCCTTCGAGCTGGTTCCAGTCGCTCGACCCTGTGTATGTCATTGTCCTGGCGCCGCTATTTTCCTGGCTCTGGGTGCGGCTCGGGCACAAACAGCCCTCGAGCCCGGCCAAGTTTACCTGGGGACTGGCTTTTCTCGGGCTGGGGATTGCCATCATGGTGCCTGCCTCCTTGCTAGCTGTCCAAGGTAAGGTCAGCCCTTTGTGGCTCTCGATTGTTTATTTGCTCATGGTAATTGGCGAGCTGTGCCTGAGCCCGGTCGGCTTGAGCACGGTCACCAAGCTGGCTCCGCAAAGATTTCTCGGGATTACCATGGGAGTCTGGTTCCTGGCGGCAGCTTTCGGCAACTTGCTGGCCGGTTTTTTGAGCGGCTTTTTCGATGCTCATGACCCGCGCGGGCTGGCCGTTCTCTTTGGAGGAATGGCCGGGGCTATTCTTGCAGCTGCCTGTGTTCTTGGTTTCCTCACGCCGTCAGTGCGCAAACTAATGGGTAAGGTTCACTGAACATGTGCCGCGCGACCGTTGTTAAGCAGTGTCGACCACGACCTGAACAACTGCCAAGATAAGGCTACCGTCCCGTGTCTTGCCTCCTGCCTCTTGCATCAGGGCGCCAGCTGCATCCAATCATTACTCTGCCATCGGGACTGCGACAGTGTCCCTTAGCGCAGGGTGGCCGAGCTGCAAATATCGGCTAGCGCAAAAGATTTGGGCTGAGCTGTGCCGGCAGCCGATTGCCGATTGCCGTACAGCGTTTGACTTGGCTTGGCTTGGCTGGCTAAGCTCAAGTTCAACTCGTTGCACAGATAGTTATCGTCAAAAATCACCCGGCATAAGCCTGACTGCTCTAGCCAGTATTTTGTCATTCCGTTTCTGACGGCAGGGTGAAGTTTGCTGAAAACCGGACGGGCCTCTGAAGATGTCTCAGAAGCCGAGTCACTTAACTTAGAACAGATGAGCGCGAACAAATGAGGACAGCTTCCGGCTCTGCCGGAGCTCCGTTTGATCGCGCTCATCTGCCTGGCAACGTACGGCGGCATTTCTGTCGCCTTAGTCACGAAAGAGCAATCCGTGCTCTTTTCACTACTTCTGGAGCCATGGGCTTTTGCTCGCCCCCAAGAGAGCTCCAAAGGAGAACTACCATGAAATGGTCAGCTGTAACTGCGACCATAAAAGAAGGTCGCTTGCGTTTGCTTGTGCTAATTTCGCAGATGTTGTTCGGCTATATCCACCCGCGCACTGCCAAAGCGCTCACTGACCTGGCTTTGCATTTGCGGAACGAAGAGTTGCCTGAGGCGGCTAAGCGGGTCTGGAACCAGGTCCTGACTGTGATGGATGCCTCCGGGCAGTCCACTCCTTTCCGTAACCTGGGTATGCAAGAAGTGCTGGCCGGTGTGCGCAAGTTTCAGCGTAAAGTCTTCAGGTCTGAGCAGGATCTCTTCCATCGTCTGGCTCACAGCCAGCACCCGGAGGTCTTGTTCATCACTTGTTCCGATTCGCGGATTGGCACGCTGCACATCACTCAAGGGCATCCAGGCGAACTCTTCGTCCTGCGCAATGCCGGCAACATCGTTCCTTTGCCCGGCAATGGAATGGGCGGTGAAGAAGCCTCTATCGAATACGCCGTCAAGGCGCTCGGGGTGAAAGACATCATCATCTGCGGGCACTCTGACTGCGGGGCGATCAAAGGCTTGCTCCACCCGGAGAAGCTGAACAAACTCCCGTCAGTGGCTGCCTGGCTGAGCCATGCGGCCGAAACAGCTATGCTGGCTGCCCGGCACAAACACGAAGGACTTGACGAGCAGGCGATTATCGCCGCTGCGATCAAGGACAACGTTGTCGTGCAACTCAGCCACCTGTCCAGCCTGCCGTGCGTGAAAGATGTCCTGTCACAGGGCAAAATCAACCTGCACGGCTGGGTCTACAACATCGAGACCGGCGAAGTGGAGCACTACAACTTCCACTTGAAGTCCTGGCGCAAGTTGTAAGCCATGGCAAGATCATCAACCCCGATTGAGGAGGAAATAAGTGCTCACAACCGAGGACTCTTGCGTCAGCTCAGCGAAAAACGACTGCAGATGCGGCGCCCCTGCCACAGGCTAAGCGCCGCCTGGAGCCGTTTTTCGCTCTCGTGTTCTACGAGACGCGCTAGTAGCCTCGAATACCCCTGGCACCTTTTGAGTTATCAACATTCTTCAGCACAAGGTTCTGGAATAACCCCGGAGCACTGGACCGGACACGTACTGCGCGCGAGCCAGCGTCCATGTTCAAATCAAAAAAGAAAGACGAGGCATTTTTCTGTCCTCGCCCTTCTTTAATCTGCTCGGGTCAGTTGCGGCTAGATTCTGGCTGCGGCAATGTGCTCGAGAGCTTCCGGGTTTTCCACCGAAGATGTATCGCCAGATGGCTCTCCAAGATATTTGCGACGAATCGAGCCGCGCACGATTTTACCCGTGCGCGTCTTGGGCAGAGCCGGCACGAAATGCACGGCTTCCGGGCGCAGCGAGCTACCAAGCTTGGAGGCAACCAGCTTCACCAGCTCGTCGGCAAACTCTTTGCTTGCCTCAACGCTTTGTACCGGCACGGCAAAACAAACGATGGCCTCACCTTTCACTTCGTGCGGCACTCCGATGACGGCAGCTTCTGTTACTTTCGGATGAGCCACGAGAATCGACTCAACTTCGCCCGGTCCAACGCGCTTGCCGGCGACCTTGATTGTGTCGTCAGAGCGCCCGAACAAGAACCAGAACCCGTCTTCGTCAATCTTCGCCCAGTCGCCGTGATACCAGATTTCGGGGAAGCGGCTGAAGTAAGTCTCGATGTAACGGTCGTAATCCTTGAGAAAACCCTTTGTCATGGACGGCGAGGGCTTGCGACAAATGAGATGCCCGATGCCGTTGCGCACGCTCTTGCCCTCTTCGTCGACA
>JAHFBI010000207.1:5235-8683 GCA_023250095.1 Candidatus Melainabacteria bacterium
CCATTCCCAGTCCGGGTCCGCCCAGCGTGCACGGCTTGAGCGGCATGTTCGGCAGGGGCTGGATCAGGCAGCCGACCAGCTCGGTGCCTCCGGATATGTTTATGACCGGGCAGCGTTTCTTGCCGACTTTCTCGAAGAACCACATGTAGCTGTCGTGATCCCACGGCTCACCTGTGGAGCCGAGCAGGCGCAGGCTATCCATCGGGTGCTTGTCCACCCATTCGTCTCCGGCAGCGCGCAGCACACGGATGGCTGTCGGGCTGATTCCGAGCGTGCTTACTTTGTATTTTTCCACGACCTGCCAGACACGGTCTGCCGTTGGATAATTGGGCGCGCCTTCGAAGATGACCATAGTGCCGCCCCAGAAGGTAACGCCGATCATTTCCCAGGGTCCCATCATCCAGCCAATGTCCGTGAACCAGAAGAATACATCGTCTCTTTGCACGTCAAAGGCAAAGCCCAGCTCGCGCGCGATCGAAGTAAGGGCGCCGGCGTGTGTGTGCACTGTCCCTTTAGGTTTGCCGGTCGTCCCCGAGGTATACAAATACATCGAAGGATGCTCAGCCTCAAGCACTGCTGTGGGAACATTGGGATCGGCTTTCTCGACTATTTCAGACCATTTGAGATCTCGCCCTTCTAGCCAGGTACCTGTCGGCTCCGTGTGCTCGAGCACGATGACGTTTTTCAAGGACGGCAGCATCTTGCAAGCTTCGTCAACATCAGGCTTGATGTTAATCGTCTTGCCGCGGCGCTTGCCACCATAGGCGGTGAACAGCACCTTTGCCTCGGCGTCGGACATGCGCGCTTCGAGCGCTTGCGGGCCAAAACCGCTGAAAACAGGAACGATGACAGCGCCTACTTTCAAGCAACCGAACAGGACGGCCACGACCTCCGGAACCATGGGCATGTAAATGCCGACGGCATCCCCTGCCTTGACGCCCAGCTTCGTCAATGCCGAAGCTACCCGGCAGGACATGGCAGCAAGCTCTCCGTAAGTGAGCTTGCTGCTCACTCCGTCTTCCGACTCGGCAATGATTGCCACATGATTGGCCCCGACGCGCGGGCGATTCGGGAAGCCTTGAGAGCCCGTTTGCAAGTGATAATCCAGGCAGTTGGCATATATGTTCATCTGCCCGCCGACAAACCATTTTGTCCAGGCAAAGCCCCCGGACTGATCCATGAGCTGCTCGTATGGTTTGAACCAGTCAATGCCAATATAATCCAGCGCCGTCGTCCAGAACCAGCCGGTGTCCGCAGTCGAACGCTTCACCAGCTCGCGCACATCGGTGACACCGATGGAGCTCATATAGTCGGTGACGCGGCATTTGAGGTATTTCCCTGTGGGACACCAGATAACATCGGTTTCGGTAATAGTTTTGCTCATGACCTTCTTCCAAAATATGCGGCTTTCAGACACTGATTGTGAATTCTACCGCTGCAAGCTTCCTGGAAAGGCGGACAAGAGCCTTTTTGAGCAACTAATAATGCTCCTTCAGCCGATGTGTTGTTTTATGTAGCGCAGCTAATAATGAAACGCCGCCGAGAGGTCCTAGGTGATTGCCCGTAATGCCATGCGGCTCAGTATCGCTTTGTTTCCAGGAGCTCAGGCAGTGGATGACTTGCCAGATAAAGACAAATGCGGCTTTCTGGCAGATGGAAGAGAAAAATAGAAAGTAGCGCCTTTGCCTTCTTCTGCTTCAGCCCATACTTTGCCATTGTGTTTCTCGATTATCCGGCGCACGATGGCCAGTCCGATGCCTGTGCCTTCAAACTCCCGATGAGAATGCAGTCTCTGGAACGGCTCGAAGATCAGCCCTGCTTTTTCCATATCGAAGCCAATGCCATTGTCCTCAACAAAGTAAACTGTCTCACCATTTTTGCGAACGCATCCGACGTGAATCCTGGCGATTCTGTCAGCAGGCGTGAATTTCAGCGCGTTTGTCAGCAAATTTGCCAGGACTTGCTGGATCATCGCCTGGTCCCCGCGAGCCAGAGGAAGCTCATCGATTGTCAGACTGACCTGGCGATTCTTCTGTTGCCCTCCAAGTAGCTGCCATTGCCCCTTGACAAGAGGCACCATATCCAGAGTCTTGAAAGCGATGTTACGCGAGGCGACATGAGCAAAGGAAAGAAGATCGTCAATCAGCAGCCCCATGCGTCTGGCTCCGGAGACTACCAGGTTCAGCTGGCGTCGTCCATCTTGGTCGAGGCTGTCTTGATGATCGGCAAGAAAGGCTTGGGTGAAGCCGCTTATAACACGTAGCGGAGCACGCAGGTCGTGCGAGACCGAGTATGAAAAGGACTCTAGATCTCTGTTGGCTGCCTCAAGGGCGTCAGAGCGTTCTTTCAGTTCTGCTGCTTTTCTGGCAAGATCCAAGAATACGGAAACTTTTGAACGAATCACGGTCTCACTGATTGGCTTGACGATGTAGTCCACTGCGCCGCAGTCATAGCCCGCCAGAACATCAGCGGCAGCATCATATATGGCTGTCAGAAAAATTATCGGTATCCGGCGCGTTTTCTCGCGCTGGCGAATCAGCCGGGCTGCTTCAAAACCGTCCATATCTGGCATACGGACGTCGAGAACGATGAGAGCGAATTCGTGATCCAGAACTTGTTTGATAGCTTCTTTACCCGAGCTGGCTCTTATCAGGTCTGCTCCGAGATCTCTAAGTGTCATTTCGAGCCAGTCGAGTTGTTCGGGAACATCATCCACCAGCAATACTTTTAGTTGAAGATCTGTCTCCATTTAAGTCCACATCTCCTTTCTTGCACGCAGGCAATAAAGACATTGCTACTCTCTTTATATCAAGTCCACGTGAACTTCAACCAGCAAACTCCGCCTTCTGTCACCCATCATGTCATGGCGTCTCTTTGTCCGACAATGTTTTGTCCGTCAACTTTATTGCAAGGGATGTCCCGGTTGCAGGGCACTCCGGGTATCCACTATATCGTCTAATAAACAAAGCCCAAAAAGCGAAAACCCAGAAGCTACTCTGGGCTCTCGCCAACTATCAAGGCTCCAGTAAAGTTGGTTCTGTGTAACCACAATTTCTGGAAGAGAAATCGGCTAGCAAATGCCGTAGCCGGCTTTCAGCAGGGACTCAAGAGCGTGTTTCTCCTGTGTGCTGAAAGAAGAGTGACGCAAGGCGACACTGTTGGCCCGGAAAAACTCCGCAGCGCCCCAGCCGAACTGCCGGTTTATGAGCTTGTATTCGTTGGTAGCCGAGGTGTTGGTGAACAGAGTGCCGTCGGTCTCCACAGTGACCAGTTTGCCAGCGCGAAAGAGATCGTCGATGGGATGTTCGGCGACAGAGCGCACTTGACCGGTGACGATATTGGATGTGACGCAGACAGTGCAAACACAGTTGCCCTGCTTGTGCCCGCGGAATCCGTGTCCGAGAACGACGATGTTGTTTGCCTTGAGCAAACGCACGTCCTCATCGGT
>JAHFBI010000208.1 GCA_023250095.1 Candidatus Melainabacteria bacterium
CTGTCGTGTGCGGCGCGTTTTCATCCTTGCTTGCCACCACAGCTGCCGGCAGCCCGTTGCCCTGATAATCGTTGTAATGCTGCGCCAGAGATTTGAGGTCTCGCTGCGAAAGTTGCCTGGACTCCTGCAGATCAACAGCATTCAGACCATAGATACCACTGGCCATGATGTCGTTGGGATTGGGCGAGTGCGTGAGCCCCAGGCAGTGCCCAAGCTCGTGAATCATCACTTCCTGAATCATGCGGTTTTGAGACTCAAGCAAGTTAGCAGTCGCCGGCGTAATGCGATCCGGCATCGGTGCGCCATCAGCCAGTCGGTTTGTGGCAATCCACAAATGCGCCTTCTTGATGATGGCGCCTGCTTTGGCTGAAAATTTACTAGTCCAGGCTAGCCCCAGCGCCTGCCCCTTGTGGGGCGGGGGGAAATTCAGCGACTCAACCCAGTGGACATGGAGACTCGACTGTACGGGGTCGTCCGGCACATCAGCCATCGCCGGTCCGATGCGTTCAAGCACAGGAGTATCGCCGAAAGCCCTCTTCCATGACGATTCACCTGAAGAATCGCGCGGATCGACGACAAAATTCAAATGCCTTCCTGAAGCTTGCGTCCATATGTCCAGCGCCCTGATCAGCTGGCTGCGCATCAGCTCACGATATCCGGGCACCTGGTATCCATCGTCAATGTACACATGAACGGGCATCTTGCTTAAATCCCACCAGCCAAGGCCGGCCTCACCAAGTTCCGGGTCAATAGGAAAGAACTGATTGGACTGCCTGGCCGACAAAGCCGAAGTCAATCGCTCGAGACGGTCCTGGGCCGATTGCGCCGAGCGCGACTGTGGCGCCATAGCTATTGTTCGGTCGTAATACTCCTTGGCACTGTCAATGTCACCGCTGCCCTCCAGGCAGATGCCCAGACCAAGGACAGCCCCGGCATCCCGGGTGTTGGCCGCTGAGAGATCCTGATAGATGGGCAGAGCTTGCCGATACTTGCCCTGGTCCACATATGTCTGGGCCATTTCATAGCGCCACTGCGGATTCTTGGGGTCCATATTCTTCAGAGCTTCCCACTCACATTCAGCCTCGGTAAAACGGTGCATCTTGCGATAGATTTCCCCGAGATAGCTGCGACAAGTGGGATCGCGCGAGTCCATCGCCTTGGCACGATTGAAATTGTCCAGAGCCGTATCCCAATCCTGCTCATCCATGGCTTTGTAAGCAGCAGCCATGACGTCTGTGCGATTTTCAGCAAAGCCGGACTGGCAACTCACCACAGTTGCCAGGATCAAGGACAGACTCAAACGAGCCAGCCGGAAGAAAAACCTGCCTTCGCTCAATTCTGGACACATGATCGCTCCGCCGAGCTGTCCTTATGACTTCTTGCCCGATCCGCCGGGCATCCCAGGCATATTAAGCCCTGGAACAACCCAGCCGAAACCAATGTTGAAGTCGAAGTTGATATCGAATTCAAGTCCAGGAACAAAGGGCAAAGCACAAGCTCCAGAGCAACTCCAAACTACTCTTGAAAAACGGTTGACTTGCCCGACCTCAGGACCAGATAGCCTGTTGCCTCTGCGGGTCGAAGTCGAAGAGCCCGTTTTTTTCCCTGATGGCAAAGACCCTCTTGTAGAGGGACTGAGCTTCGTCGCGCCGGCCAATTTCCGCATAGAGCTCAGCCAGGTTGTGCAGGCTTATCGCCACATCCGGGTGGTCGGGACCCAATGCCGGCTCTTGCAACTCCACGGCTCTTTTGAGAAGCGGCTCGGCCTCTTCGAAGCGACCCTGTTTCTGATAGAGCAAAGCAAGATTGTTCAAGCTGGCTGCCTGGAACTGGTGACACCGGTCAGTGTTCTTCTCGTAGACTTCGGCAGCTCTCTTATAGAGCGCCTCGGCCTCGGCAAGCTCTCCCTTTTGCTGATAGAGCAAAGCCAGATTGCTCAACGTCCTGCCTATATGCAGATGAGCAGAAGGCAAGGATTTCTCATAGATAGACAGCGCCCTCTGGAAAAGTGGCTCGGCTTGCGCGTATTTGCCCTGTTTGCGCAGCACATTGGCCAGATTGTCCAGATCCGTGCCCAGAGCCGGGTCATCCGGACTAAGAGCCTTCTCGTCGATAGCCAGAGCTGCCTGATAAAGGGGCTCGGCTTCTGAGAACAAGCCCTGGCTGCAATAGAACAAAGCAAGATTATTTAGGCTCAGAGCCACATCTGGATGATCGGACGAACAGAGTTTTTGCCGTATGGTCAAGGCACGCTTGCTCAGAGTCTCAGCTTCTTTAAAGCGATTCTGACGAATATACAGCTCGGCCAGATTTGAAAGGGAAGTAGCCAGCCGGGTGTCCTTTTCACCAAACTTCTCCGCTTCGGCAAGCGCCTTGCTCCACATGTCTTCAGCCGTCGCCAGATCGCCCAGCTCATAGGCCTCAGTACCGGCCATCGTATATTTGCCCCATTTCTGGAGCAACCACATCATGGCTTGCAACCAGTTTTTGAATCGACTGAACTTCAGCATGCCTCTGTCAGCGTTTCCCTCCCCGACTAAACTCAGAGCCGCTCTTGCCGCCGTGCCCTATACCGAGCGGACCGACTTAGGCAAGAGGATCTTCTCGACTTCCATGGCCAGAGTCAAATACGGAAGGAGAGAATAGCTCACCATCGAGAGATCCAGCAAACTGCGCCCGGTCTGGGCTTTCAATTCACCGAGCAGCTCGAACTGGCTGCGATCCGGAATAACAGTTTTGAAAACGCAAAACTCCTCCGGGCAAGACCTGAGGCGCGTTTCCAGATCCACCTCCACTGTGCGATCCTTGCGGAATTTCGTAAGCAAAACACCCATTATCTTCAAATTGGCGTTGAGCGGCGGCTCCCCATGGACGATTTCATGGACTTGCTCGAGCATGCGCTCGAGCCCGGTGAGACTGATGACAGAAGCCAGAGTCGGAATAATCAGCCAGTCGGCAGCTACAAGCGCATTAAGCGTAAGCATGCCCTGGTTGGGCGGGCAGTCGACGAGAATGTAATCGTAGCGAGCGCAAATTGGGCTGAGCGCGTTACGCAAAATCTTCTCCGGCTCGGTCGACAACGTCTCCGGCGAGCTATCAAGCGTGACTTCCGTCATGACCAGATCCGGCGAGGCAGCTATAAGAGAAAGGTGGTCGCGCAAGCGAATCAAGCAAGACTCGGCATCCTGTCCCGATTCATAGATAGCAGCCAGATTGTTCTCCAGAGCAAATTCTTGCTGAACTTCATCGATTTCCAGGCTATACGTGAGGTTGCACTGCGGGTCTGAATCGATGACCAGGACCCGGCGGTTCAATCTGGCCAGAGCCGCGCCCAGATAAGCCGTCGTCGTGGTTTTCGCCACGCCACCTTTCTGGTTTGCAATACAAACAATGTGACTCTTCTTGCTCTGTTTCACTCTTCAGCCTTTCACTCAAGGTTTCATCGGCGCGCCCACAGGCTCTGGAAATGAGCCCTGGAGGCAGTCAGGAGAACATTCGGTCAGGAGCTAGCGCATATTTTGACGTACCACGTTGGAAATAAATGGAATCTCGGCAGTTTTTCCCCTGAACGCCCAGATGGCGGCATAAGCCAGCAGCAGATAGAAGACCTTGGTAACCACCACAAAGGCAAAGCCAATCCCGTTGCCAACGATACGGCTGGCGCCGGGCCAGACTCCGTCCAGAAGAGATACACCACAACCGATAATGGCAGAGAGCGGCTCGACAGCCCAGCTCACCATGGTGGCAATAATCCAGAGAAGAATCGACTGGATAAAATGGAAGCGGAAAAGCTGTGACTGGCAATCGCGCCCCTTCAACAAGACATAAATAAGCCCGACCACACCGAAAGTCGGATAGCAAAAGCCAGCAATAATCTTCTCGCGGGTGGTAGGTTCGCCTTGCGTTCGCCAGGGCATGTCAGTCTCCGGATTTAACTATCAGTTTTATACACCGTTTCGGCAATTCTCTTGCAAAAAAGCGATTAGCTTTTCCACAGGAATCCTGGCTTGGCTCCCATCCTTCATGCTCTTGACCGTCACTTCCCCGCCTTGCAGCTCGTCTTCACCTTGAATCAGGCTCCAGGCAGCGCCAGTCTTGTTGGCTTGCTGCAACTGGCGGGCAAAGCCACGCGGGCTGCCCCCCTGGGGAGGAAAGTCCAGTTCGCAAGAGAATCCGGCGCGCCTGACGGCACAAGCCAATTTCAGCGCCGCAGGAGCCGATGGGCAAACAACAAAAGTAAGCGGCGTTTCCGCTTGCGCCGGCTCCATGAGCAAGCTTATCCGCTCGAGCCCGGCCGCCCAGCCGACAGCAGGCGTCGGCGGTCCGCCCAGGGTTTCCACCAGATAGTCATAACGCCCGCCGGCACAGATTGTCGACTGCACGCCAAGACGCGTGTCATCGGCAATCAGCTCGAATACCGTGCGCCCGTAGTAGTCAAGCCCTCTCACCAGCCGCTCATTGATAACGACGGCAACGCCCAGCTCGGCAAGTAAGGACAGAAGCCCCTGCCAGTGGCTGAGACAATCAGGGCAGAGGTTGTCCAGACTGGCAGGTGCTCCTTGATAATGCTCCTGGCAAGCTGGTGACTTGCAGTCGAGCATGCGCAACGGATTGCGCTCGAATCGGTCCTGGCAATCCTGGCAAAGATACTGCCTTTTCGAGGCAATAGCTTCTTTGAGGATTTCCCGAAAGCGCGGTCGGCACTGCCTGCAACCAATGGAATTCAAGTGCACCTGAAAATTTTTTACACCGACCGCTGCCATGCAGTCGACAGCTACTACTATGACCTCGGCATCGATTGCCGGTCCTTCGCTGCCAAAAGCCTCGATGCCGATCTGGTGGAACTGCCTCTGGCGCCCGGTCTGGGTCCTTTCATAACGAAACATCGGACCCATGTACCATAGCTTGACTGGCGGGCTCTGACGACTGAGCCCGTGCGAAAGATAAGCTCGCACCACTCCGGCTGTCCCTTCCGGGCGCAATGTCAAAGAGCGCTCCGATTTATCGGCGAAAGTGTACATTTCTTTATTGACAATATCCGTTGTCTCGCCAACGCCTCGCTTGAACAGCTCCGTGTGCTCAAAGACCGGCGTGCGGATTTCTTTGTAGCCCGCAGCGCTCACAACCGGGCACAGCAAAGCTTCCAGAGCCTGCCACTTCCTTGTTTCTCCCGGCACAATGTCATATGTGCCTCTGGGCGGCTGAATCGCCACCCCGGCTGCCTCGGCTTTTTCCGCTTTCACGTGTTTCTCCTGACTTTAGCGATCCTGCCTGAGAGCCTTGCCCTCAGCCGTCTCCTCTTCCTGGCAGGTCATAAGAATCTGCTTGCCGCCATTGCCGGTCAGGCAAAGCCTTGCGCAGCCAATGTACCCTCTGGATTTTACAGGATCTTCCCGCACGGGCGCCTGGCAACAAGCCGGTTGATTGATAATGCCCCGTCCCGGGAAGAATTATGATGATGAAATCAGCAATTGACATATCCGAAAATAACTTGATGCTCCTCTCGACCGTCGATCTCGACGAGGTGTTAGAAGCTGTCGCTGCCATTGTAATGCAAATAGTCGACGTCCGGGCTGTGGCCGTGCTCATCTGGGACGCTGACCTGGAAACTTTCAGCAACCAGTATATATCCGGTCCTCGCAAAAGGGACTTCAAAAAATTTGTCGAGGCTTATGCCGAGCAATCCTGTGAAGACGCAACAGCCGGCGGCAAAAAAGTCTCCGAAGTGGACCCAGACGACATAGACGTCCGCCTGGCAGCAGAGCTTCTGCCGGTTTTCTGCTATCGCGTGGAAAACAGCGAGAAGCGCTGTGCTTCTATTCTTATCGCCGGAGCAAGCGACGCCGACGATAAAACAATCGACGATCAGCTGACTTCTTATCCTCTCGTGCAGGCAATCTCCAATGCCTGGGAAGTGCACGAGCTGCGGCGCGAGAACGAGCGCCTGCGTGCGCGTTATGAAGAGCTGGAAGACCAGAATTGCATGTTGCAGGAACAGACACGCCAGCTCATACACGATACGATGCACAAGAGCGCGGTGGAAACCCAGCTTGCCCAGAAAGAGCGCCTTGTGTACAGCATAAGCAACGCCGTCCGCAGCTCGCTCAAGATTCAGGAAGTCCTCGAGACAGCAGTAAATAAAATCGGCGACCAGTTCAAGCTCAGTCGCTGCGTGCTATTTCGCCCTCTGAACAGCGGGGAAGAGCTGAGCGTCTTCGAATATTGCCACAACTCGGTGCAGCCCTGCCGGGATCTCTTCCTGTCGGACAGCGCAAAGGACTTCGTGCAGATGTCCATGCGCACGTCCGTTCCCCACGACTTCTCCGAGCCAGAAACGGACACGCAGGATGTATTCGACCGGGAGTTCCTGCTCGCCTTGAAAATTCGCTCCGGATTGCTGGTGCCAATCATAATCCGCGACCGCAATATCGGCTCCATATTTCTGCAGGACTGCCTTGCTCCCAGAGACTGGAGCATCGACGCCACCGCATTGATCGGCTCCCTTGCCGACCAGCTGGCCGTAGGCATCGAGAACGCCGAGCTACACAAAGAGAAAGAGCATCAGGCTGTCACCGATGGCTTGACGGGCATCGCCAACCGCCGCCATTTCAACGATACCTTCGCCAAAGAGTTCGAAAGAGCCAAGCGATACGGCGAGCCGCTCTCGCTCATCGTCGTCGATCTCGATTTCCTGAAGAAGATCAATGACACTTACGGACACCAGGTCGGAGATGCGGCAATCCAGACAATCGGGCGCGTGCTGGGCAGCTCCTGCCGCGCCAATGACCTGCCAGCACGTTATGGCGGCGAAGAGTTCTGCCTGCTTTTGCCCAATACGGATGTCGAAATGGCCTCCAACACGGCCGAGCGCCTGCGCAAGCTGATCAACGAGACACCAGTCGATGGTCCCGGCACCATATCCGCTTCCATTGGCGTAGCCAACTTCCCGCTGCACGCCAGCGAGCCGGATGCCCTCTTCGAAGCAGCCGACGAAGCCCTGTACTGCGCCAAAGAAAGCGGGCGCAACCGCGTCTGCATTTCTTCGAACTTATCCGAGTGACAACTTTGCCGGGCTCAGTGGGAATCAAATCCCATTCTTAACGTTCATTTTCGGACAAAGAACAGCAATTTATGAGTAAATGAATAGAAAGCACTGAGGAGAAATATCCATGGGATTAGTAGATGACATTTTCAAGAACATAAACCAGGGCATCTCCGACATAAAAGACAAATCCCAAGAGGTAATGCAGTCCATCAGCCTGAGCAGCCGCATCAACAGCCTCGAGGCCAAGAAAACAGCCGTTCTGGTAAACATAGGACAGCTCGTCTATGACAAGTATGAGAAAGGAGACGAAGTCTCCGAAGAGTTGCTGAAAGACAAGGTCAAAGAAGTAGCCGAGTTCGAGAAAGAAATCAGGCTGGCCAGAGAGGAGCTAGAAGGTCTTAAAACCGACCCCGAAGCGCCCAGGTCGCAAAAGGCTGCCGCTGCAGCCGGATACAAGCCGACTCCCGGCTTTGTCTGCCCGCATTGCCAGGCGCCAGCCAATGCCAACAAGTATTATTGCGTCGCCTGCGGTGGCTCCCTGAAAGAAACCGCCTCAGGGTGCTGCGCCGAAGGCAACGGCGACAAGACCGAAGTGGAAGTCTGACAAAACCACGAACCACGAATTGTCTCAGCTCTTCTAACTGTGTCCGGAGAATTTTGGTAGCCAGGCGGCAAGCAAGCGCTCGGTCACGGATTTAGTGGCCTTTTTCTCGGCTACCACCGGTACTGGTGGCATCTGCCTGGCTTGCATGCCTTTCTTGATAAAGGCGAGGAGATCGCACTGCCGTTTGTAGTCTCTTAGCATCAGCGTGGCAATAATTTCTTCGGGCGTACAGATCTCTTCTTCCACCAACACGCGCCCTATTGGTTTTCCACTGTTGATGTGAATTCCCAGCGCCTTTTGTAGCGCCTCTTCTGTGATGAAACCCCGGTTGATCAAGACTTCGCCAAGCCGGTCATCCTCTTCCAGAGCCATCTTGTCGCGCCACTGTGTTTGCAAGGTGAGAGCGAGTTTTATGTCGGCTTCGCTGCATCCGGCAACAGCCTGGAGAATTTGCCCGGTGTGCAGCCTTCCTTGCTCCTGCAATCCCATGGCTTGCTCCAG
Organism: Candidatus Melainabacteria bacterium; assembly: GCA_023250095.1. Lineage (GTDB taxonomy): Bacteria > Cyanobacteriota > Vampirovibrionia > Obscuribacterales > Obscuribacteraceae > JAHFBI01. The sequence continues at coordinate 8,151 of JAHFBI010000208.1, forward strand.
CTGAGCCGCCTCAATCTTGCCCTTGGACATGAGCAGGGCTCCCAGCTTTTCCATGCCGGCGCGATGAGCCTGGCGCACATCTTTCTGAAACGACACTGATTCCTTCACATCATCTGAAGTGCAAAGCCCCATAGCCACGAGAATGTCCCCTATAAACTGGCGCCCGCGATTCTGGATACCCAGGGCTTGTTTGAGATGCTCTTCCTTGATGCGCCTGTTATAGAGCAACCAGTTACCAAGGCTGTAATCGTCAATTTCACCCTGGAAATTCTGCCAGTTGTTCTTGTAGCGAAATTCTTCAATATCAGATGAGCTGCAGGCTCCCAGAGCCAGAAGAATCCTCTCGAGCGACTGGCTTCCGAAGCGCTGCCTTTGCATGGCCTCGCCGAGATCCTCCTGCGAAATGACTTCGCGCTGGACGAGCAACTCGCCAATCATGGCTACTTCCGGACCACGCACTTCCCGGATAGCGCTCTGTATGACCAGACACTGCTCGACGTCCTCGGAGGAACAAAGCCCGAGC
>JAHFBI010000209.1 GCA_023250095.1 Candidatus Melainabacteria bacterium
TTTCGCCGGCTGTGTCATGGATATTTTTTACAATCATGTCAATCATGCCTCAATTCGTCTTCTGACTGGACAGAGGTTTATTGTCAAAGTTCCGGAGCAGACCTGTTGCGGAGCTCTGGCTTTCCATGGCGGTCAGGTCGACATCGCCGTCAAACTGGCAAAGCGCAATATCGAGTTGTTTGAGGACACCGAAGGGCAGATTGTCGTCACTGCAGCTGGTTGCGGCGCCATGCTGAAGAGCTACGCCGACTTGCTTAAGTCCGACGAGCTGTGGCGGGAGCGAGCTGCCAGATTTGTCGCGCGAGTGGAAGATCTAAGCGAATTTCTCTGCAAGCACGAATTTGCCGCCAGCCCGGGGGTATTCAGCCGGAAAGTGGCTTATCATGCTGCCTGCCATCTCGCTCACGCGCAGAAGATTCATGATGCGCCCAGGCAGTTATTGGCGAGGCTGCCAGGAGTTGAGCTGATACCGCTTGCGGAGTCGGAGCACTGTTGCGGCAGCGCTGGCATTTTCAATCTGACTCACAGCGATCTCAGTTTGAAAATTCTTGATCGCAAGATGTCTTATCTGGAAGACACTGGGGCCGATATTGTCGTCACTACCAATCCTGGTTGCCTCCTGCAGATTGAAAAGGGCATTGCCGACAGAAAACTTTCCATGACAGCTCTGCACCTGGCTGAGGTGCTGGATTTCGCTTTCAGCCAGAAGCCCTAGCGCCGTGACCGGTTCTTGCCGAAGGGAGTCTCAGTTGCGCTTCGGGCGTTTTGTCAGCATGCTCCAGAATGTTTGCCCCGGGGGAAAAACGGAAGGATCCCGCAGGGTGTTGACTTCCATTTGCTGCCTGGCTGCCGTGTCGGCTGCAGCAGCTGCTTGTGCCGCCTGCCGCTCTTCCTGCCTGGTCTCGCGCCTGAGGCGGGCTTCATTTTCGCGCAGAAGCTGGAGGAATTCTTCTTCTGTAGAAACGACTTCTGAATGTCCCTCGCCGAAAGCTTTGCGACGGATGTCCAGAGCGCGCTTCAGAAGAGTCTGTGCCAGCTGCCCGCGCGACGAGGCGCTGTAAAGGCGTGCCATGCACTGCAGCACGATAGCCACATCCGGATGATCTTGCCCGCAAAGCTGTTCGACCATTTGCAAGGCTTTTTGATACAAAGTCTCGGCTTCGGCATATTTGCCCTGGCGGTGGCACACCCAGGCCAGGTTGTTCACGCTCAAAGCGAGGCAATCTTCTTGAATGTCGCTGCGTTCAGCTTCGAAGAGAGCTTGCTTGTAAAAGCCTTCAGCGTCGGAAAAACGCCCTTCTTCACAAGCTTTATTCCCGTCGTCAATATATCTCTGCCACAGCTCAACGGCACTCGGAACCATTTTTTCGGTACTCCTTGCTGGCGGCGCCGACCCTTCAAGAGAACAGGGAAAAATAAGGATCCCTGGCAGTCCAACTGCGATAGTTTGATCCTACCCGGAAGAGATTGGTGACAAACTTGATGAGAAAAATGTCCTGGCTCGAGGCTCCCGAGGCTTCGACGGACAACTTTCAGCTTACCGGTCCTTGTTCTGCCTGTCAGCGTCCCCCTGCCAGGCGGCGTTTCAGCTGGGTGATGGCTGAGGTGAATTCATCTGTGATGGTCAGGGGGCGCAAGCGCAAAAGGAGCTCTTTGTCGAGGACCTGGCTGACGGAAAAATTCCCCCGGGCAAACTTGTCATCTATCTTGTTGCGAAGGCTCAGGTGGCTGCCGACAAAATCAGCTTCGCTGAGGTTGTGGTCAGAGATCAAGACTTCTTCGCCGGCAGTTAATTTGAAGGTGCGTATCTTTCCTTCAACCCTGGTCTCGACTATTGTTCCTTGATGCTCTGTGGACTCAAGAGCGAAGATTTTCAAGATGCCCCGGCTACTCAGGTCCAGAATAACCGTGGCGTCAGTTTCCAGGGAAATATCTGCTATGTCGCAGTGGAAAGCGAGTTCTCCGCCCTGATTAGAAGCCAGAAGACGTCCTGACGCCAGGGAAAACCTTCGCCCGGTGATGGACTTGATTGAGCCTGGGGTGGACAGGACGAAAGTTCCTTTGTAAGACTCGGCGCTTTCGGCGCCGGGTTTAACGGCGGTGTTGTGCTCGAGAGGATGATCGCTGGGACGTAAGGTCCAGAGGCGAAAGAGACTGCGGGGCACAAAAGGCATGGCCTGGCTACGCGGCATGGACATGGACAGAAGCCGTGCAGGTGTTGTCGTTCCCGTCTCGCCCTGATTGTCTTGTCCACTGCTTGCCAGCTGAGCCTGGAACGACCCCAGGTTAAAAGAAATCATCGGAGCTGTGCCCGGCTGCCTGCTTTCAGCGCTGGCGTTTGAAAGGCTGATTTTGTCCGGGGAGCCAGAATTGGCGGCTTCCAGGCGAGACTGAGTCAAGTCCGGCTCGCGCAGCAGCGGGGTTGCGCTGATCAAGGGACAAGAAGGATCTGCTCTGTCATTTACTCTTATACCTGTGTCATTTCCGCTAACGGGAGTTGCGCTGATGAGGGGCAAAGATGGAGATGGCTCGGTGCCTGCCGGCGTCGCCCCGACATGCCAGGACTGAACTGTCAGGGTTGGCGCCGGTCTGGGCTCGGCACGCGCCGGCAAAGGCACGAGCCGCACGGGCATCTTCAAAAGTCCGGCTTGATAAAGAAGTAAGGTTCTCAAGTCAATTCCTGGTTGATCCGGGAAAGTTGCGTCCCCTTGCAAGAAAAATCCTGGTGAAAGACCCGTTCGCCCGATTATTCTTGCCATGTCAAGTAAGAAAGGTGAAAAAGAGACATTGTCGGCGCCTGAATACATGCCGTCAGCCAGCTTCTTGGAGGCTGCCAGGGCGCCGGCAGGAGCACGAAATGCCTGAGCGGGGCAGCTATCGCCGATGAAGAGTATTGCCGCAAGGAGAATTGCAGCTGAAAAGGAGCTGATTGCTCTGACCCGGTTCTTCATGAAATCCGCACCGCTATGACGTTTCAAGAGCTTCTCTCAGCGTGGATCTACCCATAATTCCTTCTGTCTAATCTTGATCATACATGCAAATGCTTGATTCTATGCCCTGGTAGACTCATTGAAGGTAGTTGCAGATGACGCGCTCCGGTAAAGCAATAGAGCGCCTGCCGCAGGACATCAGGACATATGGTAACGATCGGATCTGCCAGCAGCGATAGAGCTTATAATTATCCGCTGTTTGACCTGTAGCCGGTCCGGAGAGAAATATTGAAAACTCAAGTGTCTTTGAAGCATAAGAAACCTGAACTCTTTGAAGGGGATCTTCCGGATAATCTCCTTAAACACTATCTCACCAAGAGCGTTATAGCCATCGACACGGAGACGCGTGGTCTGGTCATTCATCGCGATCGCCTCTGCCTTATTCAAATTTGTGACGATGAAGGGGTTGTGAGCTTTGTTCGTTATACATCTCCTGATGCGCCTAATTTGAGGAAGCTTCTCACGCAGAGGTCCCCGGAAAAACTGTTCCATTTCGCGCGCTTCGATGTGGCTGTCTTGAAGCACTATTTGCAAGTCGATGTTGCTCCCCTCTGGTGTACGAAGATAGCTTCCAAGCTCATAAGAACCTATACCGATCGGCACAGTCTCAAGGACCTCAGCCGGGAAATTCTGGGGCTGGAGATGGACAAGAGCGATCAATCCAGCGACTGGGCCCGCGGTGATCTCAGCGAATCGCAGCTGGAATATGCCGCCAACGACGTGCGAGTTTTGATACCCATTCAAGAGCGTATGAAAGCTCTTCTGGAGAGGGAGAATTTGAGCGATCTTGCATCTCGGCTTTTCGACTTCTTGCCGACAGTTTGCGAACTGGATTTGCGCGGATGGAAGGACATTTTTGAACATTGAGTTTCAGGAGCGCTGGTGCCACAGCGCAAGGGTTTCGTTTGCTCTCAACAGGTAGAATCATGACAAAGCTAATCTACGAAAAATCTGTTTCTGGACGGCGGGGCGTACTTCTGCCGGCTGCCGGTGTGCCTACCAGGAAATTGAGCGATCTTCTGCCGGAGAAATTCATGCGCCTTAAACCCCCGGCTCTACCAGAGGTCAGCGAGCTGGAGTCCGTCAGGCACTTCGTGTCCCTCTCCAAGTTGAACCATTCGATTGATAGCGGCTTCTACCCGCTCGGCTCCTGTACCATGAAGTACAATCCGAAAATCAATGACGCCATGGCTTCTCTGGAAGGCTTTCGCGAACTGCACCCCTTGCAGAGCGAAGAGCAGATCCAGGGCGCTCTCGAAGTGATGTGGCAGCTGCAGGAGAGCATAGCTGCCATAGTCGGGCTGCCGGCAGTGACATTGCAGCCTGCTGCTGGAGCGCAAGGCGAGCTCCTCGGCTTGATGTTGATCAAGAGCTATTTCAAGCACAAAGGCGATCATGCTCGCACCAAGGTCATAGTTCCGGATACTGCCCACGGTACCAACCCGGCGACCGCCGCCATGGCTGGCTATCAGGTGGTGGAAATTGCTTCCAATGAAAGAGGGCTGGTGGATGTTGCCGCCTTGAAGGCTGTGCTCGGACCGGATGTGGCGGCTATCATGCTCACCAATCCCAATACGCTCGGTTTGTTCGAAGAAGAGATAACGGAGGCTGCCCGCCTGGTTCACGAGGCAGGCGGACTTCTCTATTACGATGGGGCTAATTTGAATGCGATTATGGGGCTGGTCAGGCCAGGAGACATGGGATTCGATGTCTGCCATCTGAACCTGCACAAGTCATTTTCCACGCCGCATGGCGGGGGTGGTCCGGGCGGTTGTGCTGTTGCCTGCCGGGCGAATCTGGAGAAATTCCTTCCCAAGCCCGTGGTCGTCCGGGAAGGCGAGCGCTTTTGCCTGGACTATGATCGGCCCGAGTCGGTCGGCAAAATCAAAGGCTTTTTTGGCAACTTCGGAATTCTGGTCAGGGCGCTGGCCTATATTCTGGCGCTCGGGCCAGAGGGCTTGTGCCAGGTATCGCGTGATGCCATCCTCAGTGCCAATTATTTGAAAGAAAGTCTCAAGCACGCCTACTGCCTGCCGTATGAGCAGACCTGCATGCACGAATTTGTCCTGTCGGGTGTGAAACAAAAAGAGCGTGGTGTTTCAACCGCGCAGATAGCCAAGCGCTTGCTCGATTATGGAATGCATGCTCCGACTGTCTATTTTCCCCTGGTTGTTCCCGAGTCCATGATGATCGAGCCGACCGAGACCGAGTCCCGGCAAACCCTGGACGAATTTGTCGAGATCATGAAAAAAATTGACAGGGAAATAAGCGAAAACCCCGAGCTGGTACGCAGCGCGCCGCACAATACGCCGGTGGGCAAGCTGGACGAGACTCTGGCAGCCCGCAAGCCTGACTTACGCTGGCAAGCCTGACATCCCCTTTTTACTTTTGTTCCTTGCCTTTTGCCTTCTGGCTTAAGCTTTCTGCTTTCGTTTTTTACTTGCACCTGGCGCAAAGGCACAAAGCCTTGTCCGGCATGCCGGGGCTTTCACCTTTTTCTTGTTGAGCCTGTCTGCCGGGAAATCTACATCAGGTGTCCGAATTCAATTTTGAAGCGCACATAGCTGAGGCGCTCTTTCAACCGGGCAATTTCTTTGCGTGTGCCTTTAATGGGGGCCAGGCAGACCAGCGCCACCAGGTTGATAAAAAGGAAAGGAGTCGAGGCGATCATGAGCTTGCTGACCTCATCGCCGATAAATTCGTAGTAGCACTTGATGGACAGCCAGAATCCCAGGCTGTTCAAGAAGAGAAAATTACCCCAGTGCATATACAGGAACAATCTTTCTCTGGCCAGGAGCACTATTATCTTGCCGATTTCTTCTTGCAGCTCTTTGTTGACTAGTGGCGCAGCCTTAGACTGAATATGCGCGAAGACAGGCACTTGCCGGTTCTGGATAGCAGGCGGGCGCTGGGGTAGAGGATCTGCCGCTTGAGGCGTCTGGATCAGCGTGGGCGTCGGCGTAGCTACCCTGGATAAGCCTTGTTGGTTGCCCCCGAAGGCCGCAACACAGCCGCAGCTTCCGCAAAATTTTGCCCCGGCCTCGTTTTCGTTTCCACAGTTAAAACAGTACTTGATGGCAAAATCAGTTCTCGAAGTGCTATAGGTCATCTGCTCTCTGCTCTCAATGCGAGTTAACTACTTTTTTAGAGAACCGGTTTGATGCCATGAACCGATGATTACCATCCTAAGCTTTTTATATAAACTGTCACCAGAAATTTGCCAGGTTGTGCTCATCTTCAGTGGGAATCTTCCCATCGCGGGTGAAGAAATCGGGAGCCCTTTGTTTCCACGAGCAACAAATTAACTCAGAACCCTGACAAAATCAAGATCTTGCTGAGTGAATACTTTTTGCTATTTGAGCCGAGGCGGCTTAATCACTCGTGTTTATAGTCAGACGTGCCGCTGTCTTAAATAGATTTATAGCTTTCTGGGGCTGAAAGCGACCATCGGAGAAGACTTCCTTCAGGATGGCCTGGCGGAATGTGGCGCCCCCTTCTCTGAACATCAGCCGCTGTGCGAAGGGTAATGCCGACTCGACGAAGTTGAACTCCGGATTGATTGTCAGAGCTACACCTTCCAGAGTCAACAAGGCTCTCATCACATATGTGAATTCGCTGGGCAGGCGGAAGGGGTAACGGTAGACGATATCGGAGAAGTCGAACACTACTTTGCGGAATTGCACTTTGGTTATGCCTTCCGAAAAACGGGCCTCGACTATCGGGGTCAGATCGGCGCAAAGCGCGTCCCGGTTCACGTTCTGCGAGAGGAAGCCCATATCGACGAAGTCATCGACCAGGGCTCTGTATTCGCGTTTGATCACATGCATGAAAGCATTGACCATGCTCTGTTTCAGTTGCGGAGAAAGCCTCCCGACCATGCCGAAGTCGAAGATGCCGATGCGTCCGTCCGGCATGATCCGCATATTGCCCGGGTGCGGGTCGGCGTGGAAGAAACCATCTTCCAGGAGTTGCCGCAAGTAAAAATTGGCTCCTATTGTCGTGAGTTCCTGGCGATCGAGCCCCAGATTGTCGATGGTCCCTGAGTCCGTTACTTTCACGCCGGCGACGTATTCTATGGTTAAAACCCGCCGGCCTGTGAGGCGCCAGATAATCCGGGGAATGTATATGCGATCGTTGGCGCGGAAATTGTGTCGGAAGCGATCGGCGTTGCGCCCTTCGCGGATATAGTCGATTTCTTCGAAGGTCGTCCGGGCAAACTCCTGGACAACCCCTGGCCAGTCGGTGTGACGGCAGAGGGTGGGATAAGTCATTACTTCTTCGGCGATGGCCGCCAGAGCCTGCACATCGGAGGCTATCAGCATGGCAAGGTCCGGACGCTGAACTTTGACGACAACGTCCCGCCCGTCTGCCAGAGTTGCCCGGTATGCCTGACTGAGACTGGCAGCAGCAATCGGGGCAGGATCGAAACTGGCGAAAAGCTTTTCCGGGCTGTCGCCCAGCTCCCGGGCAACGATTTGCCGGGCAATCTCTTCGGCAAAAGGTTCGCAATCTTCCTGAAGAGTGGCCAGCTCGACAAGGGCCGGCAGCGGCACGAGGTCGGCTCTTGTGGAAAGAGTCTGCCCGATCTTGATAAAAGTGGGTCCAAGCTTGTAGAGCTGGTTGCGCAGAAAGCGCCCCAGCTTACGGTATTGCTCGAATTCTTCAGCGGTGAGGGCGGCTTCTTCCATGTCGTTGCCGCTGACTTTCAGAGCTCTGAGCCGGTCGTATTCCCGGGCGTGATAGGCTGAAAAGCCCCGCACAGTGACGATTATGGTCTGGATGATAGGAATTACTCGCAAGGCGCCTTTGAGCCCCTGCAGCCGATAGATGCGCCAGAAAGTTCTCCAGCTGGAGGCGAAGAGCTTGCTTGCGCTTATATCCTGGAATGTGTTCCGGGGGAGATCTGAGCTTGTACCGTCGCCTGCCAATTGGTACCTTCTAATGCGGGGAGAAAGAATTCGAGCTTTGCAAAGCGGAACTCTTGACCACTATATTAAAGGTTCCGGCATTGTTGTCAGCAGCTTAGAACATAAATTTAAGTTTGGCTGAAACACTTCTGTACAGGCGCCTGCCAGAGTGTCTAGCGTCCGCCCAGAGCTTGAAACTGAATTTCGACGATTTCTTTGACGCCCTTTTCAGCCAGCATTAAGAGTTCGGCCAATTTTGCCGGGTCATAAGGCTTGGATTCGGCTGACACCTGTATTTCCAGAATTTTGCCGGATTCGGTCAGGACGATATTGCTGTCCATCTCTGCCTGCGAATCTTCCTGATAGTTGGGATCGAGCAGCAATTGCCCGTTGAGATGGCAGATACTGACGGCGGCCATATGCTCCAGAAGTGGCAAAGCATCCCACAGGCAGGATTTCTGCAAGCGGAGCAAAGCATCGTGCAATGCCAGAAAACCGCCGCTGATGCTGGCCACACGGGTGCCGCCATCGGCTTGCAAGACATCACAGTCGATTGTGATTGTTCTTTCGCCCAGAGCCCGGCGATCGACAATCGCCCTCAATGAACGCCCTATCAGCCGCTGGATTTCATTTGTACGCCCGGAGGGCTGTCCCCG
>JAHFBI010000210.1 GCA_023250095.1 Candidatus Melainabacteria bacterium
GACTTCTATTTTCAAACCCCGCCGGCGAGCTCCGGCTGAACTCCATTTTACCAGCACCATATATGGTGCCCGCGAGCTCCACCATCAGATTCTGCCGGCGGAACCCGCCAAAAGCTGCCAAGCGCCCAAAACGCCCATTTCTTCGTAGGGGGTGACTCCCTTGCGGGCTGCCTATTGACCGGAAAATCTCCGGGGCGATACTCAGCGCCTGTTCTTCGGCGCTGGTTTGCATTTTCGCGGTTTCCTCACTACTGGCAACTGGCTCAAAATCTCCTGGCCATTATCTTCTCGATCTAGCTCAAGATCCCCTGAGTCTGCCTGGTATTCCTGATTTAAAAGATCTCTTTCCGAACAGGAAGAACCAGGAAGAACTGGGAGCCCCCTGAACCCCCCTGTTCTTATCGCCCGATCCGCTTGACAGCAGAGCCCATAGATCCCGGTGCCGGCTGACGGTGTTGACCGAACAGCCGGCCAGTTTAGCCAAGCGGTTTCGGGTTATAGGGTTGCCTTGAGCCAGGCACTGCCGGACTGCCCGCTGTATCTTCTGTTTGGCATCCTTCTCCCGCCCTTCGTTGCTTAAGAACTTGCTATCAATATGAAGAGTCCACCATGGGAGAAACCGGGGTGGCGGACATTGCCAAAAGAAGCGACGGGCTTTATAGTCAAGTGGCTATCGAGTGGGCTGGCTGTCCTCTCCGAAATGCAAACATGACACACGAAAATTTCAATTCCAGGCCCGGCAGCCACGAAAGAGAACAAGCTCTCCCTGACAGGCTCTTTGCCGACAGCCAGCTGGCTGACCCTCAAATTTTGGCATATATAGCCACAGGCGTGACCAGGCTGGATGCCCGCTCTCTATCCGATGGCACAGCCTACGGTGGCAGCGACACCGTAGAAAGAGCCAGTTGCAGCAGGGGTGGGAGACAGGTGAGTCACCCTGGAGCAAACCATTTCAACTTCCGGTCTCAGGCGAACAATCCCTTTGTTCATCGCTCATACTCAGGCTGTGATTCCGGGGGCAATCAGCTCTTGAACAATCTGGCTCGGGTGGGAATAGGTTACGCGCTCAATCGCGCACTCGGACACGGTGGCTGTGCTCCATCTTACAGTCCTTACGATCGCTCCAATCGCTATAACTTAGATCGCAACGGCGGCTGTGCTCCATCTTACAGTCCTTACGATCGCTCCAATCGCTATAACTTAGATCGCAACGGTGGCTGTGCTCCATCTTACAGTCCTTACGATCGCTCCAATCGCTATAACTTAGATCGCAACGGCGGCTGTGATTCATCTTACAGTCCTTACGATCGCTCCAATCGCTATAACTTAGATCGCAACGGCGGCTGTGCTCCATCTTACAGTCCTTACGATCGCTCTAATCGCTATAACTTAGATCGCAACGGCGGCTGTGATTCAGACGAGGGCTATAGCCAATATCTGCGCGATCATTATCGCGGAAATTCTGGGCTGATTCCGACATACGACACTAACAGGCGCTACAACCTGAACGAGAACGACTGCAGCGAAGATCCCTGTTCTTGCACCGGATGTACCTGCCCAAATTGCTCGCGCCAGACAGACAACGCAGGCGGAACGTATCGAGACCTGTCCGGTCAGGAACGCCAGATAGCCGACAGCGCCGCGACAGACTCGTCTTACGACTATTATGGAAACTGGAGGGACGTTCCCTCAAGCAACGCAGCCGATTATCTTGCCCCGCGTTATCGCTTCGGACCAGGAAACCAGGACTATGACAATGGTTGCCCGCAAAGCAATGGACAATACACCTATCGTGAGCGCAACTCAAGCAACGGGCGATATGATCCTGGCAACCAGGCGCAACAATATCGCAGGCAATGGTGGAACGGCCGTGAGAACAGGCAGGACTACCAAAGAAATGACTGCGGCGAAAGCTCCGGGCAATATCGCAGGCAGTGGCAGGAGCGCGGAAGTGCACAACCATTGCTGCACCAGTTGCAGCGGGCTACACATGGCATCATCCGCTTTTGACCTCTCTCGGGCGGCCCAGCAAGTTGACAATTGTCCGCTGTCGGCAGCAGTAAATCAAGAAAATTCGGCTAAGGCGCAAGGCGCCCGCAGGAGGCACCTTGCGCCTGGCTGAATTAGCTCACCCCTTTCAGGCGGGAATCTTTTGCAAAATAGATAACTGAATCGAACAAAGGAGACCTATCTCGTCTTGGCGGTGCCAAGCGAGATCTTTCTGGCGCGATGAGCCTTGCACTTGCTGACAGAAGGCGTTTTCTTCTTCTGCTGGACAGAGGCAGTCTTCTCGGGAGAAGCAGTCCCGGCAGCGCTGGAGGGACCCACCATAAAGCAAGACGTGATGATGGCGCAAGTCATAATTCCGGCAAATATTTTCATAGGACGGTTCCTCTTTTCTTATTCGGCTGAGAGATCCATATGTCTTGCCGAGCTTCTCAACCCGGCTCACAATCCAAAGTCTATTCAGCCAGCGTGAGGAAGGTGTGAGGACAAGAACATCAATTAGAACAAGGAAGCACTACAGTGAATTTGCTCCCGTGCCCGGCTTCGCTTGCAACCTCGACGGTGCCCCGATGAGATTCGACTATCGCTTTTACTATGGAAAGTCCCAGCCCCGATCCTCCTGCGGCTCGGCTGCGCGATTTGTCGACGCGATAAAAGCGATCGAAGATATGCCCCAGCGACTCGGGTAAAATACCAATCCCAGTATCCTCCACTGCCAGCCTTGCCGTCCGCCCATGGCTGCGAAGAGATACAGTCACCTTACCGCCATCCATTGTATAGCGCAGAGCGTTCTCGAGAAGATTCCCCACCATGCGATACAGACTGTCTTGATCTCCTGTGACTACAGCCGGGGAGACATCCACAAGCTGCAGATCGATATTTCTATCTTTAAATCGATCGGCAAATTCCTGCACTGCCCCCTTGAGCAATCTATCGAGCTGCACGGGAGATTGTCTGTCCGACGGCTGAGGAGCCTCCATCCTGGCCAATAGCATTAGATCTTCTACAAGACGTGACATTCGCTCACAAGAGCGAGAAATAATACTGAGCCGATCAGTGCCTGAATTATCATCTTTGAACTCAAGAGAAAGATTCTCTGCCGCTGCCTGAATAATGGCAATGGGTGTGCCAAGTTCATGTCCGACGTCGGCAAGAAACTGGCGCAAAACAGAAAAAGTTTCCTCGACTGGTTTTGCCGCTTTGCCGGAAAAGAAATAGCCGCAAACACCCAGAGAAAGAAGAAGCAAAGGCGCAATCACCGCCATGGTCAGGACAAACTGACGCGTAGCCGTATCCCTCAATTTGGTCGGTACCTGCACCTGCAAAAAACCTATTCCCTTGCCGTCGTTTATCAAGGGGGTCGTAAGACAGCGTTTCGAATAGCCGCCCTGGTTTACCTCCACTTTGCCTGGAAACAGAGTACCAATCCCCTTCTGTCCGTACTCCTGCACAAGGTGCCCGCGCCAGTCGAAAAGCTGGATAGAAGCCAGCAGTTTGATCGGCTCTTTGTGCAATCTGGTAGGCCAGTGCCTCAAACGAACGTGCTCTCCGTCATAGTCGACCGTCGGCAGAATCTCCAGAGACAGTTCTTGAAGCTCATCATCGAGAGCCGCTGTCAGTCCCGCATGAAAAGAAAATACACCTAGCGCCACAACAGTTGCGTACACCAGCATACTGAGTAAGACGAACCAGACCGTCAGGCGCCAGCGCAGGCTCTTAAACATCAGGGCCTTCAAATTTATAACCGACGCCGTGCACGGTTGTGATATGCGACGGTTTGCCTGCACTGTCGACTTTCTTGCGCAAAGACTTTATATAAGTGCGGATGGCATCCGGCGAAGCCATGCTTCCAGATTCCCAGACGCGGTCCAGAAGGGCTTCGGCGCTGAATGCCCGGTTGGCATTGCGCATCAAAAATTCAAGCAGATTGAACTCTTTTCTTTCAAGATGCACTGGCCGACCGCCCTTTGTGACAAGGCGAGAAGCAGGATCGAGCACGATGTCCCCTATAGAAAGCACAACCGCTGGGACTGTCGATGCCCGGCGCACCAGCGCGCGCACTCTTGCTGAAAGTTCTTTCAGGTGGAAAGGCTTGGCGAGATAATCGTCAGCCCCTGAATCAAGCCCTTCTTCTTTGTTTTCGATAGAAGACTTGGCTGTGAGCATGAGGATCGGCGTTCTGCCCCCTGTCTGACGATATCTTCGGCACACCTGAATGCCATCTAAGCCTGGAAGCAACCAGTCGAGAATGATCACATCGTATTTATTCACTGACAACTGATCCAGAGCAGCAGGTCCGCTCATCACACGCTCAACCGTGTGGTGTTCCTTCAAGAGCCAGTCGGCAACCTGCAAGGAGAGATCTTCCTCGTCTTCGACAATGAGAATTTTGCTCACAATACAATCACGACCTTTCTTACAAGCGATCATTTTACAGCCGACAGGACGCCGCCAAGGAAAGTTGCTGCTGCTGCCGGATTAAAAGTGTGTGGCAAAAGTGCTTGCATCTGGAGAAAACGCGCGCCGCCAGCAGAAAGGCAGCGGACAAGCTATACGCTTTCAGAGTCGGCAGCCGACTGCGGGGCTTTGTTTATCAGAACAGAACATGGTGCCAGCCCGGCAACTGCCCGGGAAACGCTGCCAAGCAATGAGTCTGGCACACCGCGATGCCCGTGCGATCCCATGATAATCAGATCGCAGGGCCACGAGCGCGCCGCCTCCAGGATCTGCGTTCGGGGATCCCCCTCCAGCACCTGCCCGTTGACCTCGGCGTCGGGCAAACTGGCAGTCAGCTTCTCCGCCATCGCCTCTACCATCTGCACAGCCTCGTCCCTTTGCGCCTGCCGGACGCGTTCGGACAAATCGGAAACATGCTGGCTGGATTCCCAGGGACCAAGTCCGGAATAACCCACAGCAAGAGGCTCAATTACAGTCACCAGCTTGAAAAAAGAATGTGGCGGCCAGGTCCTTGCCATCACAGTATCAAGCAAAGCTTGAGACTGCTGAGACCCGTCCACGGCAATGAGATATTTGTCCTCTTCGACCGGCTGCTTATGCTCAAGCTCGCCTATCATAGTGCTGAGGTTCGCCTGCTTGAGTATTTCCACCGAACACGGAGCATGTCCGAGAAGATACTCGGCTACAGGACCCAGCAGAAAGTCCGGCGCATTCTTCAGTCCGTGAGGTCCAATCACGATGATATCGGACCCTTGCGAGGAAGCCGTGCGGCAAATTATTTTGCGTGCATCTCCTTCCAGAATATCGACCCGCACATTTTCTTTTCCGAATTTGGCGCAAAGCTTATCGCCATAGCGCTCTAGAATCTTCTCAGTCTGCTGCCGGAATTGCTTTTGAGCAGTCAGAGCAGTTTCGCCCAGCCCGAAGAGCTGAAAAATTTTGTCTACTTTCTCATGCAAGGGCTCGACAACGCTAATGACCGAGACTTGCGTGCCTGGCGCCCAGGGTCGCCAGAGAATCACCTCCAGCGCTGCATCAGCCCATTGAGAACCATCTGTAGCCAGCAGTACTTTCATCATTTTCTCCTGTTGCTTAGGATCAAGGAAGGCTACACAGTGGTAGCGGCCGACTCGGTTTCATCTATGCGCTGGAAGACCGGGCCTCTGTTCACTATGGGCTGCCCGGACGGGATGGTTTCTTGAAAGAGAACATCCTTGAAAGTGAGCCCATCGAACGGACCGGTAAAGCCCAACTGCTCCAGGATACGAGCCGACAGCCCCGGCGTGACCGGAAGAAGAAGAACAGCCGCCTGCTTCAACAGCTCCAGGGCAGTGAGCAAGACAGACCCGCCTTCCTCCAGTTTGCCTTCTTTGAACTGTGTCCATGGCTTCTGTTCATTGAGATAGCGGTTGGCTTCATTTACCAGAGCAAAAGCTGACTCTATAGCTTTGGCAAATTCCAGCTCATCCATGAGGCGACAATAATCCACTTCCGCCTGCCTGGCAAGAGAAAGGCTGGCTTGATTGACCATGCCGCCGGGAACTTTGCCGCCGGCGTTGCGCTCGATCAGCGAAAGCGTCCGGTTGAGCAGGTTGCCGAGGCTGTTGGCCAGATGGCTGTTCACAAGAGAAATAAATTCATGGCGAGAAAAGTCCCCATCTTGATCGAAAGAATTGGATGCAAAAAGAAAGTAGCGGATGGCGTCAGCCCCGTATTGCTCGACAAGATAAAGAGGATCCATGACATTTCCCAGAGTCTTGCTCATCTTCTGCCCTTCGACAGTGATGAAACCGTGACCGAAGACCAGCCTGGGCAGCGGCAGATCAAGCGACATCAGTATGGCCGGCCAGTAAATGGCATGAAACTTGGTGATGTCTTTGCCCAGCAAATGGAGATCTGCCGGCCAGAATCTCTTGAAGAGAGTCTCATCAGTGAGAAAGCCGGCGCCAGTTATGTAATTGGTGAGAGCATCAATCCAGACATATATCACCTGTTGAGGGTCACCGGGCACAGGAATCCCCCACTTCAGAGAATTCCTGTCCCGCGAGATGCTGAAATCGCCGAACTCTTCGTCGTCAAGCTGGTTAAGGACTTCCTTGCGCCGTCCCTCGGGTCGAACTACCCCTGAGTCTTCCGTCAGCCACTTGCGCAAAGCTTCTTTGTATCCGCTCAAACGGAAAAAGTAGTTTTCTTCCTCAAATATGCGCGGAGGGCGCTTGTGGTTCGGGCAGTTCCCCGACTCGTCAAGGTCGCGCTCGCGCAGATGATCTTCGCAACCCTCGCAATAGAGTCCGGAATATTTGCCCTTGTAAACATCGCCTTTTTCAGTCATCCTCCGGAAAACTTCCTGCACTACTTTCTTGTGACGTTCTTCGGTAGTGCGGATGAAATAATCGTTCGAAATAAGAAGGCTGCTCCAGGCAATCTGGAATTTCTCCGACATCTCGTCGCAAAAGACCTGCGGTGTCTTGCCAGCTGCCTGAGCGGTCTTTTCCACCTTGGAGCCGTGCTCGTCCACTCCGGTCAAGAAAAATACTTCTTTGCCCCTAAGACGCTGGTAACGCGCCACTATATCAGCTGCTATTTTTTCGTAAGCATGCCCGATATGAGGAGCGGCATTGACGTAGTCAATGGCCGTGGTCACATAAAACTTTTCCATACAGCTTCCCTGGTAACTCTTCTTGCCGTAAGGGGAAATTTTACCGCGCTTGGAGCCACTAATCCTTGGCTAAACCAGCACTTTGGTTAGATAATTAGTTCTGGTTGGCAGGCTCATGACCAATTCGAGGACGACAGCAGACCATGAAATCAGAGAATATCCCGCCAGAAAGTTTTAATCACATGGATGAAAATGGTCCTCTTGCCGGCAAGACAGTGGTCCTGGGCATCTCCGGCGGCATTGCCGCTTACAAAGCTTGCGATCTGGCCTCCAAGCTGCGCCGGAGCGGGGCTGACGTGCACGCAGTCATGACACCCAACGCCAAATCTTTCATCACACCGCTCAGCCTGCAGACCCTGACACGCAACCAGGTTCACTGCGAGCAATATGGAGACCATGAGGGGCAGTGGCGCCCCGAGCACATCGAGCTTGCCCAGAATGCCGACCTCATTTTAGTAGCCCCGGCAACAGCCAATATCATTGCCAAGATGGCTGGCGGCATCTGCGACGAGCTTCTGACGACAATGGTTCTGGCCAGCCAGGCCCAGATAATGCTCGCTCCGTCCATGAACCCGCTTATGCTCGAGCACCCAGCCACACAGCACAATCTCGGAATTCTGCAGAATCGTTACCGCTACGAAATCATTCCGCCAGAGATTGGCGAAATGGCTTGCGGCGACTGGGGGCTGGGCAAAATGGCCGCAGTCGAGACTATCATGGCAACTGTCACTTCCCGCCTCTTTGCCCATCGCTCGCTTACAGGCAAACAAATCCTCGTGACAGCTGGCGGCACCAGGGAAGCTATCGATCCTGTCCGTTTCATCGGTAACCGCAGTTCAGGCAAAATGGGTATCGCCATGGCAGATGCTGCTTATGCCCGTGGAGCTGATGTCACACTCATCACAACTGTGGAAGTAGACCGCGCCTACCCGGTAATTGCCGTGGAAACAGCCCAGGATATGCAAGAAGCTGTCGAAGCGGAATTTGACAGCTTCGACGCTTTGATCATGACGGCTGCCGTAGCTGATTACAGACCGATCCAGGTCAGCCGCCAGAAAATCAAGAAAACGGAATCAGAAGACCTTGTTCTCGAGCTAACGAAAAACCCTGACATTCTTGACTTGTTGTGCAGAGTCAAGCGCAAAGACCAGATAATTGTTGGTTTTGCTGCCGAATCGGAAGAATTGCTCAGCAACGCCCAACAAAAGTTGAAACGCAAACATCTGGACATGATTATCGGCAATGACATTACCGTTCCTGACATCGGATTCGGCAGCGACTACAACGCAGTTGTCATTCTTACTGCCGACGGAAGCAGAGAGAACCTGCCTCGCATGTCCAAACGCGCCATCGCAGATCACATCTGCAATTTGCTCGCCCAGCACTTTGCTGCTA
>JAHFBI010000009.1:0-11907 GCA_023250095.1 Candidatus Melainabacteria bacterium
ACTCTGGTTGAAGCCGACCAGACTGACAAGGCAGGCAAGCAATAGTGTTAGCAGGCGACCTATTCTGCCGGCGCCTCTCTTCTTGAAAGGCGCCGGCAGCGGTACTTCAGCCTGGCCAATCAATTCAGCAGGCGGGTGTATCGGAAATGACCGGGACGCCATCGAAAGACTGTCCTCCATTTCAACGGGCTTCGATACTATTCATGTAAATAATACCGCGATCCGCGCCGGACAGTCATAGTAACGTTCCTCCAAACTTTGGTCCACTTCTTGGGAGACTGCAGCTAAGATCTGAGTTCGATCTGCCTCGATCAAAAATTGAAGTTGCGATTTGGTGGGTTGCCGAACCGCTGCTTGCTGAGGGAATCCAGAAGTCAGCGGACGAAACGCTCGAAGGCCGCCTTGATCTCCGCATCGTTGGGGTTCTGCTCGCGGGCAGTGCTCAGCTCATGCTCTCCGGATTTTCTTTGATTCAGTTTTTCGATCATAAGCATCCCCAGTCGAAAGTGCGCCTCCGCGTCGGCGATGTTGTGCTCGATTGCCTGCCGAAACTGGTCCTCGGCTTCCTTATATTTTTTGTAGCGTTCGATAAGAAGGAAACCCAGCTTGGTGTGCCCGCGCGACATGGAAGGCGCTATGGAAACGGTCTGTTGCAATTCGCTCAGGGCTTCCTCATCGAATTTCCCTTTTGGAAATTCCAGATCGAGCATGGCCAGGTAGAAATGGGCGTCCGCATTGCGCTGGTCGGCGGCAATCGCTTTCTTGAACTCCTGCCTGGCTTCATCCTGACGGTGCAGCGTGTCCATCAACAAACCCAGCTTCATGTGGGCTAAGGAATTGTTGGGATCGATTACGAGAGCCTTGCGCAACTCGTCTTCAGCTTGTGTGTAGTTGTGAAACAGCTCGGATGCGATCGTTGACAGCCCGATGTGGGCAGCAGCATTGCGAGGATTCGTGACCAGAGCCTTTTTGTACTGGGCATCTGACTGATCGTAAGCCTTGTGGCGGGCGATGAGAACATCGCCGAGAAGCACACGCGCTTTGTCGAGATCGGGATCAAGCTCGAGTGCCCCCTTGAGCTCTTTTTCACCCTCGTCGAAGCGCTGTCTGGCATCGATGAGAAATCTTCCGAAAACAAAGTGCGCATATCCGCTTTGCGGAGACAGCTCGATGCCCTTGCGGTATTCTGCTTCGGCATCGTCATAACGGGATCTGTCGGCGGAGAGGCAGTTGCCCAGCTCACTGTGAAGGTCTCCGTTGGCCGGCGCCAGCTCGATGCCTTTGCGTATTTCTTTTTCCGCCTCGGCGTAATCCTTCTTCTTGTCTTGAAGAAACTGCCCGAGCGCCAGCCGAGCCTCCCAGTCGTCGGCATCGCTTTCGATAGCCCTGCGGAAGAGCGCCTCTGTTGCTTCGGCGTCGCGGGATTGAGATTGCAGCAGCTTGCCCAGGTTGATCATGGCAAGCAAATTCAGAGGGTTCAGCTCCAGAGCTTTCCTGTATTCTTGCTCGGCGAGATCCGTGCGCTTGAGTTTGCGCTCATTTATATAACCAAGGGAATTGTGAGCCAGCGAATTGCTCGGGTCGAGCGTGATTGATTTTTGCACCTGGCGCAGAGCTTCATCCATGTAGCCAAGCCGGAAATAAGCCCGGCTGAGCTTTTCATGAGCCTCGGACGAATCATCGTCATTGAGCGTGCCTCGCTTTGCCGCCTCCAGAGCCTCGTTGTATCGCCCCTGAGCATCGAGGACATCGGATGAAACCAGAAATGCCTCGACCGATGTCGGGTTAAGTTTGGTGGCTTGTTCCAGCTCATGACCGGCGTCCCAGAGTTTGTGCTGGTCTATCAGACTGTGGGCGATTTTCATGTGTTCGACATAATCAGAGAGATTGCCTCCCCCGACCGATTTGCCGGCATTGGCGCCGGCCGAGAGCGGCACCGCGGTCGGTGGCATTCGTACCGAGGACGGCAGAGTACCGAGGACCAGGCTTGGACCGGTAAAGGCGCCTGCAAGAACAGGTGTTTGCATCTCTCCTTTGTCGCGCAAAACTGCCTGCTGGACCTTTTGCTTCATTGAATTGAAGCATTGTGTAATTGGCGTTTTGCCGGTGTCTTCCTTCAATGAATCGATGAGATAGCGTGTGAAATAGCTGTTGTGAAGCTGGTCGGATTCCCACGCCCGCTGGTCCGGGGAACTCGATGAAATTACTATGCTGCCAATGCCCTGCGCGAGCCCCTGCGGGTCGATGTTGCTGCGCGTGAGTCCTTTGTGACCTTCGGCAGCACCGGCTCCGCTGTAGCAGGTATCCATTACCAGCATGATACGTTTGGTATGCACGCGCTCCTTTATGATCCTGAGCAACTGGCGCATTTCCAGCCCCGTGGCAAAGAGCTTGTCTACCTGCGTATCGGCTGCCACCACGTAGTTGACGCCGCGAATATCCGCGCCGGCAGGCGAGCCGTGCGTGGAGAGATAGATGACGACAAGATCATCCGGGAGAGCGGCATGCGGCAGGAAGGAGTCGCCGATTGTATCCATGATGTTGACTTTGGTGGCGTCCTCGTTGAGCAGAAGCTGAACGTGGTCAGCGCGGAATCTGCCTCCTGCAGGATCGATCAGATAATCATAAAAGTCCTTTGCATCCTTAGCTGAATACTTCAGCTGCGGCACTCTGGGATCGGCAAACTTGCTGATGCCGATCACTACCGCCCATTTATCGGCAATCGGCGCGCTGGCAGAAGGAGGAGAAGTGGCTGCCGGTGAAATCTGGCTAAGGAGTCCATCTGATATGACTGACAGGCACAAGAAAAACAGAGCCAGATGTTTAATCCGGATTATCAGACGCAGGGGTGGTGTGTCTCGTTTTGCGGTGCCAGTCATGCGTATGAGAGATCCAATAGAAAGGTTGTCATCAGATGTTAGCAATATGCCTTACCGATATTAGTACCCTTCAGAGAGGTAAATTCGCGCATCGTCATATAAATGTTAGATATTCGGGACTGTCGCTCGGCAGGGTTGTGAGCACTTGGAACAGGAGCGAGCGTCATGATGCCAGTGCAAAGAAAATTCTCGAGCTACTCTGCCATAATCCTGATAATGATGGACCCTGGTGGGCGAGAATGACATTTCCGGAAGATGACTTGCTGTCTAAAAAGGATCTGGACCCCGAGGAAGTGTCCCCGTCGTCATCATCTTCTTCACCATCGTCGTCTTCTTCCGGGTCCACAGAAGATCCAGCCCTGTCAGAGGCTGTGCCCCAGGGCAGCTCATCTTCGGCGCAGCAGCCTGCTCATCAGGCAGATGATACTCTGCCTGATGCCCCTTTCGCTCCGATTGAGCCTGCAGATCCGTTGATCGGACAGACAATCGGCGGGCACTACCGGATAGTTTCCTGTCTCGGGCAAGGTGGTATGGGCACCGTTTACAAAGCCTGGCACAATCTGCTTGAGAAGCTTGTGGCTGTAAAAATGTTGCACCTGCATCGCACCCTTGATCGGCGCTTCATGCTGCGTTTTCAGCAGGAAGCGCAAACACTGAGCGCTCTCGATGATCCGCACATTGTGCGAATTTATGAATTCGGACTTCACAGGGGGGAACAGCCCTTTCTGGTCATGGAGTATCTGGAAGGCGCGCCTCTGTCCGATTTGATCGAATCCAGCGGTGCTGTGGGCTTTCAGCACACTCTTGCCATTGTTTATCAAGCCTGCCTTGCTTTGCAACATGCGCACGAGAAGGGGGTCGTGCACAGAGATCTCAAGCCAAGCAATATCATGTTGTTGAAAGCCGCCGACGGTGGTGAGGTGGTTAAAGTCGTCGACTTCGGGATCGCCAAGCTTGACGATCTTGATGGGCGAACACCACTCAAGGTGACTCAGACAGGCGAGATCTTTGGCAGCCCGTATTATATGAGTCCGGAGCAATGCCAGGGCGGCAAGCTCGACCAGCGTTCCGACATTTATTCCCTGGGTTGTCTGTTTTACGAATGCCTGAGCGGACAGGCTCCTTTTGATGGAGCCAGCATGTTTGAGGTCGTCCACAAACAAATGAACGATCTGCCCGAGGGGCTGGCTCGGCATCTCTCTGGTGTTCCGCAGGGGAGCCTTATTGAGGCAGTTGTATTGAAGTGTCTGGCGAAGAATCCTGAGCAGCGCTATCAAAGTATGCATGAGCTCGCTCAGGACATTGAAGCTATCCAGCGATCATCCACTCTTAGCTGGTTCGATGCTGCCCGCAGGCGCTTTGAGTTGCTGCGGCGGCGCGAAGATGCCCGAAAAAGAGCCGTCAGTCCTTATGTCATCGGACTGGCTGTGGTGGCGTTGGTGACATGCCTGGCAACAGGGATCGCTGTGAAGATGTCTGGGATATGGACTGGGTCAACCCCGGCTGAGCCTCTGAAACAGTGGCATCAGCTCGACGTGAGCGGACAGGTGGAATTTGATGAGGGCCGTTACGCTGGCGCCCAGGATAAGTTTGTGCAGGCTCTTGCTGTAGCTGAGAATTATACAGGCAGTGCCAGGGAAAAGATGCTTGTCGCCAGCCTGCAGGAGCTGTCAGACCTCTATCATGTTCAAGGAGAAGTGGCAAAATCAGCCGAAATCGATCGCAGGTTGGCTGGTGCAAAGCAAGCAGAAGAGAGACACTGGCTTTCCTTGAGCAGGCAACTTGACTCAGATCTGGATGCGCGATTAGCTGCACCGCAGGCCGGTGGTAAGGACATGGCCCAGACACATGCGCAGTTAAAAAGGCTCTGCGAAACAGCCAACGATCTTTGTGTGCAGCTGTCTTCCGAGAAATTGTTGGACCCATCTTCCCAGTTGCTGGACAAAGTAATTCGGCTTCTTAAAGAAAGTCAGGGAGGGCAAAGCGGGCTGCTTGGGCGGAGCTTGGTGAATCGGGGATCTGTATATGTTGAGAAGGGCAATCGCCAGGCTGCTGCTGACTGCTACAAGCAGGCTGCCGGCATCATTGCTCCTGCAAGCGATCTTTCAAGTTTGGATAAGGCGATTCTATTGCGTAAATCCTCGGAATTTTTCCGGCAACAGGGCGATCTTGTGGCAGCTGAGAATCTTGCCGGACAGTCTTTGGAGTTCTCACGCAGCGGCGGGCAGAGCCAGGATGTGGAGACCAGCAGATGTTATACGCAACTGGCTGCTATTTGTATGGGACGCAAGTCGTTCCGTGATGCGAGCAATTATGCTTCTTTGGCAACTGCCATAATGAAGACGCAATCTGCTGCACCACCCGAGGACAGGTCTAGATTACGCCTGATTTTAGCCCGGCTGTTCGTTGCCAACCGCAAATATGAGACGGCCCAGCAACAGGCCTTGATAGGGCTCCGCGAAATCGAGAGATCGGGGCATCCCCGGGAGCAGAGTCTTATTGTTGCTCTCGAGTCTCTTGCCAGCTATGATGAGCGAATTCCTTCTTTGGCTGCTTGCAGAGAGCCGCTCTTACGACGTGCCCTGGCAATCTCCCGCAGACTGGGTCAATCAGCAACATCCGGTCTAAGCCAGAAACTCATGGACCGGCTTGCCGGGGCGAAGAGTCCGTCCACGCCCTGAGTCAGTTAATTCCATTCGAGATTATTCTTGAGGGAGTCCTTGAACTTGAGCAAGTAACGAGGATACTTGTCCGGTGGCGCTTGATAAAAGATTTCCTGAATATTCTTGCCGTTGCCGTCACGATCGATGAAATAGCCGGTGTAATCGTTGATGCGTTTCCCGGTCTCGTCAACGAAGCTCCCTTCAACGCCCAGGACGGTTTTGCCGTTCAGACGGGTAGTATAGGCGGCGTTAACATGAAAGACGGGGGCATAGCGAGGATTTGTCGAGGGATTTGTATACTGATTGTCGCCGATGGTCATGGTGCCCATCGCTTCTTGCAGTTTGCGCACTTCGTCTGCGGTGAGCATCTCCGGCCGCTGAGCGGCGGGCTTGGCCTTGAGGATGTCTTGAAAGGCTCCGGCCCCTGGATCCGATATGGGCAACCCGCGGTAATAAACGCTTATTTCCACACTTTTGTCGAGCGGGGGGTTGAATCTTTCTATATGCCTCTGCCCGATACCGCCTGATGCGTTATCACCGGCCGACCAGCCTGACGGCAGCGTGAAAGACTTGATGGCACCGTCCTGGCTGACTTCAGCCTGGCGAGCAGCAGCAAGAGGCTTTCCCGAATCGTGGCTGAGGGACACCAGGCACAGATTTTCTGACGAGCACTGCCTTGCGTCCATGAGAGCCCGAATTTCACTTGATGGTGGGTGTGAGTCTTTGGGTTGGGATGGCGGCATATCGAATGGAGACATTGAGCAGACCCTCTTGAAGTGACTCGTTAAACGCTGGCGCGGTAGAGATCGTCGAGTGAAACCCAGCCGTCGCTTCCCGAGCCCCATTGATTATCCATGAACACACGCGGCGGGTTGGTGGATGTGTCGATGTCTCTTATGGAGACGACGTGATTTGGCTGACCGCCTGGTTTATTACCTCCGAAGATAGGATCGTAGCCATTGACGACAATCACTGCCGGAAGCTGTCCCTGGTTCTTCAACTCTTGCAGCTTCTGACCCAGTTGTTGAGCGGAGTTGAAATTATCTCCGTTGGACAGCAGCCAGTCTCCGCCACCAGTCAGGCGCTTGCCTTCTTGATAGATGCTGTTGCCATCCAACCCGCCGAAGGCTTGAATGACGTTGCCGTTCATGTCGGCCCAGAATTCGCCGGTATCACCCTGTCCTTGCGGGCGGCGTTGCAAGAATTGCACTGGCGGGTTCTGACGCTGTCCTAGATCATCGAGCGCTGTCACCTGAAAAATTTGAGAGGCCTGCGTGCGTGCGCCGTCGCGCGGGGGGAATGTTCTTTCTTCGGCGCCTGGCACCAGGCTCTGCTGGTCCACGGTGATTACTTTGCCGTCCGGGGCGGTCCACTGACCGGTGAGCGCGACATCGGTGATCATTTTGGCGGCTGTCGACGGATTGCGCGTGAAAGTACGGTCCTCGACCGTCGTCACGTTGCAAGTGAGATGCATGCCTTGATCTATATTCTTGGGATTGGCTGCATGATACATGATGCCTTCAGCAACGCGTGCACGTTCCTCCTGGGGGATTTTGCCGTCTTTTGCTTCCAGGAGTCTTGCTGTCTCGTCGAAAGTCTTTGCTACTTCCTGGTCGCTCAAGCCCTGCTCGGAAGCCCGCTGTTGGAATTGATCGGCATACTGCATTATGCGCTGTCGTTCAGCAGGATCGGCGATGTTGCTCTCAGCATCTCGCTGCAGGCGATCGTGAGCGGTTTTGACATCGCCGGAGGGCGTCGGAGTCGGAGTCGGCTCTGGTTTAGGCTCTGGTTTAGGTTCTGGTTTGGGCTCGGGCTTAGGTTCTGGCCTGGGTTCAGGAGTTGGAGTCGGCTCCGGCCTGGGTTGCGGAGGGACATCCGGCGGTTGCGTGCGTCGCTTTATGTCATCCCAGAGGCGGTTGGTAAAGTCTGGCCAGAATCGCCACATCTGTCCTTTGGCCATATCTTGCTGGTATGTGCTCCAGAAGTCTTTCCAGAACAGGTGGCGGAATTCTTCCGGGGTGAGTTGTTGTCTTTGCTCCTTGAGGGCTGAACTTTCCAGACGGGAATCCTGTCCTTGCACCGGTTTGCCCGTGTTCTCCAGAGGTGGGTCTTGTCCGGGTACGTGCTGGGCAGAGCCATTTTCTCCTTGCGCGGCTCTGAGGCTTTGCCAGGGAGAAGAATCAGTCAAGCCGCTCTTGCCTGACTTGAGCAGGCTGCGGTATTGCGGGTCGATGTCCTGTCCGGATACTGCCGGCTGGAATTGAAGATTGCCTTCAGTGCGCAAGGACATGGTCGAGCGTTCTTTTGGCGCAGACTGCTCCTGGCAGTCAGATCCTCCCTGAGCCTTGCAGAGGCCAACCCAAGGGGACTCTTGCGAGACTCCGCCCTGCTTGAGCAGCTGTTGGAATTGCTGCATCTCTTCTCTGGCGCGTTCGCCCCGGACAAGCTGTCCATGTTTCTCCAGCTTTTCTGGGCGAATCTGGCGAGGCTGGCTCTCATTGCCAAGCCCGGGAAAAAGGTCTGCAAGCGGATGGCTGTTGGGAGCGGTGAAGTTGATGGTGCCATCTTTGACTGATAGGCCGCTGTCGCTCTGGCGGCTCAGCGAATTGATGTTCTGATAGAGATTTCTGACGTTTTCCGAATTGACGGTCTGGCGGCTCGACTCGACCGGACGTTCTGATCTTTCTAGAGTAGCTGGTTCTGTCATATGGCGGCGGCTCCATGGCAAAGACATTCTCATCTGCAGGCAGTGGCTGCATATGTGATGCGACGCAGGCGGGCGCGGCAGAGCAAGTCCGGCGTAAGGGCCGGACGAGGCTTTGATTTCCTATGTGGTAAGGAAACGGCTATGCGGGACGCCGCAATAATCCAACATTTTTTTGCGGCTGTCAAGTGATATCTGGAAATTGTCACAGCGAGCCGTGGTCGGTGGAGTGCTGTCTGTTGAGCGTTTAGCGTTTAGCTTTCAGCTGCCAGCTTTCAGTGTTGGGCGAGTGCGTTGCTCACTTACAATGGCTGTGCCATTGTAAGTCGCTCCCGAGAATTTCATTGGGAGCGAAGCGATCTTTGTATTCCATGGAGCGGCAGCCTTCTACGTAGTACCCAAGATAGACATAGGGCATGGACGCTGCTTTCGCCCGGTCGATCATTGTCAGAGCGATCCAGGTGCCGAGCGAGTGCTTGTAATAATCGGGATCGAGAAAGAAGTATACGCCGGACAGTCCATCGGGGAGAGGATCTATATAGCTGACAGCCACCAGATTGTCGTCTATGTAATAGCACCATTCTTCTGTGGCAAAGGGATTGCTGCAGAGCATTTGCAAGTGTAAGGCGGCATCGTCAGCTGAATATTGTGGGCATCCCTTGCTTTCACAATGATGGCAGTGATGGCGTCTGTACAGAAG
Organism: Candidatus Melainabacteria bacterium; assembly: GCA_023250095.1. Taxonomy (GTDB): domain Bacteria; phylum Cyanobacteriota; class Vampirovibrionia; order Obscuribacterales; family Obscuribacteraceae; genus JAHFBI01. Next base: position 8,947 of record JAHFBI010000009.1, read on the forward strand.
CTGCTTCTCTGGTGTTATATGCGGTGCCCCGATTGCAAGACGGACGAGCCCTTCGTTGCACTTGCGTACTCGCCTCTGGCTGCGGTCAGGGCGAAATTTATCGACAGGTATCCTGAGCGGCTGGCAGGCGGCACACAACTGGCAGTGTGGACGGAACAAGACAAAGCCGGCACGGCGCCAGCCCTGGTTGATCCTTTCCAGGTACTCTTGTGGAGTAAGAGAGCGCACTTGCTCATATTCCATGCATGAAAGCTGTCCAGGCAGATATTCACACTGTCCAGGTGGTGCCAGGTATCGCAAGACCGGCTCCATTATATGTTCTTTGAGATCAGGAGAGAATTCAGTATCTAATGTGGAAACTCAGACTCAAGAAAGCACAACAGGAACTTAGAGTCTTGACAAGAGGGCCGCAACCGCCAGAAGCACCATCACGAAGCCACCGAACATCCCCAGCTGTCTGCGCCGCGCCTGCATGGACGCCTCGTCATAGCCGTAATGCGTCAGCGATGAGTTGTTATTTGGATAAAATCGACTCATTCTCCACCTCACAACGTCCTGAGACTTCTTTACCCGGCTCGGGTCTGTCCCTCACTGCTTGCAGGATTAAATTACGGCTTGAATCTCGGTTTAATATTATTTGCTCATGTATTGCGCACCTGCCAGACAGATCTGCCATGAACAATGTCGAGTGCAACGCCTCGGGAATCGTCAGGCACTGCCGGCGGTGGCAAGAAAAATCAGTCCGGCTGCCAGGATGGACTCAGCGCTTTTCGGGCTCGAGCTGGTCGGAGGCCAGTTTTGCCCCGATTTTGATCTGGACCTCCACGGCATTGGCGATTGCCGCCGGGTCGATCTGGGCCTTCTGCGTATAGGCTCTCAGCAGAGCTTCGCAGGACAGCTTCAGGGCATTGGTTGCGGAAATAACGTTTTGATCCATGGCTGCCAGTTCAAGATTCGTGCGGCAGGCGTCTTCCAGTCCAAGTTCCAGCGCGCGCGCCAGATCGACCAGACGTTTCACCAGGTCCCGGTCGAGAACGTGCGGGCCGGCCAGCGCCTCGTTAACTTCGCCGATGATTCTAGCGGTCTGAGACACTCCTGCTCCTCCTGGAATTTTCAGGCTGTAAAGACATACTACCTAAAGCAATACACTTTGGATGATTATATATAATCGCTCCCTTTGCTTCATCCTCTCCGGCTGCAACCTGGCATGCAGATGTCGGCTCAATTGATTTGGTCAGCGGCAGGAGACTGCTTCTCCTGTATTAATCTAAGCTTTTGTTGCCTGGTCAGCTGTTTGATGTGCCACTCCCAGCTCATGGCTTCTGCTTTCGAGGCAAATTCCCAGCAGGCAATGAGACACACAGGCAGTCTCGCTCGTGTATACTTCGCTCCCAATCCTGAATTGTGTGCCTTGAGCCGTCCTGGCAAATTGGTTGTCCAACCGGTATAGAAGCTCTCGTCGGCACACTTGAGGACATAAGTGTAGAAAGTCATGGCCGACGGCTTTGCTCTTGAGTGCCTGGTTAAGGACTGCCTAATCCCTTTTCAGGAGATGGACAGCGCCAGAGTGGCCCTGCTGCTGAATTCCTGGGGACATGATAACTATTTTGCAAGTTCAAGGCAAATCAGGAGCACTCAGTCCTGCCAGAAATTTCCTTGCCCTGGTTGAGCCTGCCTCGTGTGACTCTGAGCACCCCGTTGAACTTGGAAAACGCTGAGATCATGTTGCTGCCGGCAAGTGTTGCCTGCTCGGGACGGCTCTTTGTCCAGGCGTCTCTTGCTAAGAATGTTGCCTTCTGGGGAACAATACTTGTGAGCGGTCGGAGAAGAGCGTTTTGGGGCAGAAAGATGACACCAGAGCCAGCGCTTCACCTGTGAAAGCAGCCCAGGCTGACAACCGGACTGCGGCTTCCCTTCTTAACGCCCGGGTAGCGTTGATCTCCATGTGTCTGGCTCTAGGCTTTTGCTCGACCGCTTTTGGACAGGGCACATATCGCGACATCAAGATGAGGGAGCGTTTTTGTCGCGGCCAGGAGTCTGGCTCTTCGAAGGAAGACTTTTGCAAAATGATTGGCGCATATGAGAGTATGCTCGGCAAAGCAATGAAGATGCCTCCAGGACAAGAGCAAGATGCCCGGCTCGAGGAAATTCGCACGGTTCTCTCCAGGAGCTACTTTGTCAAGGGAGATGACCAGCGTTGCCAGGCGATTCTCGAAGACCAGCTCAAGTCTCAGGAGAAAAGGTCTGGCCCGAACAACCGGCGTGTTGCAGGTTGTCTGGACAGTCTGGCATCTTTCTTTGTATTTAAAGGCGAATACAACAAGGCTGAGCCTGTTTTCAAACGTGAGTTGAAAATTCTTGAGGGTTCTTATGGTGCCGCCTCGGCGGAGTTGCTCGACCCGCTGACGAAGCTTGCGAGACTTTATGAGAACGAGAAAAAGTTTTCCGAGGCCCAAATCATCTGGAAGCGCATTCTCAACGGCTACCAGGATGGTTACAAGCGCGATCCGAACATGGCGCCTGTAGTTTGCGAGGGTCTGGTCGATCTGTCTAATTGTTATCGCCTTGCTGGCAGATTCCATGATGCCGAAAGCTGTTTGGCGGCAGCCACAGCTCTGGACAGGGGAAGTGTCATGGTTGGCTGCACCCTGGCTCAACTTCGGCGTGATCAGGGCAAGAACAAAGAAGCTGCTCTCATCGAAGGCAAGACGCTCAAGGATGTGCTTGCCGTCTGCCCGTCCGATGACGGCAAACGTCAGGCTCTCAAGACTTATGCCACCATGTTGCGCAGCAAGCACTTGAGTTGCCAGGCGGAATTGTTTGAGAATTCCCTGCCTAAGAAGAAATAGCGATGGCTTCAGCGTGGTTTGATGGACAGGCAGACCGCTGAGAAAAGATTGCTGTAATCGTCCGTCCAGAGCCCGGTTGGCAGCGCCGTGCTGCAGGTGCGAATCGAGAGCC
>JAHFBI010000009.1:11917-36905 GCA_023250095.1 Candidatus Melainabacteria bacterium
TTCCATGACTTGAAAGTCCGAGGAATTAAAGCCGTTGTCTTTTGCTATGGCGACGTACTTGCCGCTTGCGTGCTTTATAGTGAAAGCATTGAGCCCAGCATCCAGAGCCAGGTGTCCCAGTACGGGCTCGAGGTTCACGTAGCGATTGGAGATGTGGAACAGCAGCATGCCATCAGGCTTCAAGTGACTGAGGTAAAGGCTCAGGGCCTCTTTAGTGAGCAGGTGAATGGGAATGGCATCGCCATTGAAGGCGTCGATGACCATGAGATCAAATGACTGAGGCTGCTCTCGCTGCAGGCAAACGCGAGCGTCACCGCCGGTAATGCTTATGTGTGCCCTCGATCTGTCGAGAAAGGTAAAAAATTTCCGGGCAATCTTCTCTACTTTGGGATCGATCTCATAAAAGACAAAGTTGTCTCCGGGTTTACCATAAGCTGCGATTGTGCCGGTCCCCAGCCCAATCAGTCCGTAGCTGACCGGGCATTCGGGATCTTTTTTACGGATTAAACGATCGACAAAACCGATTGCGCCTTCAGGGCAGTAATAACGTGTCGGGGTTTGCCTTAGCTTGAGATCTTTAAGCTGGCTTCCCTGGATGATTGTTCCGCTGACAAGATTCCGGCAATCTGCCGTGTCCGTGACTGTGAGTACGCCGTAAAAGTTGCGCTGTCTGGTGAGCACACTGGCAGGCTCTATACTCATGAATGCTGCAATGATAATGCAGGCGGTGGCAATGAATGTCAGATAAGCCAGCTTGATAGGAGCGTGTCTTGCAGCTCCTTTGGCGGCAAGAGCACTTTCGCGCAAGCAGAGGAAGAGCATGAAGGCTATGATAATCACCTTCTCGCCATAAAAATTGAAGATAAAGGGAGCCACGAAGTTGATGAATATGCCGCCTGCTGCGCCGCCAGCGGCCAGCGCCAGATAGAATATGGGCAGGTGCGCTGCCGGCGGCTTGCGCAGAACAATTTCGCCGTGGCAGGTCATGCAGAAGCAAAACATTACGGCCAGAACAAAGAGGCTGTCTAGCCATACCGACCACCAGAGCAAGGTTTCCATTATCCATAGCAATGGTCCTGCAAGAAGGAAGAAGCTTCTCGTATAAAACTTCTGGTTGGCAAAACATAGGATGAAGCTGAGCAAGTAAAGGCTCAGCGGGATTACCCAGAGCAGAGGAACCGGGGCGATATCTTGCGTGAGGTGACAGGTGTAAGTAAGAAGAACCATGGTGCCAGCGCAACTCAAGGACATCCACCAGGCGATGTCTCTAAAACCAGGTCTTGGGCTTCCGGCGCCAGAATCCTCCCCCAGGGCAGTCTTGTTTGCTGAGTTCTTGATAAGCAACAGCCCGGACAGGCAGGCAATGACGACGAGCAGGCGGTAGCCATAGTGCCAGTAGCGAACTGTAGTCTCGATGGACAGGTGCGGTTCGATCAAGGTCGGATAAGAAAGCAATGCCAGAAGCGAGCCGAAATTCGACAGGCTGTACAGGGGGTAGGGATTGCCGCAAGCAGAAAGGCGAAACCAGTTCTGCATTGTCCCGCTTACTGTGGAAAGAAGAAGGCATGGTATGCCGAGATTGACTGCCAGAAGTATCAAGAGCGTTCGCGCCGGCGTATATGGATTATGCGGCATCCAGAAAAGAGGCAAGCTGAGCCAGACAAGAGAAAGCACCATGACAGCAATATAGGACAGGGATTGAAGACGGGGCCGCAGCTTGCTTAATATATATGTAAGGGTATATCCGCCGAGCAACACTAGCTGGAAAAACAGGAGACAGACTCCCCATATAGCTGCGGCTCCCCCAAAACGCGGGGTGACGATCTTTCCTACTAAGGGCTGTATTTCAAACAGCAGAAAGGCGGCAAGAAAGACCGTGAGTCTGAAAAACAATGACGGCATGAGATGGAGCGATACCCGCGGAAGTACGGCGAGGTCCATCAGATATTAGCAGCAATATCTTGCGGCAGGACTTCTGCTGGCGATTTCTCGGGTATCGGCGGTCGGCTCAGGGAATGGTAGTGAAGAGAGCCTTTCCATGATGATCGAGGATGAAGAGCCCAGCAGGACCCCGATCTTCTGACATCATCACCATCCGGGGCTTCTTATTCTTGTCGGAGAAGGACAGTTCTGTGTGGCTGCCATTGCCCTGGATGTCCAGCTTGAAGCGCTCCACACCGTCGTTGTCGTAGCCGATCATCAGGCTATGTCCCTCTTCGTCGACCAGCAGGCAGAAGTGCGATGACCCGTCAGCGCGGGAAAGGGAAACTGTGGCCTTGCCATCAGGCAGAATCCCGATTTTGGCCCTGGAGCTTGCCTTGCTGTCGAAAAAATTCAGGGTGACGCCGCCGCTTTCATCGCTTCCGAGTCGCGCTCTGGTGCATCCTTCGTTGTCAACGAGTAAAAGCTCCTTCGTGCGAATTTGATCCTGGATGTGTTCGCTCATGTTGCCGCCCTATGATGTGATCGTGTGCCTGCAAGTACTGTATTTATTGCCGGTGATTCCACACAGCTGAAGTGTTGTCGACATCTCTTAGTCCGGTTATATAGAAGTGGCCGGATTCACGCAAGCATACGGCAGGCACAAGCGTTGCAAGGAGAAATCATTGGACTTGCCGGACAGGTCGCCCAAACAGGCAAATAAGCGCTACCTTCAGGGGTGAACTTATCTTGAAGGACAAGACAGCCAATGTGAGACCTTCTAAAATAGCCTCATGTTCGGAGGATGCTCATGAAGAAATTGACCTTTCTCTTAAAAGGCTGGCTCGTGTCGCTCGCCGCCCTCTTTGTTCTGACGGCTACAGCAGCCCCATCTTTCGGACAGGTGATAAGCCCGCAGGTGAGATCTTTGAGAGGCTTGAAGGGTATATGCGTATCGGTCGATAAGATGCCACCGGCACTTGCTGCAGCCGGGATCTCGGAAAAAGCCGTGCGCGCCGATATCGAAGGGCGTCTCAAACATGCAGGCATTGCCGTTGTCCCAGCTGAGGCCTTTACAGGCGATCGCAACCTGGGAAAGTTAGCTTTTCATGTCGCTGTCATGCCTGCGGCAGCGCTCTTGGCTTATTTTGTCAACGTCGACCTTTATCAAAATATGGAACTTTGCCGGGGTGAGGCACCTGTCGAAACAGAAGGCGCCACCTGGCAGAAGACCAACGGCGGGCTTGTCGGTACGGCGATGGCAGATCTCGTGCGGGCGGCGATGACCGAAAGAGCTGATTCTTTCATAAGTGACTATGCCGAGGCTAATGCTCCCGAGCCGCCGGCGAAAAGTCCAGAGTGAAGCTGGGTTTAAGCTTTTGTCCGCGGCAACTGGACAGCTGCTCAGGTCAGGTGGACAGGCGCCAAAGAGTATAGACTGGTGTTAAGTGACACAGTTGCTGAGTTCAGCCCGCCAGAAGGAGAAGAGACCATGCTGATGGCAGACACGCTGGCAATCTTTTTCGTCATTCTGGGATTGATGCTTGCCCTGCCTGCCCTCTGGCTTTTCTGCCGCAGCCTGTGGCCAGGGATGGTTGCAGGTGTTGCTGACAGTTGCGATGCCGGGCTGGTAAAGTCGTTCTGGGTGGGGCTGCCCATAAGCGCTTCTGTCGTTTTCCTGGCTGGGGCAATCGGCAAGCATATGGGCGGGGTCGGGAATGTCTGCGCCGTCGCTCTCGTCTGTCTTTATTTCGTTTACGCGCACACAGGAGTATCCGGGCTGGTAACGCTAATTGGCAGGCGTTTACCGTCTCCGTCTGACGCCGAGCGCCCCTGGCGCACCACAGTGCGCGGGGGGATTGTGCTTGAATTGTCTTGTCTTCTTCCAATTCTGGGCTGGTTTGTCATTTTGCCAATGGCGATGATTATCGGTTGCGGAGCTGTAACAAGGGCTTTTCTGAAACCTCGGAAATCGGCAGGAGTCTCTGCCGATTTGGGTGAGCGGGCGGCCGCGGTGCAATCGGCCAACTGTCTCGGTCAGGGGGAAGAAACGCAAGCTCGGGTAAGCGGCTGAGGAACCAGAATGCAACTCACACGGCGTGCTTTGTTGCGGGCTTGCCTTCTGATGGGCAGCGCCATGCCGCTTGCCGGTTGCCAGAAGGCAATCAGCTTTGTTGCCCGGAGCCTCGGTCAGACTGTTCCCGACAGGGTGAGCGTCGCTGCCGGTGCCTCAGTCAACCCATCCTTCCACTTGCTGTCTGCCGCTGCTTTTGGACCCTGGCCAGGAGATCTGGAAAGGGTCGAGCAGCTAGGAGCAGAGCACTGGTTGGAGGAGCAACTACAGCCCGAGAGAATTGACGACACTGCTTGCGACTTGCGCGCGCGTCGCTTCGAGACAATCCACCTCGATGCTGGCACTTGTTATGAATTCCGCAAGCCGGTTCTTCGTCAGGACATCATTCGCCACACTCTGCTGCGCGCCATCTATAGCCAGCGCCAGCTTTTCGAAGTCATGTCCGGTTTCTGGAGCGACCATCTCAACATAAATATAGACAAGGGAGACTGCATCTATCTCAAGCCAGTCGACGATCGCCTGGTTATTCGCGCTCATGCTCTGGGGAAGTTCCGTGATCTCATCAAGGCTTCGGCTCTGTCACCGGCCATGCTCGTATATCTCGACGGCAAGGAGAACAAAAAAGGCTCTCCGCTAGATGTTCCCAATGAGAATTATGCTCGCGAACTGCTCGAGCTGCACACACTTGGCGTGCATGGCGGCTACTGCCAGAGCGATGTATTTGAAGTAGCTCGCTGTCTTACCGGCTGGCGCTTGCGCGATAAGTGGGGCCGGGGTACTGTCTATTTCGATGAAAGCCTGCATGATGATGGGGAAAAACATGTACTGGGCCTGACAATTCCAGCTGGCGGCGGTGCGCGCGATCTCGATCTTGTTGTCGATCATCTCTGCTGTCACCCGTCTACGGCGCGTCATATCGCCCTCAAACTTGTACACCGTTTCGTATCTGAGGGGCGACCAGCTTCGCTTGTGGATGCTGTTGCCTACGATTTCATGAAGAACGACGGGGACATCAAATCGCTGCTGCGGATGATTTTCTTATCGGAGGAGTTCCGGGCGGCCAAAACAAGCAAATTCAAGCAACCATTTCATTACATTGTCAGTTGTCTGCGGGCTTGCGGCGCCGATACGCACGCAGGACAACCTCTTATTGAATATTTGATGAGGATGGGGCAGGGCTTGTTTCAATATCCAACTCCCGACGGCTATCCCGACGAGATGGAGCCGTGGCTCGGCACATTGATCTGGCGCTGGAACTTTGCTTTTGCTCTCACATCAAATCAAATCCCGGGGGTCAGTGTTTCGCTGGACGAGCTGGCGCAAGCAATTGGCGCAAGGTCAGCCGATGGCTTGAAGCCTGAGCTACTCTTTGCACATTTTGTCGGGCGTGCAGGCAGTCCGCTGGAGTTAAAGGCGCTGGCGGACTATATCGCCAGACAGGGCTTGAAGGAGGCTTGCTACAGGTCTGAGCTGTTTGGTCTCATCCTTGCTTCCCCGGCATTTCAGAGGTATTGAGAATGGGTAGACTGTCGCGCCGCGGCTTTTTGCGGCGGCTGGCTCTGGGAGCTGAATCCTGTTGCTCTGATAGCGCGGCGCAAACCCTTGTGTGTATTTTCTTGCGCGGCGGTGCCGATACGCTTAATCTAGTAGTTCCTTATGGGGATGACCGCTATTATGCCGTGAGACCGACACTGTCCATAGCTCCGCCTGCCACTGCCGGCAAGGATGCTGATGCCTCTTTGCGCCTTGATGGCTTCTATGCTTTTCACCCGAGGTTGTCCCCGCTCCTGCCTATTTTTAAAGAAGGGCGTCTGGGGATCGTGCAGGCAGTCGGCTCGGATAATCCGACCGGCTCTCACTTCGAGGCTCAAGATCAAATGGAGCATGGCGAGTCGTACGGACACAGCATAGGCGGTGGCTGGCTGGGGCGGTATTTGCGGCTTGGAGCCGCTTTCACCACACCCCTTTCGGCCGTGGCAATCGGACAAACAATTCCTGAGTCCTTGCGAGGGGCGCCTGCTGCCAGCGCTCTCGATCGCCTGGAAGAGATGCAGATCAAGACACCTTCCGGCGATGCCGGTACAGTATCTTCCGTGCTCTCATGCCTGTATGGCGCTGAAGTCGATATTCTGGCGCGCCAGGGAGAGTCCACTCTTGAGTTGCTGAAACGGGTCGAGTCTCTCCGGGGCAAAACTTACAGCCCCGAAGGTGGGGCGGACTATCCTGCCGACAACTTCGGAGCCGGGCTCAGAGAAATTGCCCGGTTGATCAAAGCAAGAGTCGGGCTCGCCGTGGCTTGTCTGGATATCGGTGGCTGGGACACGCATTTTTTTCAAGGGACTGGCGACGGGCTGCAAGCCGGCAGCATTGACCTTCTGGCGCGGGGGCTTGCCGCATTCGATGCTGACCTCAAGGATGAGAGGCATTGTGTGACAACGCTTGTGATGACCGAATTTGGCCGCCGTATTTATGAAAATGGCTCGCTCGGAACTGATCATGGTCGGGGCTTCGCCCTCATGGCCATGGGCAGCAGGATAAACGGCGGCAAAATCCTCGGCGAGTGGCCAGGTCTTGATGAACAGACTTTCGATCTTCTTGGTCCGGCCGGACTGAAGATAAACATCGACTATCGGTCGGTGCTTGCTGAGGTGCTCAGCGACATCATGGGCTGCCGCCTTGTAGAGTCAGTCTTTCCTGGCTTTGAATGCCAACCGGTTGGTCTGGTGCTACCTTCAGGAGGCTGCTGCCCTGGACAACCGCGCAAGCGCTCTTGAAGTTTTGCTTTCATTTTTTCTTTATGACACGGCAAGCCGTCATTATGCTGGAAACGCAGGATAGAAGAGCGATTTCGGAGATGTCCCGCCTTGGTCTGGGTTGTCAGGCGCTCATGAAATACTCATGAGCTTCCAATAGACTCATAGTACTTGCGATTGTTACCAGTCAAAACCGCAGATTTCCAAATGGTAGAGGCGCCTGGCAGGCATGATTGCCTGGCGACGGGAGGTTTAGCATGTACGGACAAGAGACAGCAGGGTACGAGTGCGACAAGAATATGGCCCTCTATGAGATCGAACAGCTTGATGCGCGTGCCGCTGCTCATTTTCACGAAAAGAACTACTTAGAAGCTGAAACCTTGTACTGGGGCTGCCTGAGGCTGTCGGTGCTATCCTTTAGCGCCGCCGATTCGAGAGTGGCGAAATATCTGTGCCAGCTGGGAAGATTGTATTCGTGTCAGGACAAGCATATGGAAGCTGCCTGCATGTATCAGCGTCTTCTGAGAGTAGTTGAGGCTTCAGTCGGGCGCAATGATCCGCGCGTTGCCGACGTTGCCTATCAGCTGGCCCTTCTTTACCATTACCAGGACAGATATGCGCAGGCGGAACGCTTCTACAAGCAAGCCCTGGCAATAAGGGAAGAAATCGACGGTCCGGATCACCCGGTTGTATGCGCTATTAAAAGCTGTCTGGCCAAGCTCTACATGGCCCAGGGCAATTATGATCAAGCCGAGCCGCTGTATTGCAAAGTCCTGGCAGCTCTGACCAAAGTGTTCGGTCATCGCCACGGGCTGGTGAGAAACATCCTTCGTGATTATTCGCTTCTCCTGTACAACACGCACCGTGAAGATGAAGGCGACGTACTGAGGCGGTGCGCATTTAATTATTGACGTGGCAAGTCGCCAGAGGAGATCTTGCGCAGGCTGCCGAGGCTCAGGCGGAAAACAGGCCGTCCTGGTGATTCCACGGGTGTGGGCGCGACACTATTGTCTTCACGTCCCAGAAAAAGCAGTTCGGTGTGCTCTTCGGCGAAGTGGTGCAGAAGGCGTATCCCGAGTGGTTGTGGTATCTGTCCGTCCAGGATGTCCAGGAGCATCTCGCTGTGATCTCTCATCAGGCGCAACTCGCGTGGCGGGGGCGAACCTGACTCGACAAGCAGGGCGTTGAGCTGTTCGGAATTGCTCCTTTCTTCCTCGGCAATATGCGCAAGCAAGCGAGTTCTGGCTGCTTCGCTCACGCCGCTTGTGCCCGAGAGCAATTCCAGGACGACCTCCACATGTTCACGGACATTGTGAGCCAGGATTTGTGCCAGATTTGAGAGGGAACCGGCAGCAGAGGCAGATGTTCGGTCGTCCATAGCCACTGCCCCCTACAGGTCGAGAGTACAGATGGCTGTCGGGCGCTTGATGCGCAAGACAAGACTTTCGTAAATGCGGAAGCAAAAGTTCATGTTTTCCGGACCCAGGTAAGCCACGCTTACGTCTTCGGCAATCGCCAGGTCGAAATTCTGCGGACCGGACGAGACGACTACTGCTTGATCAGGAGCGAGAGCCTGGGATTGATAGACTCCATCCTCGCACAGCTTGAGGATCGGATCGATTTCGATGAGCGGTATGTCCTTCTCTGTTTTCAACAGATCTGCGTAGAGCTGCGGGGAGAGCACAAGAGCATAAGGTCCGTGATGGTGCGCTTTCAGCAAAGATAAAGTTGCTTCGCGTACGTTGGCGTATGCCTTGCCGAACTCCTTCCAGCTCGTCTTCTTCACGCGCATACGTTTGCCAGCAGTGAGCAGTCCTTCAATCTCCAGTCCAGGATTGCCGTTGTAAATCAAATCTTCTTCTCTGTGCGAAAGAAAGTGAGCTGCTCTCACCGCCCGACTGACATCGAGAGGAGCATTAAGTGCCCTGGACAGTTCGACGTCGCGCCAGTGAAAGACAAAGTCCTTGTAGATGAGCGGGATCCGCCTGTAAACTTCCGACTCAGCCTGGATAACGCGAGCGTCGCGCCCGCCTTCCAGGTCCACTTCGGCAAGGGCATCCTCACCATATGTTTCATAAGAAACAGTTTCCAGTCCAGCTCCCAGCGGACCGAAAACATCGATAAAGCGCCTGGCTGTCAGGTTGCGGCGCATCTCCTTGAGAATCTCGGACTCAAGGCGCTGGTGCTGTGCATCGGCGAGCGGGTAGTCTACGTTTCGCTGGTAGTTCTTCATGGGAGATCTTCCTTGGCAATGGGGCGGCTGATGTACACCAGTCAAATTCGGGGTAGCTTGTTTGCTCAATCCCGCTGTGCCTGACAAGTGTTCGAGGATGCAATGCTCACACACTGGCGAATACTAGCACTGCTTCCAGTCTCAGAGCATTAATGTCGCTGGCAAATGACGGAAAGTTTTAATCGATTATTGTCATGATGCAGGTTCTAGCACCTGCATCATAGATAGTTGCTCCATGTAGGACAAAATCCGACACGGAACCTCAGAACGTCTGACTCCTTTTTCAGGTCTCAGCCTGATACAAGGAATTTTCCAGGGCGTTCAAACTAATTTGTATGAACGAAGCAATGTGCCCAGATCCAAATCTCTCCTCAGCCGGGCGCGCCACTCCCGGTCAAAGGGCGGTTGCCTTTTTGCAAAAGACGGTCGGGGCATTGCATCCGGCTTATTTTGCCCTGGTTATGGCCACCGGTATAGTCTCAGTGGACTGTCACTTATTTGGTTTGCATGATGTTGCGCGGCTTTTGTTCGGGCTGAATATCATGGCTTATGTTCTCCTCTGGCTGCTTTATGCCGTAAGAGCCTCGCTGTTTACTTCCAAGTTTGTAGCTGACTGGTTTTCACACAAGAGAGCCTTCGGCTTTTTCACAATTGTGGCTGCGACAAATGTGCTTGGGGTACAGTTCAATGTGCTGGCCGGCAATGCCCTTGCCGCCGAGGCGCTCTGGTGGGCCGGACTATTTCTCTGGATAGCTTGCACTTACAGTGTCTTCGTCTTTCTCATTGTCCAGAAGGATAAGCCGCCAATAGAGGAGGGAATCAACGGCGGCTGGCTGGTAGCGGTCGTCGCCACGCAGTCCATCTGTGTCCTAGGCTGCCAGGTGAAGCCGCAACTTCTGGGGGCCGGAGACTTTTCGGCTTTGTTCCTTTTGTCCTTCTGGCTGTTCGGAGGGATGCTCTACATCTGGGTGATATCGCTTATCTTTTACCGGTATATGTTCTTCCGTTTCGAGCCGTCCGACCTGATTCCACCTTACTGGATCAATATGGGCGCGATGGCAATTACGACCCTTTCCGGTGCCGAGCTCATACATGCCTTCGGGGAGGTGCCGGTCATTGCCGGCATGCTGTCATTTGTGAAAGGACTGACTACAATGTATTGGGCTACTGCGACCTGGTGGATTCCCATGCTTCTGGTGCTGGGGGTATGGCGCCACGGCGTGAGGCGGTTCAAGTTCACTTACGATCCGCTTTACTGGGGGTTGGTCTTCCCGCTGGGAATGTATTCCGTTTGTACGTTGAAACTGGGAGCTGTCCTGGAAATTGCGACTCTCGCCCGGATTGCTCAGGTATTTCTGGTTTTTGGTCTTGTGGCGTGGCTGTTGACTTTTTTGAGCATGGCTCAACGGCCGCTTTATGCGATCTTGCTTGCCATGCGCTCGGGGTCGCGGACGATTGCTGTAAATTTGGAGGAAGATAACAATGAGTGTGAGCGAGAATAATTTTCCAGTCACAGGAACCGGTGATTCGGCTCAGCTGGACAGACAGTGGGCAAGGAAGGTGGAATTCGAGACTCCGGCTGCTGAGGCTCGCCTCAGTAACGGCAAGAATCTTGTCATTATCGGCTCGATCATCTGTATCGTCGGCATCGTCATCTATTGCATGTCGCTGGTGTCGGGAGATTTCGGGCAACAAGAGTCGGTCTTCATTAAGGCCGGGCTGGCTGTGATTGGCACAGGTTTTGTCTGCTGGCTCACTGGAGCAATCAAGTATCTTAACGCGGCAATTGATGCCAACTCATCCGAAGAGCTGTTTTAAGTCATTTGACCAGACCGTGTTGCAAGGCATAGCGCATTAGCTCGGCATTGGAACGCAGTCCCATCTTTTCGAGGATGCGCGTGCGGTAAGTGCTGACTGTCTTGATGCTCAGTGAAAGAAGGGCGGCAATCTCTGATACCGAGCGTCCGGAGGCAATCAGCATGAACACTTCGCTCTCGCGCCCCGATAGCGCCTCATGAGGAAATTCCGAGCCGCCCACAGCTAGATAATCGGCTAGATTCTCGGCAATTGACTCGCTGATATAACGCCTGCCGGCAAGAAGTGCTCGGATACAATGGATGAGCTCTTCTGTGGTGTGCTCCTTTGTAAGATAGCCTGAGGCCCCGGCTCGTAGTGATTGAACAATAAACTGCTTGTCGCTGTACATACTCAACATCAGAACAGGTGTGTTCGGGTGGCGTCTCTTTATATCTGGCACTATGTTCAGGCTGTTCAGCGCGCCCATAGCTATGTCAAGAATCACAAGATCGAAGTCGCTCTTATGAATCTTCTCGAGAACTTCGCTACAGGCGGCAGCCTCGTCAATGCCCGCTTGCGGGAATTCTTGCTCCAGAATATGTCTGAGCCCGGAGCGAAACATTGTGTGATCGTCAGCTAGAAGGATGCGCACGGTCCTCTTTGCTTTTTCCTGCAGGGATTTTCACCGATACCACAGTACCTTTTCCAGGGGTACTGTCAAGGGAAAAGAAGCCATTGACAGTACGCGCACGCTCGCGCATGCCGATGATTCCAAGCGACTCCTTCTGCCTGTCGCCGGTTTCCATGCCACGTCCGTTGTCCTCTACTGAAAGAGAGATCCTATCGTCTGTCTGATGGAGCTTGATGCTCACTTCGCTGGCCTCGGCATGCCGAGCGATGTTTGTCAGAGCCTCCTGAACGATGCGATATATTGTAGTCGAGATCAGCCAGTCAAGTGGCTCATCCAGAGTGCCTATTTCCAGGTCAATCACAAGCTCGGTCTTGTCTTCCAGGTTGCGCGCCAGAAGCTCGATAGCTGACGCCAGTCCCATGCGATCCAACACTGGGGGACGCAGGTCTGATGCTATGCGCCGCACAAAATCAACAAGACCGTCGAGTTTGTTGCGAAGTGCCGCTACATTGCTCTCTATGATCTCCTGCGCCTCTGATGCCAGGTCCTTCTGTTTGCATTGCCTCTGGAAACTGGAGAGGTCCAGCTTGATGCTGGTGAGAACTTGTCCCACTTCATCGTGCAGGTCGCGGGCGATACGTTGCGCTTCAGATTCGCGAGCTATTTGCAGGTGCCGGCTGAGCTTGTCTAGCTCGTCGCGCGCTTCCGTCAGCTCGCGGTGACGGCCTGTAAGCGTTTCGGCCATTGTGTTGAAGACACGAGCCATATTTTGAAGCTCGCCATAGCCACGCGGAATATTTACTCTGGCTGAGTAGTCACCTTCCCCGAATCTTCTGGAAGCATTGGAAAGGGAGCGTAAATAGCGCAGTAAGGCAACCTCTTCCAGAAAAACAACCGACCCTGCCGTTACGAGGGTGAGAAGAGTCAGTGAGGCGAGCATCCGGTAAAAGGTCTCGTTGGCCTTATCGGAAATATGTTCCCACGGCACGGCGGTAGCAAGCAGCAGTCCAGGGATGCCTTCCACAGGGGCTGTGACGAAGGATCTCCTCACTCCAGCGCTCACAATGTTGATAATGCCTTTGCTGAGCCTGTTTGCCTGCGCAAGTTCCGGAATCTGCATACCGGGCGGGTAGGCATGAGCATCGGGACGGCTCGAGCTGGCCAGCACCCTGCCGTCCCTGTCCACTATCATGAGTATGTGCTGTGTGGGCAGCTCAATCTTGTCGGCAAGGTGTTTCAGCCAGTCCAGATCGATTGCGACAAAAACGACCCAGCGCACCTGCCCGCCGGAATCCCTTATGGACTGAGCCAGGTGAAGCAAAGGACGCTTGACGATCGGCCCGATGATATAGACTCCCGTCTCGATATCTTTAGAGCGAAGCGCTCTTCTGATGGCGTCCACATAGGACATATTGATGGCACCAGGCAGGGGATAGGCGCTGTTGATGACATCGCCGTTCGGCGAAAGGATGGCTATGTTCCCAAGCTGCGGATATCCGGCAAGGAGGGCAGAGAGAAAATTCGAATCATGGACGAAAGCACTGTTGCCCTGTGCGGAGAGCTTTGTCGTCAGCCATCGCAACAGGCCCTCGGCGCCGGTAAGCTGGTAGAGATGCTCCCTTGAAAGCAAATCGAGAATATAGTGCGCATCGTCCATGGTGCGCTCGATGGCAGCACTGCGTTCTTTCTGGGCGATATACACCGTGAAGAGCATCGCTGGCAAGGTCGCCAGGCAGATAAGCACAACCAGTCTGCCGCGCAGGGTCATGGCAAAGGAAAGAAGGAAATTATTCTTCCGGGTCACCCTGGACCGACTCCTGCGGAAAAGAAAGGACACGTTGTGACATGGTAGGGAACTATCTGGTTAACGGACTAATTAAGAGCGTCCATACTCCCTGACAGCGCGTGCGGCAAAGCTACGACTGGCTCTCTTGCCGAGGCTGCGCTAAATTCTATCGCATCTCAGGCGGACGGCGACTCCAAAGACGTTTTGCTGCGGCTTTCTGGGCTTTACAGGCTCGATTCTGATGCTGTCTGGCGTCAAGCCTTTTTGCCGGTAAATTAAAAGTCTCGCGCCCTGAGGGATTCGAACCCCCGACCTCATGGTTCGAAGCCACGCACTCTATCCAGCTGAGCTAAGGGCGCAAGAACAAAATATCGAACTGAGAAATTATAGCAGTTTGCAATTGGATGCCTTTTCTGGGGGTCTTTCTGCTGGCAGAAAATATGTCTGGAGGCATATAAAAATGCTGTCTATATCCACTGGCCTGATTGACACGTTGTAAGTGCGGCGCTAGCCTTAGGTCGCCAATTTGTGGCGCGCAAGTTTACAAGGGATCCCGCTTCGACATGCCTTTATCTGCTGTTCTCATGAATGGAGCAATAGGTGTCTGGTTGGGGAGCTCCCTCCTGTCGGCTGTTGCAGGCAGGAGGGTGAGCCATGGGTTTCGCTCGGCTTTATTGTTTGCCGGCAGTATTCTGGCTGTTGCCTCAGCAATCATGGGCTGGGATAACAACGTTCTCTGGGAAGGTCCCGCGCCGATATATTTTGGCGTGGTCCCTCTCGTCAACCGGCTGGATTCCCTTTCTTCCGTTTTTGTCGGCTTGCTGGGTGTGATCGGAGTCGCGGTGTCTCTGTTTTCGCCGGGCTATTTGGCGCATCTGGACAAGCGCATGAATGACAGCGTCTACTGGTCCTGTCTTTTCCTTTTCGTTCTCTCCATGTGCGAGGTGGTGCTGGCCGCAAACGCACTGACTTTTCTGGTCTTCTGTGAGCTGATGTCTCTCAGCTCTGCGGTGCTGGTAGCTTCCGATCTGGCGAACAAGAGCGCTCACAGGTCGGCGTTCATATATCTGGGCGCTACAAGATTTGCTAGCGCTCTTTTATTTGTGGGGTTTCTCTGGTTCCACGCTATTTTCGGCAGCTGGGATTTCTCTGTCTGGCATCTTGATTCTGCCGATGTTGTAATGCCAACACTTCTCGTCTTGATCGGGCTTTGCATAAAGGCTGGTATCTGGCCGTTTCATCTCTGGTTGCCTTATGCGCATCCGGCAGCACCTACTCCAGTATCGGCGCTCATGAGCGGAGTGATGATCAAGATTGCTCTTTATGCGGTAATCAGGCTTCTTGTTTTTGGCGGGCTGGAATCACTATCCATCGCTTATCTGATGCTCTTTCTCGGGATTGTCTCGGCCTTCTGGGGAGTGTTGTTCGCGCTTATGCAGCACGATTTAAAGCGACTTCTGGCTTACCATAGCGTCGAAAACGTCGGACTTATTCTGATGGGAATAGCTCTGTGTCTTATCGGCAGGTCGTGTCGGCTCGAGGTAGTGGCAGCCATTGGGCTTTGCGCTGCGGTTTTTCATTGTGTGAATCACGGGCTCTTCAAGTCACTGTTGTTCTTTGGTGCCGGAGCCATCGATGCGCGCGCACATACAAGAGATCTGAGCTTGTTGGGCGGGTTGGGGAAGGCAATGCCCTGGACAATGGCCTGCTTCTTGATTGGCAGTGCCGCCATTTGCGCTTTGCCGCCTCTGAACGGTTTTGCCAGCAAGTGGCTGGTGTACCAGAGCCTTTTCAAGCTTGCCTGCTTTACCCATTCTCCTGTTGACGGCGGGATCGCCTTTGCCTGCATGGGCACACTGGGGCTGGTCGGTGGATTGGCTCTGGCTTGCTTCACAAAGGCCGTGGGCATTACATTCCTGGGCAGACCGAGGTCGCACGAGGCTGAGCGAGCAAGAGAGGTCACGCCGTACATGATAGCGGCCCAGCTTTTGCTGGTTGTGTGCTGCCTGGGGCTGGGAGCCGCAGCTCCGCTTGTCATGCGGGTAATTCAGCCAATTTGCAATAACGGACTGAGCAGTTTCGTGGATCTGGAAGCGGCCTTTTCCATACCTACTGGCATGCTGACTGTAACGTTTGCAGTCACCGCCTTTTTGATCTACTGGCTTGTCCTTGGCGGCAGCAAGGCTCCGGTGAAAAGACATATCGCCTGGGAGTGTGGTTTCGGTGACCTGACAGCACGGATGCAGGCTGCAGCGACAAGCTTTGCCCAGCCAATCGGGCATATTTTCCGCCCCCTCTTGCAGTACCACCTTGAAGCGCATATCAGCGGCCGAGACCGCAGACATTTTCCAGACGCCATCGTGGCCGATGCTGAAATGGTTTCTCTTTTGGAATCGCGAGTCTACGGGCCTGTTGTCGACCTGCTTCGGTGGATGGGTGGGCATGTGGCGAAGCTTCAGGCAGGCAGCATTCATCTATATCTCGGTTACATGCTTTTGACCTTGCTTGCTCTGATGATGATTGGTTTTCGTCTATGAAAATCATTGTCACCAGCGTGTTGTTCGTCCTGTGCATTTTCTGGTTGCCGCTTGTCACAGTAGGAATCATCCGCAAAACAAAGGCCAGGCTACAAGGCAGAATCGGAGCGTCGGTGCTGCAACCCTTTTATGACTTTGTCAAACTCTGGAAGAAAGGCGAGACAGTGTGTGAAACTGTCAGCTGGATGTTTCGGTCGAGTGTGGCCATAAATGCCTCGGCCATGCTTGTGCTTTCTGTTTTTGTTCCCTGGCTCTCCTTCAAACCGGTTGTCGCCGGTGACGACCTGTTTCTTGTTCTCTATCTCTTCGCCTTGATGCGCTTTTTCACTATCTTGATGGCTCTGGACCCGGGAACAGCCTTTGGCGCGTTCGGTGCCAGCCGCGAAGCGTGTCTCTCCATGCTGGTTGAGCCTTCACTGTTCATCAGCCTGGCTGCGCTGGGACAGTCCGTGCACACAAGCAGTCTTAGCGCCATTTTCTCTTTTGCCAACACAGGTCACCTGGCAGCGGTTCCTATCTGGTTCTCGGTCGGCGTGTCTCTCTTTCTCGGTAGCCTTGTCGAGCTGTCAAGGATGCCGATCGACGATCCCACCACCCACCTGGAGCTGACAATGGTGCATGAAGCCATGCTGCTGGAGAACTCCGGGAGGAATCTTCTGCTTGCTGAATTCGCTCACGGTCTGAGGTTGGTCGTGCTCTACGGGCTGTCTGTGCAATGTTTTTTGCATGTGCTCGTATGCGTTTTGCCGCTCACTTCTTTGTGGCTTGGCGTGCTTAGCCTCGGCGGCATCTTCCTGCTGGGTGTTTTGACTGCGCTCATTGAATCTGTCTCCGTGAAATTGCAATGGAAGAAAGCACCTGAATTTATTGCCTATGGGCTGACCATGAGTTTGCTGGCTGCTGTCGCCTCTTTGATTGAAGGGGTGCAGTTATGAATCTGACCCCTTACGAGATGGTGGGCATTGGAGCTGCAGTAGCGGCGATTCTTATGGTCGGCTCGGGACATTTGCGTGTCAATTTGACGATGTATGCTCTGCAGACAGTGCTGATCGCTGTGGAAACTGGACTGTATGCTTATTCCAAGCACGAGGATCATTTTTACTTTGTGGCTGCGGCGATATTTCTGGTCAAGGCATATGGAGTACCCAGGTTTCTGAGCTGGATTATCAAACATATAGAGGTGCGCAGCGACCCGGGGACTGTGTTGCCAACACCTCTGGTCATGCACCTGAGCATCATTCTTTTCGGATTGAGCTACCTGTTGGCTTGCCAGTTGCCAGCGCCAGGCGGGCATGTCCTGGTTCTGGCCGGGGCTTCTGCGGCGATTTCACTTGTGTTCACTGGATTGTTGATGATGCTCACCCGCAGGATTGCCCTGAGCCAGATCATCGGCTTTCTCACCATGGAGAACGGCATTTACCTCTTTGCCCTTACGCAGACCGAAGGAATGCCCATGATGGTCGAGATGGGCATTCTGCTTGATGTTCTCGGCGGTGTCATGATTGCCGGTCTTCTTGCCTTCAAGATTAAGAAGAGTTTCGAGCACATAGATGTGACCCAGCTCACACGGCTCAGAGATTGAAAGGGGAGGGCAGAAAACTGTGGAATTGCTTCTTCTGTGCCTGATTCCGATAGCGATGGCGATCCTTGTTTTTGCCGTCGAGCCGATAAAGTTTGCCGGTCGGCTGGTGGCCGGAGCTGCCTGGGTTCAGCTGGCAGTAACTCTGGCTCTGGTGCACCCGGTCCTTTTCGGGTGGAAAGAATCCTTGCGCCCGGCTCCCGAGTTCCAGATCGATCGGCTGGCTGCAGCCTTTCTTGTCCTGACGGCTGTCGTCATAGCTTGCGCTCTTTCTCACGCGCACGTTTTTTTTCTGCGTGAACTCAACGGGCCGCATCCGCCCGGGCGCAGACATGTGCACGTCATCTATGCCTGCTCGCTCTTGTTTCTAGTGTCCATGTCAGCTGTATATATCTGCGACAGCCTGGGCTATCTCTGGATAGCAGTCGAAGCTACAACCCTGCTTTCTGCACCACTTGTCTATTACAGCCGGACAAAAAATGCTCTTGAGGCCACCTGGAAATATCTGATCATCTGCAGCGTGGGCATCGCATTTGCTCTTCTGGGGACCATTTTTATTTTTGCCGCGAGCCAGCATGGGGCGATCGTCGGCGGCTCCTTGCGTATCAGCGACCTATGTGCCGTAGCGCCCGATCTGGAATATTCTCTCCTGCGCCTTGGCTTTATTTTCTGTTTTCTCGGCTATGGAACCAAGGCCGGAATGTTCCCTCTGCACAGCTGGTTGCCTGATGCTCATTCGGAGGCGCCGGCGCCGGGCTCCGCCATGTTGTCGGGAGCTCTCTTGAACTGTGCTCTCTTTTGCATCTGGAGAATCTCGCAGATAGTAGTTGCCTCCAGGCACCCGCTCTTGAGCTTCGATCTCAATGTCCTGGCCGGAACGGCAACTGTCGTAGCAGCTGGACTGTTCTTGATTCGCCAGCATGGTTTGAAGCGCCTCTGGGCTTATTCCAGTATCGAAAACGTCGGTCTCATGCTTGTGGCCATAGGGCTGGGATCAGGACCGCTATTTTTCCTGCAGGCTGTAAATCACAGTCTGGCGAAAGTAGCGCTCTTTTTGCTTTCGGGTAACGTGATTCAAGCGTCCGGCACAAAGGCGCTGGGGGAATTGACCGGAATCATGAAAGTGGCGCCGGTCTGGGGTGTCTTGTTTGCAATGTCTGCTCTGGCGGTGACCGGTGTTCCACCGTTCGGCGCTTTCATCAGCGAGTGGTTGATTCTGGCGCGCAGTGTCGATTGCCGGTTGTGGTGGACGGCTATATTGCTGATTGTCGGGTTGTCGCTGGGTTTTGTTGCTGTATGCATGCATCTCGGTAGAATCTTGCTCGGCTCGCCCAAGCCGGGTGTCGAGCCTTTCCGCCCGCTGGCGACAAGCGTCATACCGTCTCTTCTTGTTCTTGCATGCTTGATCCTCGGGCTGACGACCAGCCCGCGATTCTTTCATGTGCACTGGGCCTCCAACGGGTTTGGTATGTAGGTTTTCAACCCAGATACTCCCTCAGCCCGCACGTGCGGCTGTTGTTTCGCAGTTTCTTTATGGCTTTGAATTCAATCTGGCGTACCCGCTCACGGCTGAAGCCTAGCAGCCGTCCGGATTCCTCCAGTGTGAGCGCCCGCCCGGTTGCAAGTCCGAAGCGCAGAAGAATGACGTCGCGCTCGCGCGGACCGAGACACCGGAGCAGGGTTTTGATATCCCGGCTTAAGAGCTCGTCTGCGGCAGTTTCATCCGGAAGACGTGTGTTATTGTCCTGGAGAACCTCTGCCAGAGTGTTCTCATTGCCATCTCGCAGGACACTGTCCAGTGAAAGAAGATGCTTTGAAGCGCTAAGTGCTGCCGCGAGCTTACTCGTTTCCAGTCCAGTTGCTTGAGATATCTCCTCCAGAGTCGGGGGACGGTTGAGCTTTTCTCTCAGTTGCCCGATCGTTTTTCTAACCTTGCTGAGCCGTTCGTTCATATGTACTGGCACGCGTATGGCTCGTGATTTGTCGGCCAAAGAGCGCGTGATAGCCTGGCGTATCCACCAGGTGGCATACGTAGAGAATTTGAAGCCGCGCTCGGGGTCGAATTTCTCCGTGGCGCGAATCAGCCCGAGGCTACCTTCCTGTATGAGGTCTTGCAGTGTGAGCCCGCGGTTAACATATTTGCGCGCGATACTGACGACAAGCCTCAGGTTGCACTGGATGAGTCTCTGCCTGGCTGACCAGTTGCCGAGCCGCACTGAGCGTGCCAGCTCGATTTCTTCGTGTCCTGTCAAAAGCCTGTGTCTGCCAATCTCGCGCAGGTAGGTTCGCGTCGAGTCTTCGTCAAAGGCTGGTTCCGACGAAGCCAGGGGCTCCGGCTCATCTGCGTCAGTCACGACGCTCTTCCAGTCATCGGCAAGAGATGGGACTCCCGAATCTTGATCCCACGAGGCCATTTCGTGCCGCCATCTCGTCGCGACGGTTTTTTTTATATGCTTTCTCATAATGATTGCTTATCTGCTAGGCCTGTTCTGCCGAGCATCCGATCAAATCGAACTGTCAAGTGTGTTTGATCCTGAGCCTGATTCAGTTTGTGGGTCCCGGCAAGCAAAATACGGGACGATTTACTGGCGGATGCGGATTGGGCAGGTTGTACCAAAAGATGGACGGGGCAAAGAGAATATTGTTCCCTTGACTTCCTTCCCGTTCCCCCACTTGCTCACTTCATGCCCCTGTTGCTCTTTCGTTCAGGAAAACCATCGTTACAATCTTTCTCATGCTGGCTCTGCATGCATCCTTGGGCTTGGCTTCAGGTTGTAAACGTCAATGGTTGAGCCGGGTGATAAACTTGATTGCGCTTAAGACGGGCGGTGGCCCACTAGGCAGATGGTTAGTTGCAGGTCAGGAGTTATGTCCCAAGCTGTGTCAATTGAGAAAGCCTGGATGGCCGAATACAGGGCTAAAGTTACGTCGGCCGAGAAAGCGGTTGAGAGCATAAAATCCGGCGACAGTATTTATGTCCACTCCAATGCTGCCGCGCCGGAGGTTCTCATCAACGCTCTTGTCGGGCGGTCCCAGGAGTTGCGTAACATCGAGATCTTTCACTTGCTCACTCTGGGAAACGCACCTTACGCCCGCCCCGAGCTTTCAAATTCTTTCCGTGTTCACGCATTGTTTATCGGACCGAACGTGCGGGACGCCGTGAACAAAGGGTATGCAGACTACACGCCTGTATTCTTGAGTGAAATACCGGGGCTGTTCACGTCTGGCACTCTACCTGTCGATGTCTGCCTGATTCAGGTGTCGCCACCGGATGCTCACGGCTATTGCAGCTATGGCGTCTCGGTCGATTGCACTATTGCTGCACGCCGGAAAGCAAAAATCGTCATCGCCGAGGTCAACAGCCAGATGCCCAGGACGCTCGGGCGCTCCTTCGTTCATGTCAGTCGCATCAATCATTTTGTCGAGACAGATCGCCCGCTGCCGGAGCTGGCGCCGGAGGAGCCGTCGGCTGTGGAGAGAACCATAGGCGAGTATGTAGCATCGCTTGTCGAGGATGGCGCCACATTGCAACTGGGCATTGGCGGACTACCTAATGCAGTGTTGGGGAATCTCAGGCATAAGAAGGATCTGGCGGTCCACAGTGAAATGCTGTCAGACGGGATAGTAGATCTGATTGAGTGTGGTGTCATCAACAGCAGTTTGAAAACTGTGATGCCTGGAAAGGTCGTTGTCAGCTTCGTAATGGGCACAAGGCGGCTTTATGATTTTGCTGACAATAATCCGCTCATCGAGTTTCAGACCAGCGATTTTGTGAACGATCCTTTCGTCATTGCGCAAAATCATAAGATGACATCCATAAATTCCGCACTGCAGGTGGATCTCACTGGTCAGGTTTCGGCTGACTCGATTGGCACAAGTTTGTACAGCGGCTTCGGGGGGCAGGTCGATTTCATCAGAGGTGCTGCGCGCTCGCGCGGCGGCAAGGCGATAATTGCCTTACCGTCGACAGCCAAGAAGGGCACAGTCTCGCGCATCAGCACATATTTGAAGCATGGAAGCGGTGTCGTGACATCGCGCGCTGATGTTCATTATGTGGTCACCGAATATGGTATCGCCGAGCTGCACGGGCGGAACCTCCGGGACAGGGCTCGCTCCTTAATCAATATTGCCCATCCCAGCGTCCGGGCAAGACTGGAGGAAGAGGCGCACTCCCTTCCCTGGCTCCACTAGGAAAGCAAGATAAGCCCTCTTCTCTTACTGCCTCGGCAAGCCTTTGTCCGAAGCGGACGGAAGGGGAGCTGCAACCTCTCCGGTTGCGATCCATCCTCGCGAGCGCAGATAAAAAGTAAGGGCAATTACTACTGCAGCCATGAGGGTCAGAGCAAACGGGTAGCCGAAGTACCATTCGAGCTCCGGCATATTGAGAGGTGATTTCGCCGGGTTGAAGTTCATCCCGTAGACACCGGCGATAAAGGTCGGCGGAATGAAGAGAGTGGTGATAATCGTCAGAACTTTCATTACTTCGTTCATGCGATTGCTGACGCTCGTGAGGTAAAGATCCATCAGGTCCGAGCCGATTTCTCTGTATGTTTCGACGAGATCCATAAGGCGCAGGGCGTGGTCGTAACAGTCCCGCATATAAATGCGCGCTTGTTCGCCAATCAGGGGGTTGGCGTCGCGACAGAGCACGTTTATGGCATCGCGCAATGGCCAGATTGCTCGTCTGACTATGAGGATCCCTCTTTTGATGTCGTGAACTGAAGCAGGAGTTCTCTTCCCAGCCCGATCGAGTATCTCATCTTCCAGGTTGTCGAGACGATCGCCAAGGTCCTCGAGCACAGGGAAGTATCCGTCCACCACAGCGTCGATCAGGGCATAGACGAGATAATCGGCTCCGGTCTGTCGAATCTGTCCCCAGCCGCGGCGGATGCGGTCACGCACAGGGTTGAGGCAATCGCCGCCAGGTCTCTCTTGAAAGGTGAGGACGAAGTCCTTGCCAAGGAACAGGCTCAGTTGTTCCGTCTCCGGATGACCGTTCTCCAGTGAAGCCATGCGTGTGACTATGAACAGTTGGTCGCCGTATTGCTCTACTTTCGAGCGCTGCTGAACGCTTAGCACATCTTCCAGGGCCAGCTCGTGCAAGCCGAACATGCTGCCGAACTGGCTTACTACTTCCGTATTAGCCAGTCCATCGACATTGATCCAGAGATTCGGCCACTTCCCCAGAGCTGTCTTTGCCTCGGCCGGTCCGGACAGTTCCTGTTCGATAAAGCCATCTGGTCCATAAGCCATCAACTGGATGACCGACCTTGCGGCTTCGGGATCCTTGATAAGTGTGCCAGGCAGGATCTCCGGTGCCATGTCGTGTTGAAAGCTTGCCAGCCGCCTGCTTCTCCTTCTACGTGCCCTGCCGGACATTGGCTCCCTCCTTCCGGTTTAAGTCACCTGGTGCTGCTGGTTTTTATACGGTCTTTACGCAGAGGGGCTGGCTTGATCCGGAGGCTGCGGCCCGGCTTGGTACAACTCCTTCCCTCCACGTGAAGAATACGCCATTGCCGAAGACAATTTAGGATAAACCGTGTCATACTTACAAAGGACCTTCGATCTTCCGGACGTCCTTATGGAGTTGTTTTTTTTAAATTGAACGGAAATATGAATACGAAACTTTTTGTTGGAAATCTATCATTCAAACTGACCGAGGCGGATCTGGAAGAGCTATTTGCTCAATCTGGGAAGGTCGTCTCCGTGGTAATCCCCACGGATCGCGAGACGGGCAGGAAGCGTGGCTTTGCGTTTGTCCAGATGGAGACGCAAGCCGAGGCGGAAGCCGCTGTCAAGAATCTCAATGGGCAAACTGTGGAAGGTCGCCAGCTGGTGGTGAATCCTTCCAAACCCAAAGAGAACGCGCCGCGACGCGGCGGTGGCGGACGCTGGTAAACAGCCGGTTCCGACTATCTCTCTTGAAGACGATAACCACTGCTCGCACGTCGTGCGGGCAGTTCGGTGTATCCGGATTGTCTTCTGCTTTGATGCGGATAGACAGGGCTTTGATTTATTGAAAGGAGTGTTTATGAAAAAGGGGCTATTAGTTCTTCTTGTGGCTTACTTGTCAATCATCAACGTCAACCTGGCCCAGGCTGACAATAAAGTGGTTGAGGGGGTAAAGACGGTTGGCGGCGATGTCAAGAAAGGTGCTGAGAAGGTCGGCGAAGGAGCCAAGAAAGTTGGCGAAGTAACAGTTGCCGGTGCCAAAAAAGTTGGCGAAGCTACAGTTGCTGGTGCCAAAAAAGTGGGCGAAGGAGCCAAGAAAGTTGGCGAAGTAACGGTTGCCGGTGCCAAAAAAGTAGGTGAAGGTGCCAAGAAAGGCGTCGAAGCAGTCGGCTCCGGATTGAAAAAAGGCGCCGAAACTGTTGTTGACAAGGCGAAGGACCTGACTCCGCACAAGAAGGAAAGCAAGTCCAGCAAATAGTTGGAGACAGGCTTGATGTTGTCTGAGAGGAGGGTTTCGCCTTTGGCAGACCCTCCTCTTTTATTCCTTATCTGGTTCTGAAACCTGCCGGGGCAGTAAACTTTTCATTGTGATGCAAGCCATTCTAATTCCTGAGCCGGGCGGACCGGAAGTGCTGACTCTGTGCCAGGTGGCAACGCCCGTCCCTGGCAAGGGCGAAGTCCGCGTGATAGTGCGAGCTACGGCCGTCAATCGTGCCGATGTTTTGCAACGGCGTGGCAAATATCCCGCACCGCCAGATGCTCCGGCCGATATCCCCGGTCTAGAGTTTGCCGGTGTCGTAGATGCTCTGGGCGAAGGGGTGCAGGAGGTCAAGCAGGGCGACCAGGTGTTCGGTCTAGCCTCAGGTGGCTGTTATGCCGAATATGTTGTGGTGAACGCCAGGTGTCTGGCCAAGATACCAGCTGTATTGTCTTTCGCTGAAGCCGCCGCCGTCCCCGAGGCTTTCATCACAGCCTGGGATGCCATGATTGAGCAGTCTGGGCTTGTTGCTGGTGAAACGGTTCTGGTCAGCGCTGTAGGCAGCGGGGTGGGTACGGCAGCAGTGCAGATAGCCAGGGCTGTCGGCGCGCGCTCAATCGGTACTGCACGTTGCGCTGCCAAGCTGGAGCGTGCTGCCCAGCTGGGCATGGACCACGGACTTCTTCTGTCCGGGGAGGACTTTGCCTCATCGGTGCTGGAATTGACGCAGGGGCAGGGCGTTGATGTCGTGCTTGAGCTGGTTGGAGGAAATTACCTTTCTCAAGATATCAAGTGTATGGCGCAGAAAGCCCGCCTCAGCCTGGTGGGGTTGGTAGCAGGTGCCAGCTGCCAGCTAGATCTAGGCTCGGTGCTTAAAAAACGGCTGACTATCCGCGGAACCACCTTGCGCATGCGCCCGCTTGAAGAAAAGATAAGCGCCGGACGGTTGCTTGTCAGGCACCTGGTGCCACTATTTGCCAGCGGCGCGCTCAAGCCAGTAGTCGATCATGTGTTCCCGCTGGCTCAGGCAGCGGAGGCGCATGCTCTCATGGAGAGAAACGACAATTTCGGAAAGATTGTTCTGGAGATATCAGGTTCGGATTGAAGAGAATGGCTCCTGAAGGACCATTTGGGAAGCTTGGGCGACTTGGGAGCGGGGGAAGCTGATTTTGTGGATCTGGTGACAACGGAAGACGGCTCTGTTTCCTGTCGGCACCAGGAGACTGGCGAGTTGTACCATAACAGGGC
>JAHFBI010000211.1 GCA_023250095.1 Candidatus Melainabacteria bacterium
GAGCGCGATGCCACACTTGAAGAAATCAATGCGCAAGCTGTGGAAGTAAGTGGCGCAGAACGTGAGCTTTCAGCCGTCATGGGCGAGCAGGAGAGGTCGATACAAGATATTGAGCGAAAGATAAAGGCTCTCGGCATCGAGGATTCGCTCACAAACGAGCAACTGGATGCGCCGCTTGCCGCCTTGCAGAAACTCAGCGGCGCTTGCAACGAGCGCAACAGGCTGCACAGCCAGCTAAAACACACTCAGGAGCGGCTCGAGGACAAGCGCCGTGCTCAAGAGGCGCTGGCAGGGTCAGCGGCTGTTCAGTCGAGCAAACAGATCAAAATGCTGATGCTGGCAGCTCTCTCAAGCGGGCTGGTTTGCGCCGGGCTTCTGGGATTCTTCGTCAATGTCTGGACGGGCATGGCTGTGGCGGCTCTGGTTTCAGGCGCGGTCGGCTGGTTTTTCTTCAAGACAGCCGGGGCGGGCATGGGCAAGAAAGAGACCACCGCAGCAAATCTGGATAGCTTGCGTGAGGAGATAAGCACACTTTCCCGCGCTGCAGCCGAGTTGCAAGCCGAGTTGAGCCGGCAGCAAGAGGTCGCCGAGGCACTGGCCCAGGTAGCACAAATAAGTCCAGACTCGAGCGCTGAGGACATTGAATCTGCTCGTCAGTCTATTTATCTCAAAGAAAAACTTCTCAAAGAGCGCGATGTTTTGCGAAAGGATCTCTCAAAGGTGCACGAAGAGATGGATCCGAAGCTGCCTGTCCGGGCAGGACTGCTCAAGGCAAAAGAATCCCTGGCCCAAGAACTCTTAGCAAGGCAAGCGGCCTGGATTGACTATCTGGCGGTTTTCGGTATCGATGCGCCCACCGTCGTCGGGGGCGACAACGAAGTGCTTTCTCGCATTGAGAAAATTCAGGGGCAACTGGACTTGTTGGATAACATGACGACCGAGAGAAATGCTTTCCAGTCAGCGATTAATGAATCTCTGAAGAGATTGTCTACCATCCCTCAGCTCAGTCACATCACGAGCCTCGCCCTGCCTGATGCCATCGGGCGGCTGGGTCCCTGGCTGGCGCTTGCCGGTGAAACGCAAACCCTTTTGCGCAAACGCGAGCTCAAAGAAGCGCAAGTGAAAGGGCTGACTGAGGATCGCCAGCGCGCTGAGTCCGAAGTTGCCTCAGCTGCCCTCCGGCTGGACGAAGCCGAGCAGCAGCAAGAAGTCTGCCGCAAAGCATGGAGCCAGTGGGCTGTCGCTAATCTGCTGGATGCAGATTGTTGCTATGGCGATGCGCTTTCAGCTGTTGATATTCTGCAGGCTATAGCAGCCGATCTGATTGCTCTTACAAGCGTACACAAAGAGATAGATCAACTCGAGCAATCTCTTGAGCGTTATCGCCAGCTCATCAGCTCGATCAAGGAGCTGTCTGCAGTGTCCGAGGCAGAGCCGGATGTCGTGGACCGGCGCCTGAAGGAATATTTTGCTGACTTAAAGGAGGGTGACAACCTCAGGCAAAAGCACATCATGGCAGCGGCAGAGCTGGAAGCTGCAAACAAATCCAGGGATGAGACACAAGAGGCCCTCAATAAGGCTGAGTTGCAGATAGGCCTTGATCTTGTCGATGAAGCTCAACTGCTCAATCACTGGCGCGCCTGGCTCATCGAGCACAATCTCGATTCGTCTTTGCAACCGCTTTCTGCCCATGCCTTGCTGCAGCAAGTCCAATCATGCTCCGATTGCGACAGAAAGGCTCAGTCCCTGTCCGAGAGCCTGGAGGCATCACGCCAGGAAGTTCTATGTTATGTATTGAAAGCGCAGAAGGTGGCCGATGCTCTTGGGCGCACGCTGGACGAGCCGCCTTTGCTCTTCAAGTCGATCGAAGACTTGAGCGCCGAGCTAGGGGCAGAGCAAGGGAAAGCCTCGGCGCGCGCCGAAGCGCGAAAGAATCTGGACGAACTTGCCGAGGATATAGATAAGACTGCAAGCCTGCGTGACAGTGTGCTCGGGCGCATTGAAAATCTCATCGTCGCTGCCGGCTTTAGCAATGAAAGCGAGTTTCTGCAGACGGCGGAATCTTTCGGGCAGTGGCAAGCGATATTGAAAGAAATTACTTTGTCTCAGGCTAGCCTTTGCGCCAGCTTCGATTTGCCCTCATGCGCCACGTCACACGGCTTCGCAGAAGGAGATGCGTCCGGCGCCTGTGGTCTCGCGCCTGCCGGGCGGGTCTTGCTCCAACGGACAATCGGCGCGGACGGCGGAAACGGGCAGTTCCTGCCGCCTGCCGAGGCAAGAGGAGCCGCTGAAGGCTCCCAACTGCAGTCTGGACCTGGCGAGGGTGGCACTGCTGGAGATACCATGGACCGCTCCGGATGCGACACGGTATATTCTGTTGCCGTGCGGCAGCGAGCGGGGGCGCCTGATTCATTCGAATCCGGGGAGTGTGGCAGGGCTCAAAATGAAAAGGATGTGCTTGACGGCGACAGGGCTGCTTTCCAGTTGATTACCGGGCTGTATAGCGCCTTCGATCGGGAAAGCGCAAGCAAGGAAGTCTCCGAGCTTTCGGAAGCTCTGTCCAGTGCCAGAGATAAAGTCGACGGATTTTCAGCCGACGATGTCGAGGAAGTTGGCTCCGGGCTGCGGTATGAGCTGTCGGCACTGCAAGCCGAGCGGGATCGCATCGCCAGGTCTTGCGATTTGAAAGTCCTGCAAGCCGAGCAAGAGCGTTTGCTTTCCGAAATTTCCCATCTGGCGGCTGCCTGGTCTAGGGTAACCATTGCCCGCTGCCTCCTGGAGAGGGCAAAGAAGCGCTTCGAGCGCGAGGGGCAACCGGCTGTCGTCGCTCTGGCATCCGATTACTTTTCTACCATTACAGCTGGCGCTTACACGGGTGTAATCGCCGGCTCCGAAGAGGCATCCGGCAAGATGGAGGTCCAGAGGTCCAGGCGGCAGAACGTCAGCGCCGATGTGCTCTCGACTGGAACGCAGGAGCAACTCTATCTTGCTTTGCGTTTTGGTTTCATACGCCACCGAGCCGAGTCTGCCGAATCCCTTCCTGTGATCATGGATGACATACTTGTCAATTTCGACCCCGGGCGCGCCCGCAATGCAGCTATTGCCATTGTCGCTCTTGCAGAAAAGCACCAGATTCTTCTGTTTACCTGCCACCCGGCCACAGTGGAAAATTTCCAGGCAATCGATCCGTCCATCCGTGTTTTCACACTGCAGTCAGGACGTCTGGTCAAGAACTGAATTGCCTGGTGTTCATCGGACTCGGCAGTCGAAAGTGCAACGTTTTCGGGATCAGCCTACCTGCAGGACTTCATTACTTTTTTGATAAGTTGCATATTTGCCCACTGCCGCGGAGTCCTTTTAGCATTTATGATCAAGCCGTCATCAGGCTGTCCGCCGGAAGAGATTACTCTTGCGTCGTCCGGGCGAAAGTGATAATCGGGATCTATACGATACCAGGGCTGAGCGTTGAAATGCTGCTGAATATTGCCTGACAAGAAACCTCGTCCGTGGCGCGCATAAGCTTCGTTATACAGATAAAGCAAGTCATTGGGCCGGAGTCCTTTCAGCTCATCGCTTTGCAGCAAACGCGTGCCGCTCTCCAGTGTCGCGTCACCGCCATTGCTTACCCAGGACGTAGTCATCATCGGCTGCCCGGAACGGGAGCGGCTGCCTGCTGAGGAAGCAGCTCTTACAGTTGGCAAACAGTTTGCCCCGGTGCCGGCGGCTCCTGTTGGTGACGTCACCGGGGGCGGTGGCGCTATCGCTGACGGAGATGCCTGGGTGGCACTTATACCGCCTGTCTGCGCAGAAGATGGCTGCAACGCCTCGGCAGGCACGCAAGGCAGGCGCGATGCCGAGGCAAGGGTCGCCGGTGTTGAAACGAGAGAACCGGTAGCAGCAGGAGGGGTGGTGGGTGACGAACGCCTGGAGGGCCGGGGTATTTCAGGCAGTACTTGCCGTGGCTCGGAAGGAGGCGCGCAGAGGGCTGGCTCACCTCCTTTCCATTTGCTCAAAAGCATTGGTGTCTGGGATACCACTCTGTCAAAACGAACTTCCTGCTCGACGCCTTCCTTGAGATGCTTGAAGGCTTCGGCAACCATTGGCTTCTCACCGTATTCATCCAGAGCCTTGATAAGGTTGTAAGTGAAAACACCATTTGGATATCGCTTCGATTCCCACGAGACCTGGTCCGGCTGGCTCGAGCTTATGACGAGCTGACCGGTGCCAGCGATTGTTTCCAGATTGAAGTTGGAATGTTCACGCAGGAGCGATTTGCCTCCGGTGACGGCCGCTCCGCTGTGGCAGGCATCGAGCAACAGAACGAGCCGGTCGCAACCAGTGCGCTTGGTGACCTCGCCGGCAAGATCCTGGAATCTGATGCCTGTGGCATAAGGATGACTGGGATCTGAATCGTAAGCGATGATAAAGTTCTCGCCGGCAACGTCAGCCGGGCTGCCATGCGTCGAAATGAAGATAAGGACAAGGTCGTCTTTCATCACCCTTCTGGGCAGCCAGCCATCGCCAAAAGCATCGACAATCGCCACCCTTGTTGCCTGCTTATCAGTTAAGAGCAATACATGATCTCTGGCGAAGTGCCCTTTGCCGACAAGAAAATTGTAGAGATCCTGAGCGTCCTTAGCCGGATATTGCAAGGTTGGGATCAATGGATCCTGGAACTTGCTGATACCGATAATCACCGCCCACTTGTCCTTTATGGGACGGTTGGCATCTAAGGTATCTTCGCTTGTGTCAACCCGTTCGGCAGCGTACGTGGGCAGGCCGCAGTTGATGTTGATTAACAGGCAGGCGGTGAACAGACAGGCAAAGAGCGCTATCTTCGGCAAATATGAACAAAGGCGAAAACCCATTGTTTCCTCTGAGTTGTCATGTCGGAACTTCCCGACAATTACCTTAGCAGATTGTTGCTTGCTGCGGGCAGACTGCCTGTTTCTCAGCTTTTACTTGCCTACAAGTTGCGTTCCTTCGATGGAGCCATCGGCACTCAGCTTGACGGTATTGTAGATCTGCGAAGTGATGAGCGAACCCTGATTGGGCTTCACGTTTATTGTGTAGCCTCCATCCTCGTCCTTTGTCATCTTCAGCTCGGTGACGCCCTTGAGATTGGCTACTCCATGTTCGTAAATGTTATCGCCAAGTTTTATATTCTGCCCGTCTGAATACTTGATGTGAACAGATTGCACCTGGCCGTCTTTCATGGTGACATCGTGTGCCTGAATCTTTGTGTCCCAGATATAGCCGTCTTTGAGCTGCCCCTTCGAGCTGACTGTTTCCGAACCGTCTTCATTGGTGGTGCGGCTTTGCTCCTTCAAGCCGTGCCTGGTGCCATCAGCCGTCAGCCCCGGGATGCGGTCGTGGTAGGGCAAGTTGTTCGTTGCTGCTGCAACCTCGCTTGCCGGCAGTGAGGCAGTGCCGTCGGAAGTCCTGGCTGCTGCCATCGCCGCGCGCACTTCCTTCGCGTTCGTGAGGAGGTCACCACCATTGAAACCTGCCTGTCCCTGCGAGCTCTCGTGTCGCTCGGTTCTGTCTCCTTCGGGTCTGTTGGCCATGATTCAGGTTCTCCACAAAGTCGTAAAGCCAGTCGCCTGTTGGGATTAGTTGCTAGAAATATAGTTCAGTTAGAAACTTGTTCGGCTAGAAACTCAGCCAGGTAGAAACGATGCTCTTCTGCTGATATTCCCCGATGGACCAGACCTGAAACCTCAGTGGCACCCTGACAGGATAGAAAGCCGGGCACCTTGCTGGGTATCAGAGAATGTCTGCGCACCGAAGCATCGACAGACCGTCCTGCTCCGGGTAAGTCTCAACCGACCAGTGCACGCCTTTCGTGAGCTAGGTATTGCTACTTGACAAGCGGTATTTTGATGAATGGGTGCAAATCGCCTCCAATCCATTTCGATTTAATGAGCGGAGTCTGGTGGCATCCGCGGTCCTGCCAAACTTCCTGGTCGACTCGCGCTCTGGCATAGCTGAAGGCTTCATTTACCGATGTTTCGGCACCCTTGCTCAGGAACCCTTCGATGAGCTGGTGTGTGAATACACTGTTTGGATAACGTTTGGATTCCCAGGCATGCTGTCCGGGCCCGTTTGCGCAGAGAATGATTATTCCAGTTCCCTGGCTCATATAATACGCAGGCATCAAATCTTTCGCATAGATTCTTTCTGAGGCGGCTATCGGGCCTGTCCTGTCCGCCCCTGAGATAGAGCCGCCTGTCTCTCTGCTTACTCCGTCAAGTATCATGAGAGTTCTCTGAGCCTTTATGCGTGTGCTGATTATCAAAGACAGGTCGCTCATAGGAATTGCTGTCGAAAAGATACGGGCACAACTTGTGTCGTATGTGATGAGCGAGTTGCCGGTTTCCATTGACGAACAGTGGCTGGAGATATAGACAAGGAACAGGTCATCTGGATCGATCAGGCGCGGCAGTTTCTCGTTCACAACATCTAGAATCTGAGCGCGGGCTGCCTTCTCATCCGTGAGTAACAAAACCTGGTCTTTGGGGAAATTTCCCTGCGTGACCAGATACTGGTAAAAATCTTTTGCGTCCTTGGCGGCATACCTGAGTGCAGGGATTTCTGGATCGCTGAACTTACCAACGCCGATCAACAATGCCCACTTCTTCTTGAACATTGGGCTGACAGCACCGGACTCCGGCGGTATCTCAGGGGCAGCAGGCTCGATTGTCCGTGTCTTAATAGCGTACGGAGCAATATCCGGGGATACAGCCGGGGGCACAGTCGAGGCAACCGGCGGCAGAGTCGCCGAGGCGGGCAGGTTCTCGGTGCTGTCCGGTTTGAGATCCTCTTGCACTGTCGGCGGTACCAAACGCGGTGCCACCGGATGGGCGGACAGGATGAGGTCGTTGCCGCTCCACTTGCCGTGCTTGGACGGAGTCTGGCTGGCATCTGGATAATCCTGACGAACTTCCTCAGGCACAGCTTTCTCCACGAAGTTGAAGGCCTGGCCGAGCGTTGTGCGGCTGCCTGCAAGGTGCAACCCTTTCAGCAGTTGCCTGGTAAAGACGCCATTGTCATAGCGCTTCGACTCGAATGATTGCTCCTGCCTCTGGCTGGAGCAAATGACCAGCCGTCCCGATCCCTGCGCCAGTTCTTGCGCATCAAAGTTGCCGGAGCGCCCCATGCCCTTGGCGCCGGTGTCTGTGGCCCCGCTATGGCAAGCGTCCAGCACAAGCAGTATGCGCTCTGTGGAGACGCGCCGTTGAATTGATTCGAAGATGCTCTGCATCTCGATTCCGGTAGTAAACAGGTCTGTGGGATCCGAGTCATAAGCCACCAGGAAGTTCTTTTTCTTGATGTCAAACTGAGACGGGCTGCCGTGCGTGGAAAGGAAGATCACTACAAGATCATCCCTGTGAACAAGCCGCGCCAGGAACTTGGAGCCTACTTCGGAGAGAATGCGCCGCTGGTCAGCCTTGTCATCTAGAAGCAGCCGGACGTGATCGGGCGCGAAGTTGGCCTCTTTGACAAGATATGTATAGAAATCGCGGGCGTCCTTGGACGCATAAGTCAACGGATGAATAGATGGATCTTTGAAAGAGCTGATGCCAACAACAATTGCCCACTTGTCTTCAATCGGGCGGTTCGGACTTGCAGGAGGCGCACTCAGCCTCTGAGCGACATTGCCTGTGGATTTCTTGCCCTGCGCTGCTCCTGTTCTTACAGGCGGCGGGCTGGCAGCTATAGCAGCCTGCCAGTACAGGGTCCGCTGCCTGCCTGAGGGAAGAACAGTAGCCTCTAAGTTCGGGAAGCCCCGGACGACACCAGTGGTGGATGGAAAGTTGCTTGTTTCGGCATGTTCTGGCAGCACATCGCCGAAGGCAGGCAGCAGGCAGACAGCTGTCAGAACCGACAGAATGATATGGAGCAAAATGGACTTTTTCATGGATCTCTGCCAGGCACTTTCATGGACTCTTGCACTGATTCTTGCATAAATTTTTTCCAGGATCTTGGTCTGGATCTTTTCATGGACTTATCCCAGGATCTCTGTCTTGATCTTTCCTGTAGACTCTTGTCAGATTTTTGCAGCATGTTGTCCCTAGTCATGCCCGGATCTTTGCAGGGAAGCTCTTTAGGATAGACTAACTGGCACTTGCATTATCACGGTTGTCAGGCAATATATGTTCCAGTTCATCCATGCTGCTGATATCCATCTCGACAGTCCGCTCAGGGGACTGGAGCGTTACGAAGGCGCGCCAGTGGATGAAATCCGGCACGCCACGCGGCGTGCCCTGGAGAATATGGTGGAGCTTGCTCTGGAGAGGAAAGTGCAGTTCATTCTCATTGCCGGGGATTTGTTCGATGGCGATTGGAAAGACTACAACACCGGGCTCTATCTCGTGAAACAAATGGCCAGGCTGCGCGCGGCAGACATTCCTGTATTTGTCATCAAGGGAAATCATGATGCTGCCAACAAGATGACCAGATCA
>JAHFBI010000212.1 GCA_023250095.1 Candidatus Melainabacteria bacterium
GTGTCTAGATCTTTGCGGTCCGGATCCACATCAGGGCTCGGTCCAGGACCAGGGCTCGGTCCCGGTCCGCAGTCGCCGTCATTGCCGCCGTTATCCAGCGGGTCGGCGTCATCGTCGTCCTTCTTCTTGAAGCTTTCGCGCACGTTTTCGGAGACAAGCTCGTTCTCGGCATCGAGCTTCGGTTGAAGGTTGGCATCTTTATCCTGTATGCGATCCCTCAGATAGCTGACGAGTTCGTCGGTGTTTTTCTGGTCCGCGCCCTTTTCGACGCGAACTGTGTATTCGGAATTAGGTTTGTCGCCGCTTTCCGGATTGCCGACGACTTCTACTTTGCCGTCTGCGCGCACGATGAAATCAGCCGGTTTGGTGGCGTCCGTGGTGACTTTGATAGTCGGGGACTCGCCGTCTTTTAGCGGTGTGTGCTGAGGAACGTCAGTTTTTGCGGATTTTTCGAAAGTTCCGTCCTGGACCAGTTGCTGGACGGACTTGTGCGAATCCATGGATGCTCCCGTCAACGGTGCGTCTGTCATGAGCGTTGACGAAAGCCCACGGCTATCGGAGGCGTAAAGACTGTCAGTTGAGAGTGCGGGAAAACTGGACAGGCTGCTGTCGCTAACTGAGCTGGTGGTTGTGAAGAAGCCGCTGTCGCATGGTGACCATGCTGAGCAAGCCGCAGATGTCATACCTTCACAACAAAATGATGCTGCCGGCGCGCCGGACTCGAATACTTGATCGGACATTTCGTTGATTCTCCCACTACGACTCTTGTCGAACGGACCGAACCAGAAATGACAGAAGTGTCCGAGCCTCACGCTTAAGCCCTTAAGCAAGCGCGATGGCGAAAATATTTCGTATCCTCGGAGCTTCTATCGCCCGAGAACCAGCTTGCCTGCAATAGTATCGGCTCAAGAGGCGAATGTAAAGGCGTTTCAACCGAAATTCGGCGGTAAATACGTAGTAGTTGGCTCGTGAAATTACGAATGGCGGTTGCCTGTTACGCCTCACCGTGCTGAGCCCAGCGTTGGCGGAGTGCGTGCTGCCTGGTTGGCAGCAGCCAGGCAGCCTCCGGCAGGAGCCATTCTAGATAAAAGGTCAATTGACAGGTGACACAACAATCGGCAGTCGGCTGAGCCTGGTTGCCTCTGCAAGAGATGTGTGTTAAAGCCCTGCGTGAGTGATGGGCGGGCGGCTCTGTCTCACCTGCGCCGTGCTGGTCGCACACGTTATAAAACGGCTGTCGCGGTGTGAGCCATGCTGTCTGGAAGCTCTCAGAGAAATCGCACCGTGCAGCCTCGATTGTCTGCCCCTGACGATTTCCACAGAGCAGGGGGCATGGATGGAGACGGCTTGCGAGACGCTGCCGATAAAAAGCCGGGAGAGCCTTCCGCGCCCATGGCTGCCCATTACTATCAGCTGCGCGTTTAAGTTCGCGGCTAAACTGAGAATAGCTGTTGCCGGCTCACCATCGATTACATGACAGCTGGCAGTGCCTTTACCAAATTTGTCCTCAAGCTTCGCTCCCCACTCTTTCAACCGGCACAGGGAGGCATCCTTGCCTGTCTGCCAGGCGCAGAGCAAGTCTGAAGCGCGCTCGGTGCTGTGCTGATTGGCGAATTGAGAATTTATAGACTTAACGACCGTAATCAGGGTGAATTTGTGAGGACCGGCGAAGTTCTGCTCCAGAAGCCACTCAAGGGCTGCCGACGAGTGATGGGAATGATCCATTGGCACCAGAATGTTGGTGACATTGCCTGATCCGCCAAACTCTTCTGTGCCCCATCTGGCAATATGCACAGGGCAGGGAGCCAGGTTGAGCACGCTCTGTGAGACGCTGCCCAGCAACATGAGATCAAGCCCCTTCTTGTCCTGGCAGCCCATGATGATCAAGTCGGCAGACCACTCGTGAGCCAGCTTGACGAGGACTTCTTGCGCCCGCCCGATGAGCAGTTCATGCACGATTTCCACCCCGGGTAATTGCCAGGACAAGTCGGCTTTCAGGTCCAGGAGGAAGCGCTGAGATAATCCCAGCTCATTTCTTTGATCTTCTGGGGTCTGCGCTTTGCGCTCACTGTAAAGGACATTGAAAGCAGTCTCGTTCGGCTGCCTGACGGTCACCAGCTTGACGGTGGATCCCTCAGGCCAGCTGCGCTTCAGCACAGCCTCCAGAGCCGCATGGCAATGGACCGAACCGTCAAGTGCCACCAGAATTTTCACTGTCTTTCTCCTCTATCTTTTCTTGCCCTCTGCAACCGTTCATCGTTCATCGTTCACAGTCCATCAAACTGGCTGCCAGGCATGTTTCGATTATCTGCCATGGTGGCACGTAATCGATCCAATTTTCACCACCTTGCGAATGATGTTGAGGCGCCTTTGCCTCCGAAATCCACCGAAAGGACGAGAGCGTCGCCAGGAAGAATCTCAACTGAGTGCCTGGCGTGAGCTTTTGTGATCTGGCTCTAAACTTTGTGACTCAGATGATTTGCTGGCTGCCTGTGAGATTCGCCCAGCTATCTGTCCAATCCATGGTCTTTCGGCCGAAGATTGACTGAAGGATCAATTAGAGTACGGCGCTACCGGAAAAACCCCAGTTTGGCTTCGCGGTTTGCCGGGGTACGGATTGTGAGCAGTGGGCTTAGACTGGTAACAAGCATTTGAGGATGTGAAAGTATGGTAATCGGGCGTTTTGTCACGGCGATGCTGGCAGGCACACTGGTTTTGCAGCCGCAGGCCAGCGCACTGGATTTTTGTCAGGGTGCTAGCCTGAGCTGGCAGCTGGGAAGCAGTCTGTCTGGACGGTTATATGTGAGAGACAGGTTTTTGCTGGTGCCGGCAGGCGCCTCGACGTCGACGGAGTCGGACTGCTCAGAGTCCTTCTTGCTGGCAGCTGGAGTGCCGCCGCGGGGAGCTCTGGTGAAGGCGGTTCCCGATAACCGTGCTCAGAACCGGCGAAGCGGGCGCCGGCTGCCTTCCACCTCGCCGGCAAACCAGTCAGGAGCACAATCTCCGTCTGCCCAGCCCAATTCAAATGTAGGTCAAAGGCAGAGCGACTCGGCCTCCAGGACCAAGCCTTCTGCCTCAGAGAGCTTGCCTCCAGCTCCGAGCTTACCAGCCGGTATCCGTCCTTTGCCTGCCGTCACGCCTGCCGACCCGCTGGCCGAATTCTGGCGGCACATGAGCCCGACATATTTATCGTCCTCCAACCTGAACACGACCGACGCCTCGGAAGTGGAAGCCATGATGAAGGCAGCAATCGACTTTGCCGGAAAGAGTTATGGAGTTGAGAGTCCCGAGGTTGCAGATAGTACTCTCAATCTTGCCAGGCTGTATTCCATGCAAGCCCGGCTGGGCGAAATGGCTCCTCTTTTGACCCGACTGTCTCAGCTTTTCGGCAAGCTTACGCCAGATCAACAGAATCAGATGGCTGTTCGCTACCTGGATCTCGCTTGCCAGCTCTCTGACAATAGCCGATACAGGCAAGCTGAGACTGCGGCCAATCCTGTCATTCTTGTCAGTGGCTCCGCCAGATGGACAGATGTGGATCAAATTGCCGATAAGCTCGCACGCATCGGAGCGAGACTGACGAGCAATAAGCGCTATTCCGAGGCCGAGCCGTTTTTCAAGGCGGCTGTATCTCTCAATGAAAAGAGGGTGGCTCCCGATGAAAGGCTTCTTGCCGATGAGCGCGTGCAACTAGCCAGTGTTTTGCAAGAGCTGGGCAAGTGCGGTGCTGCCGATGAGCTGTATAGGATGGCCCTGACCAGCCATGAAAGACTTTACGGAGCAAATGACGGGCGGCTTTTATCCGACTTGATCGGACTGGCCAAGCTTGGCGCGCGACAGGGCAAATTCTCCGATGCAGCGACACTTATTCCGCGCATTATCAGCGTTTCTGCCAATTGTGCCCAGGATACGAGATCCAATACTGTCCACAGCCTTCTCGAATTGAGCAGCAGTTGTCGGGCCAATGCTCATCTTGACGAGTCGGCGGCTCTTCTGCTGAAAGCTGCATCCCTGGTCACTCTGCAACCGCACAACTTTAGCTCCTGGGAGTTCCAGCAGGCTCTTCAAGATCTAAGCGAGAACTATGCAAGCGCCGGCAAGATTGAGGAAGGTGAAAAGGTCAATCTTGCTTTTATCAAGCTCTTCGAAGGCAACCAGGCGGTCAGCCCAGAGTGGTCAGTCACGAGCCTGCTTTCCCTGCTCAAGTTTTATATGGCGCATGGACTCCTCGAGAGAACCGAGCCTGTAGAGCAGAAGCTGATTGCCGCCTGTCAGGTGGACCCGCGCAACTATTTCCATCGCTTGCGGGAAGTGGCAAGCCTTTACGAGCAGGCTGGTTATTGCCCGGGGGTGGAAAGACTGTATAAAGTTCTGCTCAGTCGCGCTGCTGTCACTGGCGAAGAGAAGCAGTCTCAGGCTCAAGATTACGTTCGCCTGAGCAATATGTATGTCAACGGGAGGAAGTATGCCGAGGCAGAGGCGGCCTGGCAAGCTTGCGGGACTCTGATGAAAGGGGATCTGCCGCCGGACACAGCCGATCTGGGCACTGCATTTGACGACTTGCTCAAGAAACTCATCGCGCAGCAGCGCTTTGCCGAAACACAGTCGCTGATGAGCAATCTTGTCTATTCGACTTACTGGCGCAATCGTCCGGACGCCCTTGGCGAGGCGTTTTCGCAACTGGCCAATATGTACAGACAAATCGGCGATATGGATAAATCGGAGCAACTGTACAAGCGCGGCGTTGCCATTACGGAAAAGGCTGCAGGAGCCCAGAGCAATTACACTGCCAACATCCTTTATCAATATTCTAGCTTGCTGAGACAGATGGGGCGGCTCAAAGAAGCAGAGGACATGGACGCGCGCTTGCGCAAGATTCGTGAGCAGTTGAATCATCAAAGCTCAGCTGGCAGCGGACCGTTCTTTTGAAGGGGCGGTTGACCTGGCAGGTCTGCCCGGCAGATAAAAAAGTTAGATCCTGTGTGGCTCCCATTGAGCGATCGGGCATATTGCAGCTGTGATCCCGAGCATGATGGATGTTGATGAGCCAGCAGGCAAAAATCCTTTCATTTGCCTTGTCCGTTGTACTGATTCTTGCCCACGGCAGTGTCATAGCGCTGCCTGCTGCCTGTCAGGAGCAGTCTGGACAGGATAAAGCTGCTGCCTCCGGTAATGAAAGTGGCAATGTTGCTCGAGACCGGTGCAAAGTCCGGGGTAATTCAGTGGTCGAAGGCGGCAAGCAGCCGGCAGGTGGCTATTACGACAGCCTCTTGCAAAAAGGGCAGGACAAGACAGCCGCTCAAGGATACTATGCAACGACCGGCGCCTCCGGAAAGACTGCTCCGGACTCAGGCGGCGGTAAGGACAGCCGGGCATCCGGGTATTACGCCACAATTGGTCCACCGCCAGCCCCCGGGCAAGGATGTGAGGATAGCGGCAAAGCAAATGGCCCAGCCTCAGGGGGAGCTGCCGGCTATTATGCGACGATCGGACCGGCGGCGCAGCCTTCGCCTCCTGTCAAAGACGGCTATTACAGCACCATCCCCCCCGTCAAGGATGATGGCACGGAAGCTGTTGCGGTGCCTGTGAAATCAGGCGCCCCTCAGCCTTCTTCTGTCTCAAATAGCACCTTAGGCTCCGGCAGGGCTGGCTCACAGGGAGCAATGAATGTGGCGAGCCCGACTGCGCCGGTTGCGCTTAAACCTGCGCCTTTGCTTTCGACAGTAACAAAACCAACTGTGGCCTCTGCTGTTAAAGCTTTCAATGAGAGACGTTTCGGCGAGGCGTTGAGCCAGTTCGACAAACTTGATCACAGTGGATATTGTTGCGACACAGTCCATTATTATCTTGCGCGCTGTTATCAACAGTTGTCTCAGGTAGCTGCCGCCCAGCAGAATTACGAGCTGGTCATGACCAACAGCCGCAATCCGACTCTGCGCGCCTATTCGCAAATGGCTTATGACCAGCTCACTCATTATTCGCAGCACAGGACATACGAAGGCAACGGCAACAACTTTTCACGCATGCGCGGCGGCTGGGGCAGGGGCGGCGGCGGTGGCTGAGGGCGCTGAAAGAGCGGCAGGTTGCCGCTCCGGAGAGATGTTAAAGGTAACACCCTCGGCAGCCAGGCTTGATGAGGGACCCTCGGACATATTGGCTATAATGCTTGTGCGCGCCAAATCCAGAGAGTCTGGGGAATTATCTCTGCGCGGGAAGCTC
This sequence comes from Candidatus Melainabacteria bacterium, assembly GCA_023250095.1. Taxonomy (GTDB): domain Bacteria; phylum Cyanobacteriota; class Vampirovibrionia; order Obscuribacterales; family Obscuribacteraceae; genus JAHFBI01. The sequence continues at coordinate 6,220 of JAHFBI010000212.1, forward strand.
TCCTGTATCGTTGAAAGTTGGGAATTTGTCGATGTACTTTGACAGAACGCGGTCGGAATTGATTGAAGTGGCGCCAGGCCTTTATCGGGGCGGGCATCCGGAAGCGCAGAAGTTTCAGCAAATCAAAGGGCTGGGCATCAAGCAAGTTCTCAGGCTGAATGCCGAAGAGCTGGATGTCGTGCAGGAATATTCCGAGGCAGCCGGAGGGGAGCTTCTTTTGCATCACGTGCCGGTCAATCCCTGGATTATACCGCCGGAGGACACAGTGTGCCGGATCCTGCGCATCCTCTCTACACATACCGGCAAGTCACTTTATGTTCACTGCTGGTTCGGGCGGGACAGGACCGGGCTGGTCATCAGTCTCTACCGGACAGTTTTTCAGGGCTGGTCCGTCGAAAATGCGCTGGCTGAAATGAGAGGGCATGGCTTTGCCGAGGAGCTGTCGCACTTCCCCGAGGCATTGCGCCATTATACGTCGCATGTACGCAAAGTCATTGGTTGCGGCAATCCTTTTGAGCACTTTGCTTGCCGCGGGCTGAAATGCTGTGATTCTGCTGTGTCGAATCACCTGGGAGATCAAGGGACATAAGACTCTCCACGGGGAGGCGTCTCAAAATGGGAATCTTCCCATAGTCTCGGCCCAGTTTTCATTTGTTTCTCAGGCATTTAGATCTTAATCTTAGATGAGCTGCCGGGAAAACGGGTGGGGTCCCGAGATGGACGAAATCATATCTGAAAAGCCTCCGCAGGGAGTAGATTTGTCTGCATGGTCGAATGTGCTCGCCCAGGAAGTGCGGCGACCACAATTGGCAGCAGCGCAGCCGTCCGAGGAGCCGCAGGCTGTCGCCCGTAGAAGCTATCTCAACCGGGGGGTGAATTCCGTCACCTCCCTGTTCGTTTCTAATGAGAATTTGCGCTCGGAAGTAAATCACTATTCTTGCGAATTTCTCAAGACAGCCAGTCTTTTTGCCACAGGCAAGATCGGGCTGGGAGGCAGCCTGCTTGTTTATGGGCTCGATCAGGCAAGCCCGGATAGCAAGCCTTACGAGCAACTGGAGGATTTTGCCCTGGGCGCGGCCAAGGGAGGCGCGCTGAAAGGGCTTTATAGCGTTCTTGGCAGGAGCTTCGACTCGGCCCCTGCCAAAGGTGTTGCTCTCGGTATGGCGGCAAGTGCCGCCGAGATTGGCTTCAGCCGTGAAGCTTTCAGCGATCCTGCCAAGGCCTTCCTCCGCTTCCGGCATGAGGCTCTGAACGGGCAAACTATGCTTTTGAATGGTGCTCTTTTCATGGCTGGCGAGGGACTTTTCGGCGCGGTCAATTCGGCCGCCGGAGGCGCCCTCGTGCGCAATCGCCTGGCCTCAGGCATGGTCATGGGCGGATCTTTTGGCGCGGTCAATGGTGTCACTGGCGAAATTGCTCGGCAACAAGCGAGCCAAGAGAAGTTCGACTTGGGCAAAGTGCTCTGGCGCGGGGCTCTTGAAGGTAGTGTTTCGGCTGCTGGCGCCGGTGCCGGCTTGAAAGTCTCGGACCCGGCTTTTCATGCTCAGGCGCGTCAGACCTGGAACATGCTCAAAGAAGGCACGCTCAATCGCTTTATGAACGGCGATGCTACTGTGCGTGAATTTGTTCTTGCCAATGGACACGAGGCTCTAACTGCTTTTGCCAGGCGTCAGGCGGATTCTGCCGAGTTGCTTGTGCAGGAAATGCGCCGGCAGTCTGGTAAGGAAGAACTCGGACCGGTGAAACGCTTGTTTGTGCAACATCTGGGGGACGGTGAGAAAACCCTTCTGCCGCAAGCCTTGCGGGCAGATCTCATCGCCACCTGCCACCCTGAGAATCTGGACTTTCTCCAGGGCAATGCGCATGTATTTCCTGCCGGTCAAGGACCTGTCTGGCTGGAAGTCAGCCGCAAGGGAGATTTGCGGCTCTCGGTTGGAGAAGCAGCCCAGAGAATTCGCCAGAGCCGTCCGCTGGCTACACTCATCAAGCTCGATCACAGCCGGACTACACTCAATGTCATGGCACCGCTTCTAGTCGGTGACCCGGCCGATCCGCTCGGAGCTGCTTCAAAGCCTGCCTGGGACGAGTTTCAGAGCCAGCTGACCCGTGCCCGGAAACTGGGTGTGGACGGAGTGACAACCGATGTCTGGTGGGGGCTTGTGGAACCGAAACCAGGGCAGTTCCAGTGGTCTTATTATGACGAGTTGAGCAGCCGCATCGCAAACTCCGGGCTGAAG
>JAHFBI010000213.1 GCA_023250095.1 Candidatus Melainabacteria bacterium
CGCCCGGCTGCCAGGTAATATATGCCACCGGCGGCGGCTTGCCATGTTTTGGTGACAACCTCTTATTGCTTGCCAGTCTGGGAGATGTCGTGTACCTGAGCGCTGAAATTCCGGTTCTCGTAAAGCGACTTCAAAAGGATGAAAAGCGCCCGCTTCTTGCGCCTGGGGTAGAATCGGCAGTCTCTGAGGGCTCGGCAGCCGAAGCGCTGGCGCAACGTCTTTCCAAACTTATCGCACCAAGGTTAGCTGTCTATGGTCAGGCGGGGTATAAAATTGACACATCAAGTTTGAGTCCAGAAGAAGTGGCTCATGAGATCATGAAACTTCTTGCTCTCGAGCCAGGCCATTAGGTAGGCAAATCCGTCGCGTTGACAAGGAGAAAGCGCTTTGACCGTTTCCCAAGAAGAACTCATGTTTCTCCAGTCGCAACTGGAGGGTCTCGAGTCGATTTTCCTTGAGCTCATCCCTTTTGGTGTGGAGTTGAAACGTCAGCAGGTTCAGGATTACTACGAGAAGCGCTTCGACCAGGCGACGAAACCGACAGCCAACGTGGCGGAAACCGAGCTGAAGCGGCAGTTCAACACCAAGGCCAATAATGTGCGAAATCTGGTGGACAGCGCCGAATCACTGGGGGACGCCGGCAACAAGCTCAATTTGATCCGGGCGGCTTCCACTTTGCCCGATGAGCGCGCCAAACCCCTGAAGGCTAATGTCGGACAGTTCTGCCATCAGTTGCTCTATGACAGCAGCGTGGACCCAGCTCTTTTATCTGGAATAATGTCCAGCACTGAATTGACCCACATCGAAGCACGGGTGTTGCTTGGCTCGGTCATGTTCTTGATTGCAGAAGAGGTGGACAGCGGCGGCAACCCGATGCTCGTGCGCGATCTGCTCACACAGCTTATCAAGCTTGCCTCCTCCAGAGGATTGCTTGCTCGCAATGATCCCTTCCTCGTGGAAGCCCAGTGTGCCCTTGAAGCGATGAACGAAGACGCGGAATAAACATGAAAATATTAGTTATTCACGGACCCAACCTAAACATGCTCGGCTTGCGCGAGCCAAACATATACGGCTCTGCCACTCTTGCCGATATCGACTCCAGCCTGAGCAACCTTGGTGAAGAGCTGGGCTGCGACCTGGAAACAATGCAATCGAATATCGAAGGGGCCATTGTCTACGCCATTCAAGAAGCGGCGGCAAAGAAGATGGACGGCATCTTGATCAATCCGGCAGCATACGCACATACTTCCGTTGCTCTGCGAGACGCACTTCTGTCCGTCAACTTGCCTTTTGTGGAAGTGCACATTACAAACACTTTTGCCCGCGAATCGTACCGCCACAGCTCATACCTGTCTGATATCGCATCTGGTGTCATCATCGGTTTCGGGCCGATGGGCTATTTGCTTGGCTTGAGCGGGCTGGCGCAAATCCTCAATGCCAGACATGTCTTCCGGGAAGCGTCGCAAGAGTCGCTGGAGCCGGAGCAGACCCCGGAGGCGGTTTCATCAGACTGAGCCTGCTTGCATCTCAGACGGCAATAAACTGGTTTCCAGGGATGCCGGTGGACGGCCGGGCTCAGGTAAGTCTTTGAGCTTGAGACGTGTGTCCTTATCGTACTCAACCTGTGTCCAGGCGCTCTTTGTTCGCCTGCTGAAAGCCTGGGCAGATTCTGAAGGATGGAATATAGCTTTCCGTTAAGCTGCCCTACGGGGCGGAACTATGCAGCCTTGTCCAGTGCTAATATTCCCAGATATGGAGGGATCTCTGGTGGTGCGCCAAGCAGTGCTCTGGCAGTCGATCTATAATTTGAGCCGCAGCGGGCGTCATTGCCGTTTGTATTCACATCGGACGTCCAGGAGTATTGATTCATGAAGGCCACCTTTCTTGGCTATTCCCTGAGCAGATTCGGCATTTGCCTTTGCCTGGCAGCGCAGCTGTCCTGCGTTCTGGCTCCCCGGACGCAGGCTGAGGGCAGTCAGGAGGCTGCCCCGGCAGGCCGGACATCTTCCAATAGCCCTGGCAAGACAAAAAACCGGCAGGACAAGTCGTCGGCCGCCCCCGCCGCCGCCGCCGAGAGTGCAGGTCCGGATAAAGTTCTGGGCGCAGACGAGAAGTCCGAGAAAATAGATCCGCACAGCCCATACAAAGAGGAAGCCGTACAGCATTACAATCGCGGGCACGACTTGCACCAGGGAGGCTTTTTCAATCAGGCTATTGCCGAGTACAAAGCGGCTCTGACCGCTGACGATCGGATGGAGGAGGCTTACACCAATCTCGGGCTCATTTATGCAGCCCAGCGCAATTACACTAAAGCCATGGACGCTTTCAAAAAGGCCCTTGTTCTCAAACCAGGTCGCCCTAATGCTCTGAACGGTCTGGGCACCGTTCTTTATGCAAAAAACAGAATGCCAGAAGCTATGGAGAAATGGAAACAAGCCACCGAAGCCGATCCGCATTTTGCTTCGGCTTATTACAATATGGGCAATGCCCTGGAGAACGAGAAAGATTTGTGCGGGGCAGTTGACGCTTATGTCAAGGCCATGGAAATCAACCCGCTGATGGCCGATGCGTACTACCGCGTCGGCAGCATCTTCGCCAGGCAGAAGCATGTTGCACAAGCCTCGATTCTTCTTGTCAAAGCCGTGGAACTCGACCCGACAGCTGAGTTCGTTCGGGACGCCAGAAAGACCCTGACATCGTTCGAAGGCGATTTGACGCGCGACGAGGCTGACGAGCCGGAAGTTAAGATGAACATTATCGCCCCTCCTCCCGACGCTAGCGGCAACCAGTCTTCATCAGGACCTGCCGATAAGTCCAGCTTCGCTGCCGGAAGCAGCTCATTTGCCGATCCTGCTCAGACAAAGGCCGCTGTCGAACGTGATAAGTGGTAAGGGTGGACCCTCGGGTGTGTGGCAATGATTGACCTGGAAGCCAAGCTTTCCGCTGCCTCAGAAATCATCGACGGGCGTGTGATCAAAGACAGTCAGCGGGTCGCTGTCTGCGTCAAAGGGCTGGTTCTGGGATTCCCGGCAACAATTGAAGCTATTTCGCCGGGCTGGCCTTTTGGCGTGATGTACACGGTAGAGACGAATGTAGTTGTCGATCCAAGCCAGCCGCAACGGCAGGATTTGTTGCAGCTGACAATTTATCCGCGCATGGGGCGGGGGCTATGGTCGCTCTTTACCAAGCTCTTGCTCTTCGAATCCAAGGGCATGACTGTGCATGACAGAAAGCTTGAAGGCGTTTTCAATTTCAGCTACGACAACTCACACGCTGCCGAGCGCTTCGTCAAATATCCCGGCGTGTCAGAGAACCTGATGTTGCTCGAGACCACCACCAAGTTCTCCGAAATAGTGATCAAGAGCGACAGGGGAATTTATTTGTCGCAGCCGACTTCTTTCAATGCCCTCAATCTCGATGTTTGTCGGGCTACTTTTCGAGCCCTGGGCGAACTCGGTCAGGTACTTTTCGAAGCTTTCTGAAAGCTTGTTTTTCGAATATTTTAAAATGTCCAGGGACTCAGATTGAATTGTCGCTGCCACTGGGTATCGTCTTTCCGACTTCGCCTTGCCAGAATCTGCCGGCAGGTTGCCCGGTGCCTCATTTCGGCGGCAACGCGACCACTTGGAACCAGAAGCTGTCTATTGCCCTGACCACGCGGTGAAATTCGGCAAGATTCACGGGCTTGCTTATATAGCAGTTTGCATGGAGCTTATAGGATCTCATTATGTCCTCTTCCTCTTTTGACGTGGTCAGAACGACCACAGGAATATCGCAGAGTTCCGGGTCCTGCTTCAGCTCGCAGAGTACCTCGCGCCCGTCCTTGCGAGGCAAATTGAGATCGAGAAAAATTACTGCCGGGCGCTTAGCGTCATGATATTGCCCCTCACGGCGCAGGTAAGCCATTGCTTCAATGCCATCTTTGACGACGTCCACCGAATTGGCTATTTTATCTTCGCTGAGGGCCTCAAGCGTCAGGTCGACATCGGCAGGATTATCTTCGACCAGCAAAATGTGAATGGACTGCGTCACGCGACTTTCTCCTTTCCAACTTACCAATTCCAGATCCTGACGGCTCGGACAGACAAAAGCCCTGTTTGCGATAGTCCTACAAATAACACTGACAGGGGGCTTTTGCCACAGTATCTGTGTGACATCCAAATGGTCTTCTTGAATCATCATCTTAAATGATCAAAGAAAGAACACGGCAAGACAAGCCCGTATTCAGGTGTTTTCAGCCGGTGCCGTTTGACCGGATGCTGGCGTGTCCGGACGTATAGGGATGGTGAAGAAGAAAGTAGATCCCTTGCCCGGCTCGGACTCAAACCAGATGCGCCCGCCATGGCGTTCAATTACTTTCTTGCAGATGGCCAGCCCGATGCCTGTGCCTGGATATTCGCCCATTCCATGTAAACGCTGAAAAATGATGAATATACGATCGGCAAACTTGGGGTCGATGCCGATGCCATTGTCTTTGACTGAAAAGACCCAGGAGTTGCCGTCGGGGCTGGCTGAAACATGTACTGCCGGGGGTTCTTGTCCGCGAAACTTGACGGCATTTGCCAGCAGATTTTGCAATACTTGAGCCAGTTGAGCCCTGTCTGCCCGGATGCGCGGCAGAGCTGAAGCAGTAATTGTTGCCCCAGCCTCTTCAATAGTTTGCTTCAAATTGCTGACTGCGTCTTGGAAAATGTCATTGCTGTCCACAGGCACAAGAGAGCGCGCTTGTTTGTCCACGCGGGCAAAACTGAGGAGATCCCTGATCAAAGCTTGCATCCTGCTGGCAGCATCGACGATATATGCCATATATTTCTGGCTCTTAGGGTCGAGATTTCCTTCCATTTTTTGTGAGAGCATGTCGACATAACTTGTGACGATACGCAGGGGCTCTTGCAAATCGTGAGCAGCTACATAAGCGAACTGTTGCAATTCGGCATTAGAGCGCGACAGCTCGGCTGCTTGCTGAATAAGCAGTTGTTCGGCTTTCTTGCGCTCGGTGATGTCGCGCACAACGCTTGAGACAAGCAATCCTTCCGGTGTTGTAAGCGGGCTCAAACTTATCTCGACCGGGAATTCAGAGCCGTCTTTGCGCAGTGCGTAAAGCTCGAGACCTGCCCCCATGGATCGCACGCGCGGGCAGGTCATATAAGTCGATACATGCTGCGGATGGTTCTGCCGGAACCTGGGTGGCAGAAGAATTTCAATGGGTTGCCCGAGCAGCTCGGCGCGCTCGTATCCGAAGAATCTGTCGGTCTGCTCGTTGACAAGGACGATTTTGCCATCTTTATCCACGATGACAATGGCATCAGGCGCTGTTTCGACCAGTCCGCGAAACTTGGTCTCAGTCAGGCGCTTCACATGATCTTCCCGGCTCAGGGCTTCTGCTGTTCCCCAGATGAGCAGGGCAAAAAGGACTACCATAGCTGAGACCATGATAGTCAGCCCCAGCTCGAGAGGATAAGCCCCTGTCTGTTGCCCTTTCAGCCTAAACCAGCCGATCATGAGAGGAAGAAACACAGCTGCAGGCAGAAGTCTCCTGCTTGCATAGCCGCCGGGAGTGTCGCTTGTGAGCAGCCCAGTCAAACCTAGAGAAGGATTGGCAAGAAGCAAGCCGGTGGCGAGAATGAGCAAAAGTATGGTGCTTGGCGCGGACATCTGTGTAACGGCTCCGGCACTATTCATCACTGAGACGCCATAGACATAGCCGGTGGCGCTGAGGCAGCAGATGGCAATGGTGAGAAGAAGAAGGTTATGGGCAACACGCTTCAGCTTCATTGAATCGAAGCTCAACAACAACTGGCTGGCGCCTATGAGTGTGATGCCGAAAGCCGGAGCCGGCGAGACGCGCCCGGCAAACAAAGTCCCTGGCGACAGCTGTTTTTCCTTAAAGAACAATTCGTCAATTCCCAGCTTGAAGTGAAACAAATACTCACTGAGTGTGAGCGCTCCGGTGGCAAAGACGGCTATCGAGCTTAGCTTTACGAGAGGCGCCAACCAGGCTGGCGGCTGTGTCTGCAGCTCTGTCCGAGTCCACCTCAGGTAGGACAATAAATATATTCCCGAGAAAATATAAGCAATGGCTGCGTTGGCTTTGACACTTACCTGCCCGGGGAACGGGTTGGTAAGATTAGGCATGTTGAGCAGCCAGCCAAGCATAATGACCAGGCCCCAGACAATTGTCACTAGCGCCAGGATAACAGCGACCCTGCCCAGCTGATTTTTCTCAAGCCCGGGCAAGGTTGTGTCTTTATTCAAAAGGGATGATGTAGAGGAAATTCAGGCACCCTCGCGCACTAAAGCTTTTCCAGGCACTCAAGAAAGAAGTTCTTGTGCTTTTCCTACCAGACTAAATCATACATCTGCCAAAACGGAAGTTGTTTTTGAAAAGGCCGAGAGTCTCTTAATACTTCATGCTTGTACGCCTGCAAGGGATTAAGGCACTCCGTCTACTGTCAAGGGAGGTCGACGACGGCTGCACTAAGGCTGAACTCAAGGGCGGGAAATAGCGTCAATACTGCTAATATGAGTTAATCCAGCCTTTTTCATCCTCAGGGATCCTCCAGGGAGATGCTGCAAGAAAAGGAACTTGAAAATCTGGCGCTGGCGAAAAATAAGCAGCGCAAGTCAATTGTCAGAAGACTTTTGGCTTGCCTTGTTTGTCTAGCTGTGGCAGGCGGGCTTGGCTGGTGGGGCTGGCAGACATACACAGCTTCCCAGGCACAGATGAGCGCCAGAAAGAACCTTGACAAGGCTAAGCTTGGAGCAATCGATGTGAGAGTGACAGCGACTGGGATGATTCGCCCGTTCAATCAAGTCAAGATTTCACCGAAGCTCACCGGTCTTCTTAAGGAACTTTATGTTCAGCAGGGTTCTATCGTAAAAAAGGGGCAGCTTATAGCGGCAATGGATGACAGTAACCTGGTCGGGCAGGTGGAGGCGGCTCGAGCGGCTTATCTGGGTGCTAGATCGAGCTATGAGAAAGCTTTGCATGGCAGCCGCCCGCAAGAAGTTGCTGATTCAAGGTCTCAGGTGTTAAAAACGGAAAACATGGTGCGTTACGGCAATCAAGCCGTAACGAGCAGCCGGGCCAATTTGAAGGCAGCTAAAGCTCAAGTCGTGCGCGATGAGACTAACTGGCACCGTATGGTGCAACTGGCTGCCCAGGGGGCTGTCTCCGACCAGGACCGCCTGAACAGCGCTACTCAGGCAGAAGTGAGCCAGGCTCAGCTGCAGAAGGCCGAAGAAGATGTCAAGCAAGCCGAGTCCTCGCTGGCTCAGTCGTACGCCGAGCTAGAAAGCGCCAGGCAGCGCTTTTCCATGTGCAAGGAAGGTTATCGGCAGGAAGACGTAAAGGCCGCGCAAGAGGCCATGATGCAGTCCGAAGGCACGCTCAAGTTCCTGGAGAGCCAACTCAACGATACGCGCATACGGGCGCCTTTCGATGGCGTTATCACCCAGAAATATACTGACATAGGCGCCATAGTTGCTCCGACTACGGCTTCGATGACCAACTCCGCCACATCCAGCTCTATCGTCTCGCTGGCCGGGCGACTGGAAATGGTGGCACAGGTGTCTGAGACGGATATTGAGAATATAAAGCTCGGTCAGGAGGTGGAAATTAGAGCTGGCGCTTATCCGGATAAAGTTTTCCACGGGCATGTGACGTTGCTGGCGCCAGAGGCTATCCTCACGCAAAATGTCACCACTTTCGAGGTCCATACATCTATAGATGACGATGCTCATCATTTTTTGATGTCAGGCATGAATATAAATGCTGAGTTCATTGCCGGGAAAAAAGATGGCGTCATTCTTATCCCGACAGTGGCTGTTGTGACAAAGAAGGGCAAAATTGGCGTCTTTGCTCCGGACAAGTCAGGCAATCCGGAATTCAAGCCAATCAAGATAGGCACCTCATCTGATACTCAGACTGTGGTTCTCTCAGGGCTAAGTCCCGGCGACGATATTTTCATCGGTCTTACCAAAGACCAGCTTGTCGAGCAGGGTTATTCAGAGAAAAGCCTCCTGGGCTCAGGTAGTCACGACCAGCACAAACCGGAAGTTCCGCGTGGTATGCGCAACAAGCTTTAAGCGCCTCAAAATTCCTTCATGAATATCTCCGAACTGATAGGATTGGCCTGGCAAAGCATCGTCGCCAACAGGATGCGCAGCTCTTTGACTGTGCTGGGAATCATTATCGGCATAGCAGCAGTAATTACTCTTCTGTCTATTGGCTATGGCGCCAAAGCCGAAACAGACAAACAAATCCAGAATCTTGGCACGAACATCATCTTTGTCAGGGCAGGCTCGGCTTCAACGGGGCACGTGTCGATGGGCGTTGGCACAGCTTCGACGCTCACATGGGAGGACGCCGATGCCATTCGCCGTGTTTGCCCGGCCATTGGCAGTGTAGTCCCGGGGGTGCAGGGGGGGCAGCAAGTGCAAAAT
>JAHFBI010000214.1 GCA_023250095.1 Candidatus Melainabacteria bacterium
CTGTCACGTCTCTGAGCCCGGGCGGCAGCAGTGCTTTCGGACTGTTTCAATTGGCCTCAAGATCATTAGCAGATCTGGTAGTATCGCGCCTGCCATTAATTTGCTTGTTAAACTATACGGCTAGTTATCAGCAAGCAAGGTACGCGCCAGTGAAGACTCTAGCTGCCAACAGCGCCCATAAAACCGAACAGGGCCGCATTGTCAATGATTTTTCCATTCAGGTCGCTACGATCAACGGTTCCGGAAGCCAGTCGTCGAACAACGTTCTGATGCGCTCCATCTTTCAGATGGGCATTCCCGTTAGTGGAAAAAATCTCTTCCCTTCCAACATTGCCGGGTTGCCGACCTGGTTCACGATCCGCGTGAACAGGGACGGATGGGTCGCCCGCAAGAAGGAAATCGACATTCTCGTCGCCATGAACCCGCAGACGGCAATCGAAGACGTCAAGTCCCTGCCTCCAGGCTCCATTTGCATTTCTCCAGTCGAGATGCAGTTGATGTCTCAGCGGCAGGACGTCAAGCACTATCAGGTGCCGTTTACCGAGCTGGCGGCTCAGGCTACTGAGAACATCAAGCTCAGAAAGCTTGTGATGAACATGATTTATGTCGGCGTGGTGGCCGAGCTTCTTGAAATTGATTTTGGCGAGGTCGAGAAAGCGATTGCCAAGCAGTTCGAAGGCAAGGGCAAGGCCATCGAATTGAACGTCGGGGCTGCAGTCAGAGGGCGTGAATGGGCCAAAGCCAATTTGAAGAAGGAAGATCCCTACTATATCCAGCGCATGGATGAGACAAAAGGCAAGATTATCATCGACGGTAATTCAGCTGTCGCCATGGGCTGCCTGTTTGCCGGCGTCTCAGTTGTAGCCTGGTATCCGATTACGCCTTCGACCAGTGTTTGCGAAGTGCTTCATGAATACTTGCAGCAATATCGAATGGAAAAAGAGACAGGGAAAGCGACCTTTGCTTTCGTTCAGTGCGAAGATGAGCTGGCCGCTGTCGGCATGGCTCTGGGAGCCGGCTGGGCTGGGGCGCGCTCTGTGACTTCCACATCGGGACCGGGGATCTCCTTGATGGGGGAATTCGTCGGACTTGGCTATTTCGCTGAGATTCCAACAGTAATCGTCGATGTGCAGAGAGTTGGTCCTTCCACGGGGATGCCGACCAGGACGTCGCAAGCGGATATTTTCAGCGCCTATCAACTTTCGCACGGCGATACAAAGCATATCGTGCTCTTGCCGGGCTCGGTCGAGGAGTGCTATAGCCTGGCTATTGAGGCTTTCGATCTGGCAGAGCGATTCCAGACACCTGTCTTTTTGCTGAGCGATCTCGATATTGGCATGAACAACTGGATGTCGGAGCCATTCAAATACCCGTCGGCTCCGATGGATCGCGGCAAAGTCCTCAGCGCCGGAGAGCTGGAGAAACTCGGCAAATTCGAGCGCTACAAGGATGTGGACGGTGACGGAATTCCTTACCGCACTCTGCCAGGAACCAACCATCCTCTGGCCGGCTATTTCACCAGAGGCAGCGGGCACAATGAAAGAGCCGCTTATACTGAGCGTCCGGAAGAATATGTCAATTTGATGAACCGGCTGGACAAGAAATATCAGACAGCGCGCAAATATGTGCCCAAGCCGGAAGTGCATGTCACAAAGGGAGCCAGCGTCGGACTTATTGCTTACGGTTCGAGCCACTGCGCTGTGCTGGAGAGTCAGAAGCAACTCGCTGATGCCTCTCTCAAGACCAGTTATCTGCGTTTGCGGGCAATTCCTTTCACCGAGGACCTGCGAGCCTTTGTCGAAGCGCACGATCGCATTTATGTCATAGAGCAGGATCGTGATGCTCAGCTCAGAGACCTTATCCGCATGGAAATGCCTGAGCTTGCGACAAAACTGCGTTCTTTCAGACACTACAACGGTTTGCCCATTGATGCCCGCTCGATCACCGACGCCATCATTGAGCAGGAGAAGAGGTAAGTTCAATGGTTGACTCTCAAGCGAAATCCCCTGAGCCTGCGCCGAAGACCAATCGCATCGGCTTGACTCTCTCTGAGTACAAAGGTGCTCCTTCTACGCTCTGTGACGGCTGCGGACATGATGCCATCACATCACAGATAATCAAAGCCTGTTTCGAAATGGGTATCGAGCCTTCCCGTGTGGCCAAACTCAGCGGTATCGGTTGCTCGAGCAAGACTCCCGCTTATTTCCTCGGCAAGTCCCATGGCTTCAACGGCGTCCACGGGCGCATGCCGTCCGTTGCCACCGGCGTAGCCGTAGCCAATAAAGATTTGCAGTTGATTGCCGTCTCCGGCGATGGGGACACGGCCAGTATCGGCCTCGGGCAGTTCTGTCATGTTGTGCGCCGCAATGTGCCCATGGTCTATATCGTGGAAAACAATGGCGTCTATGGACTGACAAAAGGGCAGTTCTCTGCAACCGCCGATATCGGTTCGAAATTGAAGAGCGGCGATGTCAATGAATTGCCGCCCATCGATCTGTGCGGACTGGCTGTGGAGCTAGGCTGCGCTTTCGTGGCGCGCTCTTTTGCCGGTGACCCACGGCAGCTGGTGTCTTTGCTCAAAGCGGCGCTAAGCCACCAGGGCACGGCAATCCTTGATGTGATCAGCCCTTGCGTTACTTTCAATAATCATGAAGGCTCGACCAAGAGCTACAAGCGGGCCAAGGAAGCGGAAATACCGCTTCACGAGCTGGGTTTTGTCGGTTACTTCGAGCAAATAACTGTCGACTACGAGCCGGGTACCGTCAAAGAAGTGGAATTCCACGACGGCTCGCGCATCATGCTCAAGAAGACAGATCGCGACTACGACCCAACCGACAAGGAAGCAGCCGTAGCTCTTATCTCCAAAGCCCGCCAGGAAAACCAGTTTTTGACCGGTCTTCTGTATATCGACGAGCAGAAGCGGGACTTCAATACTTTGCTCAATATGGATGACGTGCCGCTGGCTCTACTGCCTGAAGCCAAATTGCGCCCTGGCAAAGAAGTTCTTGGCGAACTCATGCAGTCTTTGATGTAACCGCAGGACTGAGAACGGCAAACGGAAAACGGAAAGCAGAGTCTCTTGCCTCGGGCAGAAATGCCGGTGTACAGACGGACGATTGGTTCAAGATATGCTCATGTCTTGTCTTTTGCCCTATGCCTTGACTTTCAGACGAGACCTTCCAGTTTGTACAGGTCGATGGCGTTGCCGTGCAAAATGGCGGCAGCTATTTTGAGCGCCTGTTGGTCTGTGATGGTCTGAGAAGCTATGAGGTTTTGAAGCGCATGAGAAAGCCCACGGGTGAAGCTGATCGCTCCGAACCAGTGGGACTCCGGGCAGCTGTGCCCATCAGTTCCGGCAAGTATTTTGCTGGATGGCGCGGCGGCCAGTGCCTCCAGGATCATCTGCCTGGCCAGACCGGAGGACTGGCTCACGGAAAGCGACAGATCCATATAGACATTGCCAAAAAGGGCTGAAAGAAGGGCTGCTTCCCTGACATAAGGGAAACAGTGCAGGAGGACAAAATTTGTCCGAGCAAACTCCTTGCTGCCAAGAAGATCTTGCAGATGGGCCGGATTGGAGGCAAGCAGGTTGGCGTCATCATCGCCCATGCCTGTGTGTATCTGCACGGGCAGACCTTTTTCCCCGGCCAGGTGGAAGATCTGTCGCAGGAGAAAATGATAAAAAGGCGAGGACTGGAGGGCAAAGCCCGCCTTAAACAGCGATTTGCGACTTTCATAATCGTCTCTAGCCTCATCCTCGCTCACAGTGCCGATTATCAGTCCCCCGCGGTAGGCTACGATTGTTTTCAGGGCAACGATTTGCGGTCCGTTGCGCTCGAGAAGCTTTTCTGGCAGCATTTGCCTTAGCTCGCCGAAAGTGCCGCAGCGCTCAAGGCAAGACTCAAGCACGTTCTCGATGCGGCGGCAGGCATAAATTGGGCGCTGGGCAATGGCCGACAGCTGGGCAATGCTAAGCATTTCGTCTGTGCGATATCCATCATCGACGATCAGCCCACCAAGAGATACGTCATCCCAGAGCGTGCGCACCCATCCTGCTTCTTGCTGTAAACAACGTCTGCTTATCAGAGATTCTTCGTCGGAAGTTGTGAGAATTCTGGACATGGAATTGAGCAGGTCCATATAGTGCAGACTTGCCGGGATATGCTCTTCGATAATCCGCCGGCTGCGGCTTTCGGTAAAGCACTGGCGGAAGCCGAATGTATCGAGCTCGCTGTGCCCTTTTAGCAAGGAATGGCAGTGGTGGTCGACAAAGATGAATTTGCTTAGATCCAGATTCATAGATCACCTAGAATTTAGTGCGGTGTTGCCTCAGCTCGGACTCCACGCTTGCTTTGGCGAAAGCCAGTGCTTCCGATGTCTTGACCATAATGAAAGTTCTGGCCAGCTCGTCGCCGAGTACTTCCATGAGCAAGGCGTCATGAATGAGGCGCTTCAGGGACTCTTTCAGATTGGTCGGCAAGCGGCGCACTTGATTGCTCGCCATCTCCTCGGCGCTAAGGGAGCAAGGATCTGTGTCAAGCGGCTGAGGTGGACAGAGCTTGCGTTTGACGCCGTCGAGCCCGCAGGCGATGGCTCCTGCCAGGGCGAGATAAGGATTAGAACTGCTGTCGACGCACTTGATCTCGATATTGGTGGAAGCATCTTCTTGTCCCCAGAAGACGGAGGGCACGCGCACGGCAGCTTCTCTGTTCTCATATCCCCAGGCTGTAAAGGCTGATGCCCAGGTGCGCGGCTTAAGACGTCTGTATGAATTGACAGAAGGGCAGGTCAACCCGACCAGCGCCGGCAGATGCTTGATGAGCCCGGCGATGAACTGGAGGGCGAATTCGCTCAAGCCGTCTTGCCCCCGGAAAAGGTTGGCTGAGCTGTTCTTATCCCAGGCGGAAAGATGCAGGTGGCAACCATTGCCTGGTTGATTGGCCAGTGGCTTGGGTGCAAGGCTGGCGACAAGACCGCACTCGGCGGCGGTTGCTCTTAGACTTTCCCGGTAGAGGATATGGCGGTCGGCGGCAGCCAGCGCCTCGGCCCGCGTGATGCTCAGCTCGTGTTGCCCGTGTCCGAGTTCGGGGTAATATTGCTCGACTTCAATGCCCTGCCTCTCAAGGGCATTGGTGAAGCGATTGATGAAGTCAGCCGCCCGGTTCATTCCGTCGGTGGAAAAACAAAGGCTTTCGTCGATGGGCTGGAAATTTCCCTGATCGATCGTGCCGAGGGTGAATTCAGGCTCGAAGGCAGCTTCAATGCGCACTCCCATCTCGGAGGCTTTCTGAATCTGGCGCTTGAGGACAGTGCGCGGGCAAAGAGCAAAGGGCCGCCGGTCCAGCTCGACGAGGTCGCAGAGGATCAGGGCTGACTGAGCAGCATATGGCAGAAGCGTGAACGTATCGAGATCGGCAATAAGCCGCACCTCGCCCACGGCACCAAAGCCCGTGTTGGTTTGCATTTGATCGAGAAGGTTCATGGCCATCATGCCTTTCACAAGCCCAATACCTGATTCCAGGCGCCTCTGCAAGCTGTCGACATGAGCTGCTTTGCCGCGTATGATGCCGGATGTGTCGCAGTAGAGAAAGCGGACGAGCCGCACTGAGGAAGAGTTGACGTGGCTGAGAATCGTTTCTATGGACATGCAACCTCCTGGCCGTCGTCGTCGCCGGTATTAATGAGATGACATCTGGCGCGTTAAGTAGAAGGCCAGTGCGAACATTGACAGGGAAGCGGCCATGGCTACTTTTACCACTGCCCAGAAAAATAAAAGCAGTAAGGGCGGCAAAAGACGCGCCAGGACAGTTAGGATGAGCGGACCGGCAAGAAAACTTGCTGCAGCGCCGGCAATAGCGCTCATCCATGCCCATTTGCGCAGCAACTCGTCATCGCTGACTCGCTCCAGCTCATTGAGTCTCTCGAGTTGCCCCCGGCACATGTCAGCTTCTTTCTGGCGGATGTATGTTGCCACCAGGTGCTTGTATTCGTCTATAGATGAGGGATCTCTGGACATGCCTGCCAATTAGCCGCTGGTTCTTGCTTTCTTTCTTTTAATTCCCCGGCAGCGGATACTTTACTAGACCGGAGACTTTCTTGAAGAAATTCTTTGGACTGTCTCTTGAGAAAGGAGAAATCATCATCGAAGAAAGTCTTGCAGCCTTTGTTTAATGAAAGTACAGCGCAAACTGGGTAGGTAGGGTTCGGATAGTGGGGTTCAATGAGAAGCGGTTCTGATAATTGGCAAGCTCTGTCTTTGCCGCCTAGGAAGCATCCTGGTTCTACAACCTGGGGCAAGTTAGGAGGCCGTCCTGATGTTCTTTAGCGCCGATGTGTCCAGACCTCGTTTGCCGGCAGGCAGGCGGAGCGGGAGTCTCCTCTTTCTGGGAGTCTGTTTGTTCGGTACCGTATTGCCAGGTCCCGGGCAGGTAGTCAATGCGAAGCCGGCGGCGGGGATGCAAAGATGTTGCTTCTTGTCAGCTGAAGGGGAGCTCGGCGCAAAATTTCCACTCGGGACAGGCAACCGAACAGGCAAACTCGTCCAGGGCAAAAGCAACCTTGCCCAAACCCCGGTAAAACCAGCTGAAGAGCCTGTCAGGCAGGGCGAGGGAGCCTGTCAACCTGGGCAAACCCCAGGTAAAGCTGGGGAAACGACAAGTAAACCAGGGGAAACACCCGTTTTGCCGGGCAATCGAGAGTCCCATCCTGCTGAATCTCCCTCTGGAGCACAGGCGGTGGAGCAGCAGGAGGTACCCGGTCGGGCGGCTTCTCCTCGGGCGGTCAACAGTGGCTCTTTGCCAGGAAAGACCCTCACGCCGGAGAAGATCAACAAGATTATCGAGGAAGGACAGATTCTTGACGATGAATATCGCGTCAGCTCCCAGATTGTCGGCGATGAAGTTTTGATTTCGACCTGGGCCAACGAGAGAACTAAATCCAAAGAGCAAGACTGTAAGATTGATGCAGTCCTTATCGCCAGAAAGGTGATGGATGTCGATCCGCAGGCTGTGAAGCGTGTGCGCGTGCGCTATTTCGACCGCAAGGATAAAGCGCATGCCACTTATGATGAAGTTGTGGTGCTATCCGGACTGGTGAGATCTTTTGCCGCCGGGATCCTCGGGCAGGACGAAATATTGTCCAGTCTGACTCTGACGAGTCATGGGGACAGCTCCTCAGGGGAAACATCTGCCGGGGTTGTGCCCTGTCAGATTCAGGCTGCGTGTCCCGGACCGATGCAAGCTGAAAGACGCGACCTTCTGGCTCGCATCGAGAATCTCAAGAAGAACCATGTCGGTGTGGGCATGTTCATGAAGCTTTTCGCCCAGATCGAGCAGGATGCCTCAGCCGGCAGAGAAAGTGCGGTGTCCGAGGGCTTGAAAGCTCTCTACGCGCCTGTTGCCGAACAAGAAAACACCACACGCCAGGCCCGGCTTGGTCCGGTCCGCATAAATGTCATTTCAGTCAGGGGCTCCTCGGCTCTCGAGGGAGCACAGGGGATGTCAAAGGAGAAGCTCACTGAAAAACAGCGCGAAATCGTGGCAAATGCTCGCAAGGCAATCGAAGACAGCAAGCGCCAGTACGGTGACTTCTATCCGGAGCTCGGTCCGATGTACGCTGACCGCTACAGAATTGCTAGACTGCTTGTAGACTGGAAAGATCAGGGCAAGAAAGTAGATCAATTTCTGCCAATGTTTAAGGAAATGGAGCAGTATGCAGCCATGAGCAACTTGAATATGCTCACACAGTCGATCCACATGGCCAACTTGAAGCTGGGGCTCAAAGATCTTGTTGCCGACGATCAATACAAACGCGATCAAGCCGAGATGGACATGCTCAAGCAGAATCTACAACGCAAGCTCTAAGGAGTTTTTTTAGCGGAGGCTGACAATGTTCCCTGACAAGACAATATGCAGATTCATGTTTAGTGGCCTGGCTTTGGTGTGGGTTTTGTCAGCCACAGCTGCCCGGGTATCAGCAGATGAAGCACAGATGTCGGCTTCGCCGCCCCAGCCTGATCAGGCGGCACCTCCTGCCCCTGCGTCTGGCTCAGCTGCCAGCCTTCCTGCCCCTGCGCCTGGCTCAGCTTCTTCCATTCAGCCTGCAGTTGTCCCTTGTGGGTCTGTGACTGAGGTCTCAGCCGGGCCGCTTCTTGAGGCGCGAAAAGTTCTTTTCAATCGTCTCAATCTGGCCCGGAAAGAAGGGATTGGAGTTGGAGCATACATGGCTGAGTTTGCCCGCATTGAAGAAGCGGTGAGAAACGGGGATGCGCCTGAGCGTTTGCAACCGCGTATAGCTTCGCTGGCCAGAAGCCTGAAAGAGCAGCTGGATCGCAGGGAAGTTTTGAAGACGCAACG
>JAHFBI010000010.1:0-4483 GCA_023250095.1 Candidatus Melainabacteria bacterium
TCCGAATTCTCCAGCAAGCTGCCATTGGTAGCGAGACAGAAATAGCAGCCGCCCTACAGGCACTGACAGATGCTGGCCGGTTGCCCTGCAGTGACGCTGTCCGACGCATCTGCGACAAACCCAGGCACGTACCGAACGTGGAGGTATTCGCTCCTAAGCTGGAAACCTACGATAGCCTCCTGAAACACACACACAATACCGAGAAGGAGTCGAGTATATGAATGCAGTGACACGCCAAGCTGAACTTGAAGCAATACTGACCGCATTTCATTTACCAGCTTTCAGCAAGCACTATCAGCAATTCGCCAGGCAGGCAGAAAAGGAAAAGGTTGATCATGTCGGTTACTTGTACCAGTTAGCCAAGACCGAAAGCGAGGAGCGCCACAGTCGCCGCACGGAGAGACTCATGCGTCAGGCGAAACTGCCAGAGGGCAAGAGGCTTACCGAATTCGACCTGAAGCGATTCACGGGACTATCTGAAAGCCAGATCAGCGAATTAGCGGAAGGGCTCTGCCTCGACAACACTGAGAACGTCCTGATATTTGGAAATCCTGGCACCGGAAAGACTCACCTCGCCGCTGCACTGGGAAGAGAATGGTGTCTGCGCGGACGACAGACCATGTTTACTAGCGCCAGTGCTCTGGTTCAGGACTTGCTCTGCGCTAAGCGTGACCTCAAGCTGAACAATCTGCTCAAGAAGCTCGACCGCTTTGATGCACTAATCATTGACGACATCTCCTACATTCCGCAGGACAGAGAAGAGACTGACGTACTGTTCGTGCTCCTTTCGGAGCGATACGAGCGTCGCAGCCTGGTCATCACCAGCAATCTGCCGTTTTCTCAATGGGACCGAATCTTCAAAGATGCTGTAACCACGATGGCTGCAGTGGACCGGCTCGTCCACCACTCAACCGTCCTCGAACTCAATGGCGAAAGCTACCGCGTGCAGGCTGCCACACGTAAAAACAAACGAGAATCCGTTTCAAGCAACCGGGGTCAAAAATAATTGTCCCCAGGGTTCAAAACCCTTGACACTGATCAGCTTATCCTGGTGCCAGTCGTACTAGAGGATATAAAAGAAACAGAGCCAGAAACAAAAGGAGCGAAAGGCTGTACTGCAAAAGCGGTCGGCAGGGAGAGTATGAGATGTTCAGATAGCCGACCGCTTCCAGTGTAAGAGGTTTATGCATGAGAAAGCTTGTACTTGGGCACCATGTGGTGAGGGTGGTATGAGAGCTTGGCCTGGCGAAGACCGGGAATTCCTAGATCTTGCTCCCGATTGACGAAGGTGAATGAAGCTGCCTGCGCTGAAGTGAACATAGCGTTTAGCGCCTGATAGATACCCACCATCTCTCCATCGGCTTTTTCGATGTGCACGACCAGAGTCTCAGGATTCAGTTGTTCGCCAAGAGAAAGTGCCACTATCTTCCCTCCGACACGTATGACACCACCCTTGATGCCGAGCGCCTGGAAGTTAAGGAGCATCTCCTGGAGAGCTTCACGCTCAGTTGCCAGTCCGTGGGTACTGGCGCAGTCTTTGAGAGTGCACCAGGCTTCCTGGAAGACGAGACTTTCTTCGATGTCAGCCTCGGTCATGGGGCTGTATTCGAAGGAATAAGTTTTCCGGAAGCGCTTAATGAGATTACGCTTTCCGTCGTATGCGCCGCCGGAAAGTTCAGTTAGATCTTGCAGGCGATAAACGTAGTCGAAATTGTCTCTGTCTTCTTCGACGGCGTATCTTGTGTCGTCTGCGAAGAGCTCGGCCGTATCAGATGGCAGACGCATGAATGTGACGTCCGTGCCTGCTTGGCTTCTTTTGAAACATTCTTCGATTACTGCCTTTTTCATGGACTGAGGTCCGATCGGGTCGAGAAAGTCGAGTTTGTCTCCTTTGCTCGAAGCGATAAGCAAGTAACCAAGAAGTGAAGAAACAACGAAACCGTATGCCTTTCGCCAGGCAAAAAGGTTCGTGAAGGTCAACTCGGACACCTGAGGCGGGAAAGCGCTCAAGATGCTGTCGAACAGCGGCTTGTCTTCCAGGCAGATGGGGCGAACGTCTGGAAAGACAGGCAGGGATGCAGTCAATCTGGAGGAGGTATAGCTATTACCGTTTCCAGAAAAGTACTCGGCGTCTCCTGCTGTTTGTCCCGGAGCGACAGTTGCAGGTATGCTCTGCAGGTGTTGCGAAGCCGCCCACGGTTTAGCCGGGGCAGTTTGTTGCATGAAGAGGGTATCCATAAGTGCCCCTCCTTGCTAGCTATTTAGTTACGGGAGCAAAGCCCTCGTTTGAAGGCTGCTGGACTGCTTATTTTGCGGCCAGCAGCTGCAATGCGGGGTGCCAAAAAGTTTCCTTCTTCGGCACCCCGATTGCCTGCTTGTGTTCAGTTGCCGGGTCCGCTTAAGGAGTTATCTCCAGGCGATCCCTTTGTTCCGTCCACTTTGTCTGAGCGGTCGCGAGGCTTGTTGAGCTCCTCGAACATACCGGTGATTTCGTAGACGATGTACCAGATGACACCAAATGAGATGATGCCGGTGAGGATGATGTTGCCTAGAAGCCCGGCTGCAGCCGCGGCGTCACCGAGTGCCCCTATGGAGGCTATCAGCGTGTAGGCTGACATGAAGAGAAACCAGAAGACGATTGTCGGTCCGAAAGACTCTCTTTTACGGTTCATGGTGGACCTCTGCTTGTTGAGTTGAAGGGATAGTAAGTGAGGAAACAGGCGGGCAAGCGGCTCCCTGAGCGCATCCGAAGAAGCGTCAGAAGCCGCCTGCACCGCACTGTTGCCTAACTGGCCGTATCCCTTATTGCCTTAAGCGGCGCAGGGAGTGGCCGGGGGAGAAAACAGAGCCGCGACGCTCGTTGCCTCGCGCTGAGCGAAGGCGACGGAGACGCGAAGCAGCTCGAGATACTGCGCCACAGCCTTTTCTCCGCCTTTGACCTTGTGGGTGGCGAAGAAGTCCTTGACGTCGGCTTCGAGGGCAGGCGTAGCCAGCGCCGTGATGCCGCTCACCATGGAGATGAGCCCGGTCTCGGGGTAACGAGCCACCATGAGGTCCCAGTTGTCCTTGACGAACTTCCAGGTCTGCTCACCGATGACTTCGTTTCCGAGAAGGCGCGCCACCAGAGCCGGAGCGTCTTGCGTGCGCACGACGTCGGTGATGGTGGATTTGAGGGTTTTGGAGAGGAGCTCACTCGTCCGGAAGCCGGCAAGCGCGTAAAGGAAACGCACCTGCTCTTGCGGAACGTTGGTGCCCTGGAAGAGCTCCATGAACTCGTCATACTCGGCGTCCGACCCGGTATGAGCCACCAGGCTCACGATAGCCGGCACGATGTCGCTCGGGACAGCAGTCCTGTCGCTCTTGTAAGCAGCGAACAGTTCCTTGGCCTTGGCGTGCACCGCGGCGTCATTGCCCAGCGTTCCCAGAGCATGCACGAGAGATCCCCGCAGCTGTCGCTCCTGGGGCGTTTCGCCATCGCTGGCATCCCAGGTGAGACGATTGAGAGCAGGGGCGATCAGCTCGGCCGCCATCTTCTCGAAAGAGGGACGATGGCTGGCTGGAAGCAGGCTGTGGATGCGTCCGAGCGAAGAAGTGAGCACGGACCAGACATTGGGGTCAGTCTCCTGGTTGAAGAGCTTGACCATGTCCAGGTACTCTCTTGTGGTGATCAGTCCGGCCTGAGCACATGCCCAGGCGTCGTTCACCAGGTTGAAACGCTCGATCGCCGTCAGATTGGTGTTGACCGAGGACATCACCTTGGCTGCGAGCTTTTCCGAGTAACGCGTGCGATAGAAGCCATGACCGCCGGCGTTGACCACGACCCAGTCGAGATTCTCGCCCAGGTAGATGGTCTTTTCCGAGCCGTCCAGAAGCACCCACTGCTCGACGACGCCGTCGTCGTGCTTGGCGCGCAGAAGCACCGGCACAAGCCAGGTCTGGCTCGGGTCGATGGCTTCCGCCAGATACTTGAAGGGATTCTGGCTGAGAGTCACGCAGCCGGAGATTTCCGACTCGCGCACGGAGACAACCGGATAGCCGCTCTGGAAGATCCAGCCGGTCATGATCTCAGCGACCGGCTGTCCGGAAACGCTTTCGATGGCTTCCCAGAGGTCGCCGGTCTCAGCGTTGCCGTAAGAGTGCTTGCTCAGGTAGTGAGCGATGCCCTTCCGGAAGACTTCCTCCGTCAGGTACTGCTCGAGCTGGCGCAGAACGGAGCAGCCCTTGCGATAGGTGATGACGTCGATCATCCCCAGCGCCTGAGCCGGATGCGTCACTACCGCCTCGATGGGGCGGGTGCTCTTGAGACCGTCGGTGCGGAAAGCAGCGGCACGTTCGATGCCGAAGCTGTCCCAGCGATGCCATTCCTTGCGGAAAGCATCCTCGACCTTGGTGGCCATGAACGTTGCGAAGGCCTCGTTCAACCAGAGTCCGTTCCACCACTTCATCGTCACGAGGTCTCCGAACCACATGTGAGCAATCTCGT
>JAHFBI010000010.1:4493-22065 GCA_023250095.1 Candidatus Melainabacteria bacterium
AATCTCGTGAGCGACGACCTCCGCCACACGCTCGAGCTCACCGATGGTGCCGGTTTTCTCATTGACCAGAAGCGCCGTTTCCCGGAAGGTGACGCAGCCCAGGTTTTCCATGGCGCCGAAGGCGAAGTCGGGAATGCCGATCAGGTCCAGCTTGTCTCCCGGGTACTTGATACCGAAGTACTTCTCGTACCAGGTGAGGGAGAACTGTGCGGCCTTGAGGGCGAAGGTGGTGAGGTTCGACTTGCCGGGGATGTGGAAGACGCGCACTTCGGTGCCGTGCACGTTGATAGGCTCGGTCGCTTCGAATTCGCCCACGACGAATGCCACGATGTACGTGGACATCTTCATGGTCTCCTTGAAGACGACGGCCTTCTTGCCACCAGTCATGCGCGTCTCAGAGACGATGGGACCGTTGGAGATGGCCGTGAGCTGCTCGTCCACAATGAGCGTGACGCTGTAGCTCGCCTTGAAGGACGGCTCGTCGAAGCAGGGGAATGCCCGGCGCGCGTCGTTGGGCTCGAACTGCGTGGAGGCGATGACATGCTCTTTCCCGTCAGCTCCCTTGTAGGTGCTGCGGTAGAAGCCATGCAGCTTGGCGTTGAGGATACCGGCGAACTTCAGATAAAGCTGCCAGCTGCCCGTGCCGAGCATGCCGTGGAAGGAAATGTGGGCCAGCTCATTGGCCTCGTCGAGAGTGACTTCGCCCTCGAGGATGGTACCGTCGGCAGCCGTGACGTACGCCTCGGAGATGGTAAGCTCGGCGGCATTGAGCGTGATCTGCCGCACAGGCTTGCTCACCTTCAGATCGATCACCTCTTCACCGTCGAAGGTGGAAGCGGCGAGATCCGGGCGCAAGGTCATGGCGTAATGCTGTGGATAAACAGTGTCAGGCAGTCGAAAGCCGGACACTTCGATTGAACCGTTGTTTGCCATGCACATAGATTGTGCCTCGCTTTCAATTAGGTTTGAGGCGCCACCTCAGGTGGTAGCACCATCGTTGGGAACGAGGAAGAAGAGGAGCCGGCTGGACTGAGTCCTGGGCCGGCTCCTCCTGGAGCAAGAAGTTGAGAAGGCCTTATCAGGCCGACGCAAGTTGCCCTTCGAGTTCTGTCTTCTCGCGTTTGGAGAATTCGACGGCGATGCGCAGTGTTTCCAGATACTGCGCCACGGCCTTTTCTCCACCCTGCACCTTGTGCTGGGAGAAGAAATTGCGTACATCTTCCGCCAGAGCAACATCGGCAAGGGCAGTCACTCCCTCGCACATCCTGGACAAGCCGCTCATGGGGAATGCCTTTACCATCTCCGGCCAGTTTGCCTTGACGAATTCCCAGGACAGCCTGGCGGCAGCCGGGTTCATCAGGAGCGAGCGCAGCAGGAAAGGAGCGTCCTGCGTGCGGACCGAGCCATCGAGGGCCTTTCCGAGGGTTTCTTTTATCAAGCCCTCGTCACGGAAGGCAGCAAGAGCAAAGAGGTAACGCTGCTCCTCTTGCGGTGTGGCTGCCGAGCCTTTCAGCTGGCAGAATTGCCTGTACCGTTGCTCGTCGCCGTTGGCTGAGAGAGCATCGACGAGAGCAGGCAGGAGGTTTGCGTCGATAGTGGCGCTACCTTCCAGGTGTCGCTCGAACAGCTTTGCTGCCTGAGCGTGCACTTGCTTGTCGCCGATTATTCCCAGGATTGAGACGAGCGAACCTCGCAGCTGACCTGCTTGAGGAGTCTCGCCCTGCTGGCTGTCCCAGCCAAGGCGGCTGAGAGCCGGCAGGACAATGCGCCTGGCGAGAGACACAAGGGCTTCACGCACAGCCTCAGTCTGGCTGACGATGCGCCTCAGGTAGTGAAGCGAACCGAGTATGACTGTGAAGACATTGGAGTCGTCTTCAGTTGCAGCCAGTCTTTCCACGTCCTTGAGGTACTGGCAAAGTGGAGTGTTGCCGGCTAGGACAGTGGCCCAGAGGTCTGAGACGAAGTTGAAACGCTCCGATGCGGAAAGAGCCGAAAGGCTTCCCACAATCCGGGCTTTCAGGCTGTCTTCGTACTCGACGCGGAAGAAGCCGTTTCCTCCGGCGTTGACGACAACCGCTCCGACATTTTCTCCCAGGTAGATGGTCTCGCTTGCCTTGCTCAGGCAAACTGTCTTCTCTACCGTGCCGCCGTCCACCTGAGCCCGTATGCTTACAGGGATGTGCCAGAGAACAAGGGCGTCGCTCTTGTCCTGGCTCAGGAATTTGAAGGGACGTTGGCTGAGCGTGATGGCTCCGGAGACGGCCGATTCGGAAACGGAAACAACCGGATAACCAGCCTGGAAGATCCAGGTGTTCATCATCTCGGTGACCGTCACTTTGGCTGAGAACGGGTCCGTCGCCTGTTCGATGGCATCCCAGAGGTCGTGCGTATCGGCGTTGGCGAAGGCATGCTTGTCCAGATAGCCGACAATGCCCTGGCGGAAGTTCTCCTCACCCAGGAAGAGCTCGAGCATGCGCAGGACAGCGCAGCCCTTTTCGTAAGTGAGGACGTCGAACATGCCCCTGGCTTCTTCCGGATTGTTTACCGGAAACTCGATCGAGCGAGTGGAGTGGAGCCCGTCCACGCGCATGGCCACGGCGCGCTGCACGTTGAAGCCTTCCCAGAATTTCCACTCCGGTTTGAAGGCGTGCAGGCATTTGGCAGCCATGAAAGTGGCGAAGGCTTCGTTCAACCAGAGCCCGTTCCACCAGGACATGGTGACGAAATCGCCGAACCACATGTGGGCGTTCTCGTGTGCCACGACTTCGGCGACACGCTCCAGTTCGGCGTGCGAGGCGCTCGACTTATCGACGAGCAAAGCCGTTTCGCGGAATGTGATGCAGCCAAAGTTTTCCATGGCGCCTGAGGCGAAATCCGGAATGGCCACCAGGTCAAGCTTGTCCCCTGGATAGGGCTGCTCGAAATAGCCAGCGAAGTACTCAAGAGAGAATTTCGCTGCCTCGAGGGCAAAGCTTGTGAGATGCTTTTTGCCTGGTGTTGCCCAGACGCGGATCTCGGTCCCGTTGGCGGTGACCGGCTCAGAGGCCTCGAGCTTGCCGACGATGTATGCGACCAGGTAAGTGGACATCTTGATGGTCGGCGCAAACTCGAGAAGCTTCTTGTTGCCTGGCAAAGCGGTTTCTTTTACCAGGCGTGCGTTGGAGACGGCGCTGAGATCGTCTGCGATGACAAGCGAGATCGAGAAGCTGGCTTTGAAGGCCGGCTCGTCGAAGCAGGGGAAGGCTCGCCGGGCGTCACAGGGCTCGAACTTGGTTGTGGCGATGAGCTCGTCTTTACCCTGAGATGTCTTGTAGGAGCTGCGGTAGAAGCCGCGCAGCTTGTTGTTGAGGATGCCGGTGAACTTCAGGCAAAGGTCCCATTGTCCGACGCCGGCGGTGCCGTCGAAGGAAATGGTGGCGCGTTCGGAGACAGCATCCAGAGAGACCGTGCCGGTGAGCTTAGTGCCGGAGGCATCTGTGAGGATAGCCTCGCTGATGACAAGTTCAGCGGCGTTGAGAACGACTTGAGACAGAGGCCGCTGGATGGACAGGCTGATCTTCTCCTGTCCGGAAAAGACAGCGCCTTCCAGGTCGGGTGTGATGCAGATGTCGTACGAATCCGGTATCGCAATCGTCGGCAATCTGTGCTGATTGAGCTCAGCAAGCGTGTTTTGAGCACTCATGATTGTCACCATCCTTTCCCGCAAGGTTAAGGGAATTGAGATTAACACAGAAACAGAAGCAGGGGCAGGGCTTGGAGGCCCTGCCCCTGCAGTAACCGGTTATGTCAGCGACCCTGGGGATCAGGCTTTGCCGACTCCGGCATCGGCCGGAACAGGCGGACGGACGGCGCCGTCACCGGTTGGAGCGTCGACGGTCACCTCAGCCTTGTCATTGCCGGCGGTGTCCTCAACAGTCCCGGCATCGGTGCCGGACTTGCCGTCGGCGCCTGCGTCCTCGGTTTCCACCGGCGGGGCAGGAGGAGTGAAAGAAGCAGTCAGAGGTGCGCTCTCGCGCTCACGGAAGAGCACGGCGATGCGCAGCATCTCCAGGTACTGGGAGATGGCCTTGTCGCCTCCCTTGACGGGGTTGGCAGCAAAGAAGTCCTTGACCTCTGCTTCCAGTTCGGGGGTGTTCAGGGCTGTTACGCCGCCGCACAGACGGACGAGCCCGCTTTCCGGGTAGATCTCGACCATCTTGGCCCAGTTGTTCTTGACGAATTCCCAGGCAGCCTTGGAAGCGACCTCGTTCTGCATAACCCGGGCCACCACGTAGGGCGCGTCCTGGGTGCGGATCTTGGCCGGGTCGAGGGCGTGCTCCAGTGTTTTCGTCAGAAGCTCTACCGTGGGGAACTTGGCCATGGCGTAGAGGAAACGCTCCTGGTCTTGCGGTGTTGCCGCTCCCTTGAAGGACTGGAAGAACTCATCGAAGAGCTTGTCGTCACCGGAGGCAGCGACGAGTCCCACTACCGTTGAGACGATGTTTCCATCGATGGAGCGGGGGTCTTTCTTCCACGACTCGAACAGCTCCCTGGCTTTCGCCTGGACAGAAGCGTCATTACCCGTACGACCAAGTGCCCCGATGATGTCGGCACGCAGTTCCCGGGTCTGAGAAGTCTCGCCTTCCCTGGACTCCCAGCCGAGCCGGTCGAGAGTAGGCTGGATGAGCTCGCGTACCATCTTTTCGAGACCGGGCCGGTGCGTTACCGGCAGGTGTTCGCGGATGGTGGCAAGCGGCCCGAGGATCGTCGACCAGACGTTGGGGTCGGACTCGGCAGAGAAGAGCTTGACGAGGTTGAGGAACTGTCCGGTGCTCTCGAGACCGGCGCGCACGCATGCCCAGCTGTCGCCAAGCAGGTTAACGCGCTCGATGACCGAGAGGTTCTCCTGGACAGAGGCTGTCAGCTTGGATGCAAGAGAGCTGCTGTAGCGGACACGGAAGAAGCCGTGACCGCCGGCGTTGACCACCACCCACTCCAGCCCTTCGCCGATGTAGATGGTCTGCTCGGCTTGGGTGAGGAGGAGCTTCATCTCCTGGATGCCATCGGCCGTCTTGGCTCGCAGCATGACGGGCACGCTCCAGAGCTGTTGAGGGTCGACCGCTTCGGAGAGGAACTTGAAGCTTTGCTGGCTGAGGACAACCGAGCCGCCCATGTCGGACTCCTTGATGGAGACGACAGGATAGCCCGACTTGAAGATCCAGCCGTCCATGATGTTGCGCACGGGCTGACCGGATTCGCTCTCAAGTGCCTGCCAGAGGTCGTTGGTCTGCGTGTTGCCGTAGGAGTGTTGCTGGATGTAGAGCGCAATGCCGCGCCGGAAGGTCTCTTCGCCGAGGAACTGCTCGAGCATGCGCATGACCGAACAGCCCTTCTCGTAAGTGAGGACGTCGAACATGCCAGCTGCTTCGTCCGGGTGGTTAACCGTGAACTCCACAGGGCGTGTGCTCTTCAGACCGTCGGTGCGCATGGCGGTGCCGCGGGAAAGACCGAACTTGTCCCAGACTTTCCAGTCTTTCTTGAAGGCGTCAACAGCCTTGGCGGCCATGAACGTGGCAAAGGCCTCGTTCAGCCACAGTCCGTTCCACCACTTCATCGTCACCAGGTCGCCGAACCACATGTGGGCCAGCTCGTGGGAAACGACTTCGGCAACCCAGTCCAGATCCCCCTGGGCCGCAGTGGCCGGGTCGACCAGGACGGTCTCCCGGAAAGTGACGCAGCCGAGATTCTCCATGGCGCCGGCAGCGAAGTCCGGAATCGCCAGCAGATCCAGTTTGTCACCGGGGTAGCTCACGCCGAAGTAGCGCTTGAAGTAACGCAGCGCGAACTGAGCAGACTCCAGAGCGAACTTGCTCAGGTGCTCGCGTCCGGGCACGCACCAGAGACGCACGTCGATGCCGTCCACGCTGATGGGGCGGGTGGCGGTGAGCTTGCCGACAACGAAAGCCACGATGTATGTGGACATCTTCATGGTCGGGGCGAACTCGACGACTTTCTTGCCGTTGGACAGGGGAGTCTCCTTGACGATGGAGGCGTTGGAGACGGCCTGGAGGTTCTTGTCCACAGTGAGGGTGATCTTGAAGACAGCCTTGAAGTCCGGTTCGTCGAAGCAGGGGAAAGCCCTGCGGGCGTCGGTCGATTCGAACTGCGTCGTGGCGATGATCTGCTCTGCTCCGGCCTCGTCGGTGTATGTGGACCGATAGAAGCCCTTGAGCTTGTCGTTGAGCTCTCCGGTGAAGCGGAGCTTCAGCTGCCAGGAGCCGCTGCCGATGGTGCCGTTGACGGCGATTGTGGCGCGCTCGTTTTCCTTGTCCAGGGAAACGGTGCCGTTAAGCAGCGTGCCTTTGTCGTTGGCAACGGTCGCTTCCTGAATCTCCAGGTCGGCCGCGTTGAGGACGATCTCAGAGACGGGCTGGCAGACCTCGACGTCGATAGTAACTTCGCCGGTGAAAGTGGCGCCGGCGAGATCGGGCTCGAGCTTGAGATCGTAGCTCGCCGGGATGACTGTCCGGGGCAGGCGATGCGGAGAACCAGTCTCGGTTGATCCGCCGTTGTTGAATTTGCACATGGTTACACCTTCCTTTTGCTTTTCTGGAGGCGCCTCCAGAAAACGAGTGTGTGACAGAACTGCCAGATACAAACGAAAGACCGGTTGGAAGCCAGGCTGCTAGCGTGCCTGTCCAAAAACCGGGCATTTTCAGTGCCTTACCAGATGCAACCACCTGTCTACACAATGCACGGCGTGCATCGCGTAAAGGAAAAGAGAGTGTGGCTGGCTCTGGGTTAGGACAACTGCGTATGTGATCTGGAAGAAAAGAGAAACAGATTTACCCTAAGGCAGGAGTCTCTTGAGAAGCAAGAACAGCAACTGTTTGTGACTACAATTTCACCTGAATCAGGAATATAAGCCGGTTCTAAAGAAGTCATCGAAATGTGGCCAGCGCCTTCGAGCAGACATACTGTCACTGGAAGTTAGCGCAACTGGGCGAAGTTGCCGTCCTTAATTTGCTGCCGGAAAACAAAGTGTTGTCAACCAGACGAGATGAAAATCTTGATCTGGCCAAAAACTATCGGATAGTGTAGCTCCGTTCTCCCTTCTGACAATCTACGCAAGAGTTTTCCCGAAAATACAAGCAAAAGCTGCTTAACGACTAGCTTCCAGCTTTATATGCGTACTCTTTGCGGAGTAGAAGGTGAGTTTTGGTTCACGAAACCGGATGGAGTCCTCGTTGCCAGAAGTGTTTGTAACAAGCTGCGAGCACTCCGTCCGGAAAGTTAGTGAGCCGCATCAGGCTTTGTGGCTAGCAAACTAGCGACGAATCATCGGTTGCTGGGCATTGTCTGAGCCGACGGCTTGTCCGTTTGGCTCTTGCCTGGCGCTTTTGTTCGAATTCCTCACCAAAATCAATCAAACAGTGGCTGGCCCAAACCAGACCACACGAGAAGGAGGTCTTCCATGACCAAGTTCAATCGCAACATCGAGGGCATCCTGCCGCCTCACCTGCTGGTCGAGATCGCGCGCCGGAACCCCGAGCTCACTCACTACCTGAAGACTCTCGCCCGCACGGCCGAGATGTGGAAGGGTTCGGAAGCCCGCAACGGGCAACTCTACCGCTTCCTGAACGCTGGCAAGTCCGACCGGCAGGTTTACGACGCTCAGCACCACACCCGGCGCCCTGGCGTCAAGGCGCGGTTCGAGGGCGAAGGCGCTTCGTCCGACAAGGTGGTCAACGACGTGTACGACTTCGGCGGGACCATCCGCTCGTTCTACATGGACGTGCACGGCCGCAACGGCATCGACGCCAACGGTATGGTGATGAAGTTCGTCACCCACTACGACCAGGACTACGACAACGCGTTCTGGGATGGCGAGATGATGACCTTCGGCGACGGCGATCAGGACATCTTCAGCACTTTCGTGCTGCTTGACGTTACCGGTCATGAGCTGACGCACGGCATCACCGAATTCGCTGCCGGCACCGAGTACTACGGGCAGAGCGGCGCGCTCAACGAGCACTTCAGCGACGTCTGGGGTGAGCTCATCGAGCAGTACTCGCTCAAGCAGACCGCCGACAAGGGCGACTGGCTCGTGGGCCGGGGTCTCTTCATGCCCAACATCAAGGGACGGGCGCTGCGCGACATGCTCAATCCGGGCACCGCATACAACGATCCCAAGCTGGGCAAGGACCCGCAGCCCGCTCACATGAGCAAGTATTACAAGACGTCTTCCGACAATGGCGGCGTCCACTACAACAGCGGCATCCCGAACAAGGCGTTCGCCACGTTCGCTGTCGCCGTCGGTGGCTTCGCCTGGGAGAAGGCCGGCAAGATCTGGTATGCCGCTCGCGTGGCTGCCGGCAGCAAGCCGAGCTTCGCCCAGTTCGCCGCTCACACCATCGAGGCCTGCAAGGCTCTGTTCCCTGACGAGCTGACCAAGCTGCAGAAGGCCTGGGGCGATGTCGGTGTCACCCCGTCTTTGACCGAGGTCGACACGCTCACCCCGCCCATGTTCGACGAGTCGGCCAGCGCCTAATCCAGACAAGCTGAAAGGAGTAAGTGAGAACCACTTACTTCGATCTTCTTGTCTGCCATCAGCGTTGCTTCACAAGCCGGCAGCGGCTCCGGACGCCAACCATCCGGTGTCCGCTGCCGGCATTCGCCTTTGTAGCCTGGCTGCTATCCGGCAGCCGGGCTTCTGACCTTCATTTGAAGAAGGAGCATCTCATGAGAAAGAACAACGACTCGGTGAAATTCCCCAAGCTTGCGGATATGCCGCGGGCCTGGCATCGCATCAGTCTCGGGCTGACCGGGGACGACGAGAGTCCGACCAGCAGCTCCAAGGACCCGCACGGTCCCCACTGCACTCACCCCGAAGGTGAGCATGACAGCAACTGCTGCCGCCGGCATGCAGTCGTCCTTCCCGGCTACGGCAAGGACAAGTATCCTTTCCCCACCACCGATGAGTTGGTGCGGATGTCCATCGAGTACATCAATGCCCTGGCGCGCGCTTACAAGAAGCAAGGCAAGAAGCTGACGCTCGGGCAGGACAACTCCGGCGCTGGCGATGTTTCCACCGACGAGACTGCGCTCGTCGCGTTCATTGCGGCAGGCGGAGTGCGTACCACTGTCCGTCCGAGACTGCACCCGGGTGAGATTGCCCGTGGCCACAGCCGGCGGCAGTCCGTCCTGAAGAGCGACTCGCTGGACGAGGAAGGGGGGACCCCGGCGCGGGTTCTCAAGTCCGGCATCGGCAGTCTGCCGAAGCCTTCGCTCAAGACCTTGATCCCTCAGACGGACGGAAAGGTTACCGAGACTACCGGTCCGGTTCTGCGCGTGGTTGCCGGTACCCTGGCTGAGATCATGCATGCCGGGCGCTTCAAGGCTGTGATCGCTCGCCAGTTCGACCCGCTGAAAGGCGCCGTCAACTGGGCGATCAACCACATGTCCGCCAAGTTCCAGCCGGCTGCCCACAGCCTGAAGGAGCACCTGGACAAGCTCGAGGAAATCTACGCTGAGGCTCTGCCGCGCGTGATCATGTTCCTCGGCTCCCAGTATCCCAAGGCTTCGGAAGAGGAGCTTCTCAACGCCGCTGTCTCGGTTCTCAACGAGCAGCTTGCCGAGATCCTCTATGTCCTGTCCATCTGGACGGACAGCTTCGCCCAGCAGAGGGACGGTATGTATCGCCAGCTGCTCTATGTCGTTTTCACGGTCGAGCAGGCTTTCTTCCTCTTCCGTACGGGCGACGCCAAGGGCGGTTGCGACACCAAGTGCCAGGAGGCGATCAAGACCCACGCCTTCCATATCGGCGACGTCTTCATGGCTCGCTTCTCCGATCAGGGTCCTGCCACCATCCCTGGTGGTCGCGGTCCGGTCGGCGCGCATGCCATCGAAGTGCCGCACGATGAGTCCGATGTCATCGTCATCTATCTGCCGCTCTATCTCCATGAGTTCCGCCACGACTATTACAACGACGTGGAGGGGCTGGCGGACAATGAGACGCAGCAGGTGGTGCAGGCGATTCTGGAGGCTTACGAGGCGGGTCAGTTCCAGTTCACCAGCGAGTTCATCAAGATCGGCAACCAGAAGGTGCGCACCATCGACATGATCACCCAGGTTTATGCTCAGACCCTGAGCGAGACCGACGCCGACATCGCCGGCGGGGTGATGCTGTCCGGATCGGCCTTCCTCTACTCGATGATCGCCACATTCTCTGCTTTCAACATGCGGGGAGTGAGCGCCTTCAATGTCAACCAGATGCTGCGTCACAAGTCCTATTTCGCCGTCGGCGAGCAGGGCGAACTGGCCTTCGAGCCGCATATGCCCGACTACATGCGGGCTTATGTGGTTGCAGCCGCTCTCGAGCTCATCGGCTTCCAGTCCGAGGCCGACGAGTGCAGGAAGCTGGCTGACCAGGCTGCCGGTGTTCCTCTGCCCGAGAGCATCGTCTGGGTTAATGTCGATCCCAAGAGCAAGTTCAAGTTCAAGATTCAGGTTCCCTGCGCGGATCTGAAGCAGGTGGCGCCGGTGGTGGTTAATGCCATCATCAACGCTCCGCTTGCTGCTCTGGGCGGCGTCTGCACCAGTCAGCTCGTCAACTGGAACCGGAAGCGGCAGGACAAGGTGGATGCGCTGGCCAAGAACCTCATGGCCGGCAAGTCCGATCTTCCCACGGACATCGGTGACGTCTGGGCGCCATACGTGGCCGCCGCTGCCATCACTGCAGTGTGGGGGCTCGTCAAGTCCGGTGCTCAGCCGATGTACGCTGCGGCCATGGTCGAGACCAATGCTCGCATCATGATGGACGCTGTGCGGGAGCGCTTTCACGCCACCCCGCCAGTTGTCGACAAAAACCCGGTTGTGCCGGTCGTGCAGCCTCTCGGCAGTGGCAGCCCGAATGACACATCGCCTGGTACCACAGGCGATGGCGTCAAGGGCATTGCTCCTGTAGCCGGCGAGCAGAAGTAGGGTGCCAGGTCAGGTCAGGGTAAGGGCAACCAGTGCCCTTCCCTGTCCTGAGCCCGGGCTGTTTCTCAGCAACTTCGGTCAACAAGCAAAGGAGATTACCATGCGTATGGATCAGTACATCGGGCTCAACGAGTGGGCTCGCAAGATGGTTCTCAAGCGTCACAAGGTACGTGAGTTCGGCACGAGGGTCTATGCCAGCGGCAAGCGTGTGAGCTTCTCCCGCTGGGCCCGGGTGCCTGCTGCGCGTCGCCAGGTGGTGGGTAAGATCACCGGTGCCTGGAATCCCAACGTCGCTGCCCTCTACCGGTACTCCCTGCCGGGCGGAAAGGTGTTGGAGGAGTTCGTCCAGTCCACACCGTGGTCGGGCGGTCCCTGCTACTTCATCGCCCTCAAGGACGTCGCCAGCGGCAAGCCTGTCCCGCAGTCGCTCTGGAGCGACGAGGAGCTGGCAAACGCCTGACGCGGTCGCCGTTTTCGTCGGCGTCTCGCGGTTAGTTGCTGAGTCTGCTTAAGGCAGACAGAGGCAGGGAGGAACTCTCAAGTAGTTCTTTCCCTGTCTCTTTTTGCCAAATTACTAGTATAAAACATAGTAGAAGGAAATTTCGAGCCCAGGTGACTCTTTTCAGTGACTGACCAGACAAACTTTCCAGGTGGATTCAAGGGTAGTCCTGAGCTGGACATTATCAGACAAGAGGCTTTTTATGGCTGAAAGGACAAACTTTCTGCATTTGCCAGAATTTAGCCAGAAACGCAGTCTATGGTGTTCAGGGAATGAGAGATCTTTTTGGCAGAAAAAGGGCGTGCAATCGATGAAGCAGAGCTACTACTGCGCCGAGATTGAAGCTATAAAAGATGTCCTCAGCCAGGCAGCTGTGGGGCTTCCTTCAGACGCAGAAGCTAGGCAAGCTCTTAAGGTCAAGGCGCGGCAGGCACAAGCTGAGATTAAGGAGCTTATTCATAAGGTCGTGGAAGAGATGAAAGGGATAATAGAAGAAAGTCGCATGGGGCAATTTGCTTCTCAGTCTCTCAGGTGTCTCGAGGAAAATGCCGCTGTGCTGACGGCAGCGATAGAGCAAATGTGGGTGCAGTATGCTCGCCTGGAGCGCCAATGTCAGGAACTGGATATGTTGTGCGGACAAAGTCCGGATTATCTGGGGCAAGTGCTCGAGCCGCCCCAAATACACAACCCCTATCTGCGCGATTTTAAAGAGCTGAGCTGCCTGAGGGAATATTATCGCCTTGAGGCCGACGGGGATGCCCACAGGGCTTCGCTTGCCTTCTGTGAGTGGAATTTGGCGCGACAGTCGATGAGGTCGCGCTATTCCTGGGCAATCCCTGCCAGTCAGGTCATCTTCGCCATCAAGCGCTACGGCCCGATTATCGAAGGAGGTGCCGGCACCGGCTACTGGGGTTACATGCTTCAGCAAGCAGGCGTGGATTGGCTGGGTTTTGATTGCAGCCCGGTAGACGTCAGAGCCAACGGCTGGCATCCTGGAGCTGAGCGACCCTGGTGCGAGGTGGTGGAGTCCGATGAGAGCATGATTGCCAGGCACCGAGAGCGAACTTTATTTCTTTGTTGTCCGCCGAATTCAGGATTGTTTGCCTCCCGGGCGCTGGAGCTTTATCAAGGAGAGTACTTTCTCTTGGTCGGCGATCTCGACAGCTTCGCTGCCAATGCGCGTTTCCTGGAGCTGTTGCGCTTTGAGTGGTTGTTGATTTCTCAGATGTCTTCTTTGAGCTGGCCGACGACTTGCGACAGTCTTTCTGTCTTCTGGCGCAAAAGGAAAGGTGGGGCAGATCTGAGGCAATTGTGAGATTTGCTTCTGAAGAGATGTTTGCCGGCTTTCCTTTTGCCGCTGATTTTGATTGTGAGCGATAAATCTTCAGATGGATTTATTGAGACAAGGTTTTGCTCTTGCGAAAGACCGGGGCCACTTGCGCTAAGCGACAACACTTGCTGAAGAAAATCGAAAAGCTAGCGCACCGGTGACAGCGCTAGTTGTGCGAAGAGAAGACTCGGATTGAGCGCTGGGGCGGAATTCCGGCTGCAAACAAAGAAAGCTCAAGCAATGTCGTTGTCAAGCACAACCTATCAAAGACTATTCTATCTTCAGATCTCTTGAGATCAAAAAGGCAGGCGTTGTAGGCTACTTTGCATTTCTTTTTTTTTCGACCAGGCTGCCGGCAATACCCAGAGATCCAGCTTCACCAGTGATAATCCGGTTCATTCCCGACTGAAGGAGGCTCAGCGTATCTCTGTGTTGTTTAATTGTCGTCACTTTCGCTGGCGAGAACCGTCAAAGGCGGCAAATCCAGCAGTTGCCGAAAAGAAAAGAGATACATGAGGACTATGCGCGCCAGTCCCAGACACGATAAGTAACGGCGCGGTCGTGAAGGCGGGCACAGACAAGTCCCGGCTTTCATAACACAAGGAATTCTCGAATGGCCACCAGACATTGGGAGACCGCGACAACCGCGGTTATCTTCGGTGCGGCGTTCACCGTGATTGCCTTTCTGTGCACAAGCGCCTACCTGTCCGGAAACGGACATGGTGGCAAATGTGACGGCTCCAGTTTTCACAAGGAGGTTGTCGAACTCAGGGATGAGAACTCTGGAGAGTTTTTCCGCCGAAGGATTTTCGGCGGTGTTGACGGCCAAACGGTTGTGGAGATGCAGATTGCTTTCCGCAACGGCGTAACCGCCTATATGTACTATCGCGACGATGCGACCCTCTGGGAAGTCAAGGAGGAATACACGGACAGCTGTCGGCTGAAGAGCCACCTGCTCATCGATAGCGACGGCAAGACCGTGTTTGCCGGTGAGAAGTATCGTGCTGACGGCACGTTGCAAGACACCACGAAGCTGCTCGCCGATGGTACCAGAAATGGTGTGATGTACTTCGAGGACGGCAAGACTGTCCAGCGGCATGAGCTTACTGCCAGGGACGGCAAGACGGCTTTGCTCAAGGAAGAGTTCCGTCGCAACGGCACAATCGCAAGCCGCCTGCGTGTTGCGCCGGACGGCAGCGAGGATGCTACCGTCTATTTCCCGGATGGCAAGACCATTTCCCGGCACAAGGTAAGCTGTGGCTACGCTACATACCTTGATGAAGTCTTTGCCCCTGACGGCAAGCTTCTCAGTTGCATCAAGGAAAGCAAGGACGGCTCCAGAGAAGTGTTGATCAACTGGGCTGACGGCAAGCTCCACATTCTCCGCACGAGCAAGCCAGGATCACCGGATGAGACAAGTTACTATCTCGCCGACGGCAAGACTCTCAGTGTGAGGTCCAGAATCGGCGCCGGTGTCGATGAAGCCGAGTACTACGGCGCCGATGGTAAGCTGCAGAGCTTGCGGGTGTTCCGTCTTGACGGGGGCATGACGGTGACAATCTATGGCGCCGATGGAAAGCCAAAGTATCGCCAGTCGTTCGACACAATGCCCCGGTCCCAGGTTCCAGGTATTGCTAAGCTCCAGAGCCTGGAAATCTTCCGTGCCGACGGCACGGTCGGCAAAAAGCAGGTTTTCGACAGCGACGGCAAGCTCTCACAGGTGCAGTTCTACCTCGGCGACGGCAAGACTGTCACCAGGGTGATGCATCTGCGCCCGGACGGGCAGCTCGAGAAGATCGAACATCTTGCTTTGGACGGCTCGACCACCACCTGTGTGGTTTATTTCGGGGTCAACGGTAAGCTTGAGAAGATGGAGACGCTTGACGCTTCCGGCTCCTTCGCCTGTGCGATTTGCTACTTCCGCGGCGACGGCTCGTGTCAGCGTCAGGAGTTTTTCACTGACTGCGGGCTGACAAAGACCTCGGTCAAGTACTATCGGACAGATGGAACTGTGGAAAAAGAGGAGATCTTTTCAGGCGGCGGTGGAAGCAAGTCTTCGCTTAAGCTTTTCCGTGCTGACGGCAGCCTGGAGAGAGAAGAATCTTTCGCCATCGATGGGCTGACGAAGACGTCAGTGAGAATTTACCGTGGCGACGGTAGCCTGGAGAAAGAAGAGTGCTTCGCTGCCGACGGCAAGACTCTGTTGTCCGTCAAGGCTTACCGGCTGGACGGCAGTGCGCAGCGTCAGGATGTTTTCGACAAGGACGGTCTGACAAGGCTGAACGCCCGCTACTTCCGGGCCGATGGCAGCCTCGAGCGTCAGGATGTTTTTGGCAAAGACGGTCTGATGAGGACAAGCGTCAAGTATTACCGGACTGATGGAACCCTGGACAGAGAGGAGTTTCTGGACAAGGATGCAAAGGTGATCAAGACGGAAATTGGCAAGGGAAGTGGCAAGGAGCCGCCAGAGCCGCCCGCTGCCAAACAAGCCAGGCAGCCGCGTCTTGCCCCCGTGCCAGAGGAAAAGAAAGAGACAGTTGATAAGGACATGCTCAAAGTTCTGGATTACCAGGACCCGCATGCTCCGTTGCCGCTGGCGCCATAGCAGGCTCATGCGACTTAGCTGTCAGGGAAAGCATCGCATGGCAGACAACGGTCCAGGCAAGAACTGGACCGTTGTCTGGCTTTTGCGGTAGCCAGCGTGGCGACTCGCTGGCCATGACTGGCCATTTCAATGGTCAATTACTTCCAGAGATCGAAAGAGCGGGTTCAAAGCCGCTCTTTCGATCGTGTTTTGCCGAAGGCAAAACGAGAGGGTGGAAAAATGAAGGAAGATTGTTTTCATCAAGAACAAGCAAGGACGCAGGGGGAACAACGAATCCCCCCGTGGTTTCGCCTGCCCGCCACGGCGGATCTCCTGCGGATTGCCGGGGCAGCGCTCACAATTGCCTTGATTTATCTGGGCGTTTTCGGGACTGTGGGCGGCTTCGACGTCTTCGGGACCTTTGCCGTAGCTTTGTGCGGCTATCCCATTTTGAAAGGAGCCTTCCAGGCTCTTTGCAGAAGGCGGATGACCATGGAGCTGTCGATGACCATCGCCTTGATAGCCGCACTGGCAGTCTCGGAGGTTGTCACCGCCCTGGTGATTATTTTCTTCGTGCTGATAGCCGAGGAAATAGAGAAGTTGACCATCGCCAGCGGGCGGCGTTCCATCGAGCATTTGCTCGACCTGTTGCCTGGCGCTGCGCTCAGGAGGCAGGGGGAAGAAATTCAGGAAATCGACATCAAGGAACTGCTGCCAGGCGACATTGTGGTCGTCAGACCCGGTGGCAGACTGGTGGTCGATGGTCTGGTCGTGTCCGGCAGCTCCTTTGTCGATGAGTCGACAATAACCGGGGAGTCTTTTCCAGCCGAGAAAGTGCCCGGCAGCCGTGTCTATGCCGGTTCGATCAATCAGCTGGGCGCAATCGAGATCAAGGCTGAGAAAGTCGGTGCTGACACGGCATTCGGCAAGATCGTTCATGCCGTGGAAGAAGCCGAAAGGTCAAGGGCAGCCATCCAGAAGACAGCCGACCGTCTGGCAGGCTATCTCGTCTACTTTGCCGCAGCGGCGGCAGGAGCTACTTTTGCTGTTACCCACGACGTTCGCCAGACAATTTCGGTGATAATCGTGGCCGGGGCCTGCGGGATTGCTGCCGGTACTCCCCTGGCAATTCTCGGAGCAATCGGTCGTGCGGCTCGCCGTGGCTCTGTCGTCAAAGGCGGGCTTTATCTGGAGCGGCTGTCCAGCGTGGACACGGTTGTTTTTGACAAGACCGGAACACTGACATATGGCACACCACGTGTCGTGGAAGTCATGGCTCTGGGAATAGAAAGCAAGGAAAGTGTCCTGTCCGTGGCGGCCTCTGCCGAAGGTTTTTCGGAGCATCCTCTGGCCAGGGCGATTGGCGATTACGCCGAGGAGCTTGCCATCAAACCGGCAAAGGCTCACAAATTCTCCTACATCCCGGGACGTGGTATCACTTGCGTGGCGCAGGATGCGGAGATTGCCGTGGGTAACAGGGCGCTCATGAACGACCTGAAGGTAGGTGGCGTCAATTCCCTTGCCGTGTCCGAACACGCCTCAGAAGTCATGGTGGCGCGCGGTCGCAAACTCATTGGCAGGATATTGATAGCCGATGCCATCAGACCAGAGTCAAAAGGAGCTGTTCGCGCTCTGCATGAGCTTGGTGTCCGCACTATGCTCTTGAGCGGCGACTCGGCTCCGGTGGTCGCGGCTGTGGCCAAGCAACTTGCCATTGGCGAGTTTGCCGCCGAGCTTTCCCCGGAGCAAAAGCGCGCTCGTATTGTGCGTTTGCAGGCGCAGGGCAGGACGACTGCCATGGTCGGCGACGGGGTGAATGACGCTCCGGCGCTTATGGAAGCTGCCGTTGGTGTGGCGGTTGGCTCGGGAACTGATGTGGCTCTGGAAAGTGCTGACATCGTTCTTATCGGCAATGACATGCTCAAGTTCGTGGAAGCGGTGCGTATTGCCAGGCAGTGCCGCCGGGTCATATATGCGAACTTCGCCGGCACTCTGGCTGTGGACGGGCTGGGAATGGCACTGGCTTTCGCTGGTGTCCTCAACCCTCTTCTGGCGGCTCTTATACATGTCGGCTCGGAGGCAGTATTCCTGCTCAATTCGGCGCGCCTTTTCCCTGTGTTCGGCAGTCGGGAGCCCAGCAGCCCTCCTGAGCCCTGAGCCTCGAGCGAAAAGTCGTCGGCTCTTGTGGCTCAGGTTA
>JAHFBI010000010.1:22075-22707 GCA_023250095.1 Candidatus Melainabacteria bacterium
TGCAAGGGCTTTGACTTTTCCCTTTGCGGTAAGTATTCGCTCAGGCAGGCATCGTCGCTCCGGTGTATGGGCACAGCCCGTACACCGGAGGCTGGCGATTGCCGCCGCTCCTCCTGATTGCTTTTTTTGTTTTACTAGTAGAAGCTATAGTAGAACAAATCCTGCGCTGGCGGTACGTTCTGCTGAAAACGCCGACAGTTTTTCAGTAGTTCAAAATGAGCAATTCAGAAATCTTGCCGCGACGATCGCCGCGGCAATTGATGGCTCTGGTGGCGTATACGGTTTCAATGCGCAGGTCGGAATAAAGCTCTCTGATAAAGTCGTTGTCTGAATTGGAGAGCATAATGAGGCAGCCGCGTTTGCTGAGTTGCTTGACTGTCCGGCAAAGCTTTATCTGATCGTCTGTGGCGAAGCAGCTTTTGGTATAGCCGGTGAAGTTGGATGTCGAACTCAGGGGCTGGTAAGGCGGATCGAGATAGACGAAGTCTCCCCGGCGGGCTTGTTG
This sequence comes from Candidatus Melainabacteria bacterium, assembly GCA_023250095.1. Lineage (GTDB taxonomy): Bacteria > Cyanobacteriota > Vampirovibrionia > Obscuribacterales > Obscuribacteraceae > JAHFBI01. The sequence goes on from JAHFBI010000010.1 coordinate 22,581, forward strand.
CAAGACATCGCTGAAGGGGCGGCAAAGGAGATCCACGTCTTGCAGGCTGGAGCTGACAGCGCGCAGGTTTTCGGCATCGCAGGTGCGCGGGTTCTTATATGAGCCGAAAGGAACATTGAACTGACCG
>JAHFBI010000010.1:22717-36351 GCA_023250095.1 Candidatus Melainabacteria bacterium
CGGTAAAGCCCGTTGAAACAGGTCTTGTTTAAGTAAATCAATCGGGCGGCGCGCTGAAGGCGATCGAGAGAAGATGTGTCTTCTGCTCTCAGAGCATAAAAATATTCGCTTTCATTCTTATGTCGGGACAGGAGCCGGATCAGACTTTCGACATCATCGCGAACCATCTGATAGCAATTTATCAACTCTTCGTTGAGGTCCGAAAGGCAGGGACGGGCAAGCTGCCGCCTGGTGAAAAGATGGAAGAAGACAGCACCTCCGCCAAGAAATGGCTCGAAATAACGCTTGAAAGCCGGCGGAAAAAAATTGTCGAAGGTGGCTAGAAGTTGAGACTTGCCACCGGCCCATTTGAGGATTGGACCTGGCTTGACCGCAGGCGCTGGTCTATCTTCAGCGGGCAGTGGTGGCGGTGGTGGTGTCAGACGTGTTGCAAAGTTGCCGTCGATATCCCGCTGGCTGCCAGGCGTGGATGACAGGCGGCGTTTGGAGAGCCGGTTGTTTCTGGAATTCACGCAAATTTCTTTCTAATACTTAGAGCATAGAGCCATTATAAGGGCTCTATGCTTTTGAGAGCCATTCTGGCTCGATTAATCCCGGTCGGCAGGGAGGCTGGCGCGGCCCTCCTGCGTTCAAGGAGCATGTCCGATACGAATAGCCCTTGTAAGCAAATGGCGGGTCGCCAGGTAATGAACTTCCCAGACGTCCGGGCCGTACCCGCCGGCAAAAACCATGGCCAGAGGAATACCCCTGTGGCAGAAGGTGTCGATGACTAGCTCATCGCGCTGGCGCATCTCAGACAGAGTCAGTTTGATGAAGCTCGAGCCTGGCAGAACGTCGAGCTCATAAGGGTCGCTCCCGGCCACGAAGACAACGAGCTCGGGGGTGAAACGCTCAAGGCAATGAGTGAGTGCCGCCTCCAGCTTCGCAAGATAAAGATGAGTTTCTGACACCCTGATGGGCACATCGAGGGAGCTTTTTTGCTTGTTGTCCGGCCAGCCTTCGTGTGAGTGGACCGAAAGAGTGAAGACATCAGGGTCGCTGGCAAAAATGAGAGCGGTGCCGTCTCCTTGATGGAAATCAAGGTCGACAATCAAGAAACGCTGGCAAAGGCGGCGTTTCTTGAGGCTGGCCACAGCTATGGCGATGTCATTGAGGACGCAATAGCCGCGTCCTTGATCGGGAAAGGCATGATGATAGCCCCCTCCCAGATTTGCCGACAGCCCGTGTGTTAGTGCCAGCTCGGCGGCAAGCAGGGTGCCGCCGCATTTGAGGGTGATGTCGTCAATCAGCTCATTGAGCGGTTTCAGTGCTCTGTCGGGAAAATATTCGTCTTCTTTCAGCTCGAAAATTTCCCGCCAGACTTCGGGATCTTGCAAACTCGCCAGATAACGCTCCGTATGTACAAGGGAGGCAGTTTCAAGAGTGATTGGTTCGGGGTGTTTCGGCTGTGCTTCTGCGCCGAAGTCCTTTTGCAGAGCTGTCAGAACCAGGGAGCCTCGGTCGAGCGCGAAAGGCTTGACAATCCCAAAAGTCTCAAGATCTGTGTCGTATCGCGGTGAATGGACCAGTATTCTGGTTTCTTTGGGCATGACTCAATCAATTGCGCTAACTTTGAATTCTTACAATGAGAAAGCTATTAGATGCCAAGCGTAATAATGCCGGATGCCTCTTGTGGAAGGAGAGCTCAAACTTCTAAAGTATAAGAGCTTTTACATTTCCTGTTTCCTCACCTGACGCACCCCAAACATCAACCCTGCCGAACTTACAAGCCCGGGTCAATCCAGTTATAGGACTGGTGAGGGAGCTTGTACCGTGGTGGGCCTAAAGTCTTCTGACAGCCGGGCAGACTCGCAGTAACTCGCGGGCGCACGACTGGCGGTCGAAGGAGTCTTTATGTCTCTTGTGACGTTGTTGCTGTGGCTTCTAGCCATGGCGGTTCTAGTTCTCGTGAATGCGTTCTTCGTGGCTACGGAGTTTGCCCTGGTTGCCAGCCGCAAAAGCCGTATCCAGGAGCTTGCCGAAGATGGGCACCCTGTGGCGCCCCTTGTTCAGCGACTCCAGAAGGATATCGACGCAAGCGTGTCCGGCACCCAGCTGGGCATTACGTTTGCCAGCCTGTCGCTTGGATGGGTCGGCGAGCATTCGGTTCACGAGTTGGTAAAGATGGTTCTCGGAATCATCCCTGGCATGCAGGGAGTCGAGCCGCCGCTTGGGCTTGGCTTTGCTGTTGCCTTCATGTTTTTGAGCTCATTCCATGTCGTCTTCGGCGAGCAGGTGCCGAAATTCCTCTCCTTGCGCCTGCCAGAGAAGATGGTCATGTATCTGGCGCCGCCTTTCCGCCTGTACTGCAAGCTGGCCTGGCCGTTCATCTGGCTGATGAATCGGACAGCCGGTTTCATTCTCAAGCTGATGGGCGTACCCAAGCCTTCCGGCGAGCCATACGTGGCTCTCTCGGCCGAAGAGCTGGAGATCTTGATTGACTCCAGCTATCAAGCCGGGGAGCTGAACGCCCGGGAGACGGATCTGCTTAAGCGGGTTCTCGATATGAAAGACCTCAGCGTCGAGCAAGTCATGATCCCGCGCAAACGCATGGACTGTGTTTCAGACCAGATTACTCTGTCAGATCTTCTGGCAGTAGCTTCCAAAACAAAACACAGCAAGCTGCCAGTGTACAAAGGCAACCTTGACCAGATAGCCGGCATTCTCAACACCAAAGATCTCTTCGATCTCTGGTGCCAGACAGCAGGTGTGACAGCCTGCTCTCCTGATGCCAAGCGAGTGGGCAAGGACTTCAATCTGTGGCGGCTACTTCGACCGGCCTTTATCGTGTCGAAGACTGCACGCGCCAGCACGCTTCTGGATGATCTGCGCAGTCGCAAGATACAGATGGCCGTCGTGGTCGATGAATCCCGTAAGACTGTGGGGCTTGTCACTATGGAGGACTTGCTGGAACAGCTCGTAGGTGAGATCTACGACGAATACGACAAACAGCCGGCGCCGGTTCTAACCAAATAAAACGCTGGCAAGAAGGCGACGGGCAGAAATGCCCGCCACCTTCTTCTTTGGTGCTTGGTCTATTCATGCATATAGTGGATAGGCAAGAGTTTGTGCCAAGATCGGCTTGCCAAGCCGATGGAATTGTAAGTTGAATTAACGACAAAAGGTGCAAAGAGATTTCTGGCCATGCCAGCACGGTAGCTGTGGCTAAGAAGTGCCAGTCTGGGCAAAAGATGGCGATGACAGGTCAGCGCCGATTGGCGCTTTGTAAGCCGACAGGCTGCATGGAAAGATCTGCCCGTGCCACGAAAAGTTGCTATTCTGAGGCAGGAGGATTCTCGATGTGAGCAAGCGCAAGTCCTGGCTGTCGACTGTTCTTGTATGCTTTTTCCCGGTGATTGTTCTTGTTGTGTTTGCTTCTGCCTGTCCGGTTGCAGCAAGTTACGGCTTAGATGGCAGTGATTCAGCTTGTGGTTGTTCCGAGGCAAAAACTGGTGCTTCGCAAGCGGCTCTGGTTGCCAGTGACGACATCCAGACCGCTGAGGCGCTCTGTCGCTTGTCCGACAATTATGAACGGCATGGTAATTATCGCCAGTGCGAGCCGCTTCTGACCCTGGCTGTCAGCTTATATGACAAAGCAGGGAAAGCTGATGACAGGGGGCTTATCTCGGCGCTGTATGCCCTCGGAGATTGTCAGCTCCGGCAAGGAAAGAGGGCCTCTGCCAGGCACTGTTTTTTGCGGGCTCTAGGACTCGATGAAGAAAAGACAAAAGCACCGCCGGTGCCACCAGGATCTCCGGCTGGCAAAGCTGGAAAAGCAGGCAAAGGAGAGTGGCTGGAAGACGAGCTCTGGAGCAAAGGAGAGAGCTGCCGGAGACAAGGACTGGTTGACGACAGCGAACGTTTGCTCAGGCTGGCAATGTTCATGGAAAAGAATAGAGCCGGCTCCAAGTCTTTGAAACTGGCAGAAATCGAATATGCGCTTGGGGTTGATTTATTGTTGCAGCATAAATTTGAGGAAGCTGAAAAGAGTTTCAAGAAAGCTCTTGAGGCTCGCCTTCAGGGATCGCCAGGAGACGAGCGCAAAATAGCCGACAGCAAGTTCAGCCTCGGTGTTTTGTACCAGGCGCAAGGAAGAGTTGTTGAAGCCCAGCCGCTTTTGTGCCAGGCGCTTGAGCTGAGGCTTAGAGTGCTGGAGACAGGCGATCCGAAGCTGGCGGCCACATACTTCAAACTCGGACAGAATTACTGGTTGCAGGGCAAGTATGCGTTGTCTGAGCCACTTCTGGAAAAGGCAATGGAGTGTGGACAGCGCGCCAGCCGGCGCGACGAAGCTCTAATTGCCGAGACTTATTACGATCTAGCCTGGGGTAAGCTGCAGCAACGCTCATATGAAGAAGCCGCTGAGCTTTTCCAGAAGTCTTTGCATTTGAGAGAGAAGATTTTGAAGAGCGATGATCCGCTTTTATCAGGGACAGCCTTTGACCTGGGGCGAAACTATTTGCTGTGGGGCAAGTTCGATCTGGCCGTTGCGCCGCTTGAGCGCGCGCTTGCCACCAGGCAGAAGTCCTTGAGCGCCTGGAGTCCGGAAATAGCCGACTGCCTCGATCTGCTCGGTTGCGCTTATTTCTTTCAAGACAAATATGATCTTGCCGCGCCGCTTTTCGATTCAGCCGTGAAGATTCGTCAGAAAACCGGCAGACCCGACGACAGGCAGGTTATATCCAGTTTGAACAATCTGGCCTGGAACTGTCTGAAGCAGGGAGATTATGAAAGATCTTGCCAATATTTCGGACAGGTTATGGACGGTTGTCTGGCCAGAGATCCCGCTGGCGCCCGGGAGTCCTGTCTTTCGATGTGTAAGCTTAGCAAGTTTTATTGCCAGCAGGGAAAGATGGATGCCGCTGTCGCTTTTCTCAATGCTGCTCTCCTTTTCGAACAAAAAAGTTTGCAGCCGGATGACCCGCTTCTTGCCATGACATACATGGATCTCGGTGATACGTACTTTCTCTTTGAGAATTATCCAGACGCCGAGCAATCTTATGAAAGGGCGCTGGTTGCCTCTCAGGATGCCAGCGGGTTGGAGGAGTCAGCTCTTGCTGAAACGTGGGAAAAACTCGGACACACGTTGTTAGAGCAGGGACGCTACGAGGAAGCAGAGGATCCGCTTATCAAGGCTTTGATCATGCAGGAGCATGTGCGAGGGAAAGGCTCGGCTGCTGTCGGGCGTTGTCTGGGTAGGCTTGGAGACGTCTTGCGCTGTCTGGGCAACTACCGGCAGGCTATGCAATATTACGATCTGGCGCTCAGCCGCTCGAAAAGCGAGGTTCTTTCCGGAGGGCTCTTTCTGGGACGGGGGCTGGCCTGTGATCTCATCGGAGAGCCAAAAGGGGCGCAAGCTGATTTCCAGGCAGCGCTTTCTTGCTACAGAAACTTTTTGGAGCGCAATAAATCAAGTGCTGACAGCGAGCAGGTCAGGCAGATTTGCGAGAAACTGGAAAAGCAGATTGCCCTGAAAAAAATCTTTGGCTGTCAGTGCCCAGACTATCTCCTGTCTGTAAAGGGTTTCCGCTGGACGAGCAAGAGCTATCCTGTTCTGGTTTTCATAGCTGATGGACAGGAGAGCAACGGCTTTTGTCCGGACATGAAAGAGGATATAGTCAGGGCGCTTGATGAATGGGTGTCCGGCTCCGGCAAGCGCATTTCTTATCGGCTGACCTCAGAGGAAGCAGGAGCTGGCATTGTCATTGAGCGCGTCAAGTCCGGCTTCGACATGGAGCCTAGTTGCATCGGGCGCACGCGCTACGAGTCACTGAAACTACAGGGCGGGCTGATTGCCGGCTTCAGGGCCCATGTGCGGATATGTTGCCTGGAAAACCATATCTGCCAGATGAGCCCTAGACAGGCAAAGGCGCTTCATGCCGTATTCCTGCACGAATTAGGGCACGCGCTTGGTTTTGTCGGACACTCGCCTAACGGCAAGGACGTCATGTACTGGATTAATGGAGCCCAGACGCTCTCTGCGCGCGATAAAGCGACAATGGCCGGTCTCTATCGCTGAGTTCGCCTGCTGTATCTGCTGGCTGCCGGTAAGAGATCTCGGCAAAAGCTTCAGGGTGCCCCGTGGAACTGCGACATGGCCGAGTTCGGCGCAGTCTCGGGATAATCTGCGTAAAGCCTGGCCATTGTAGCTTTGTCGCGCTTGGTCAGAGAAGCCCAGACAGTGGGGGAATCAGAAAAGAACATGATGTCTTTGTTGTTGGTGGAATGCCCGCCGAAGCCGAGGGCGTGGCCGATTTCGTGCAGACAGGCTTTTTTCATTTCTTCATCAGAGATGTTTTTCTTGCCGTCTTGATCCAGCACCAGGATGATCACACGCACGCGCCCGATCTCATCCTCGTTTTTTCCGGGCAGGGGGCGGGCGGATACGCGCGCCACACCCTGTTCCACTTTGTTGCCCTGCTCTTTGAGAAAGTCGTTTTTGTCGGTCCATGTACAAACGATGTCGGCCTGCGTGGCTTCTGTTACAAGTGTGTAGCTCAGGTGATTGTTGGAAGCTCGCACCCAGGTGTTGAAGGCTTCCAGAAGAAGCATGTTGTAATTTTCGTGGAAGCCTCGTACATCGTTGCCTTCCTCGTCTTTGCCATTGGAGATAAAGACTTTTATGGGCAGCCGGTCCATCTGCCAGCGCTGCATCCGTCCCTGGGGAGAAATGCTTGGCAGATAATCCGTGTCTTGAGGGTCGGACTCAATTTGCTTGGAAGCCTGGCGTTCCAGGGCGCCAATCATGCCTTGTACTTGATCGGCATCTGGAGCCCGTGGGTGCTGGTGGAGATAGCCCTGGAACCAGACTATGGCATCGCGCGGGCGTCCCATAAGCTGGTAGCAGCTGGCGATGTTGGCGATGCAGTCGCTAAGTTTTGGCTCGACCTGAAGTGTGTATTGAAACTCGGCGATGGCTTTCGGGAATTCGCCAATCTCCATATAACAGCAGCCGAGATTGTAATGAATGTGTGGCGATTCAGGCCACAACATGGCCGCTTTTTCAATCAAGGGGCGGGCCTGGAAGGGCTTCTTCGCTTTAAGGAACTGGGCTCCCTGGATGAGTAGATCGCAGGCATCCTTCTGTTTCTGGTTGGTCGGGGCAAGCAGCACCGGGGGCTGTTTGGACAGAGACGGTACTGGAGCCAAGAGAGATGTCCAGATAGCGACTGCTGCCAGGACAGTCAGCCATGTTGTAGCAACTTTTGTCAGGCAACTGGACAAGGCTGCCTCCATTCAGGTTACATCCCAATTCTGCCCTCTTGTTTCAGTCTGCAAACAGAGGCTTGACGCTTACATGGAGATATTTCTAGAGTCCTGACTGGTCGGGCATCTGTGGCTTAACACGCAGTGAAACCTGGACAAAGTGTGGGAAATAAACGAATGGGCGATGGATGTGGGCGGGCAGATCGCCAGGATTCAGGCAATATGTGACGATTAGCTGGCGGTCAAGCGAGGATAGCTCGCTGTGTGCCTTGGCGCCATAGCACAAGAGCTTTTTGTCAGCTGCCTCAGGGCAGCGATAAATTTGCAGGGGACGGCTCCAGGGACCTTCTGGATGCTCGGCAAAGCGCATGAAAATGCTATCGCTCAGACCGAACGGGCTGTAGACGGCAAAGAAACCTTTCAGTCCCTTGATGCGGCTGACGGTCATTTCCGGCGCTGCATCTTCGAAAAGGACAACCGGATTGACAGGAGACGGCGACCAGAAGGTCTTGTCCTTTTCGATCTGACCGGCTTCGTTGCTTTGCTGGCAGAAATATTCGAAACCCTGGCAATTAAGTGCAGCTAGAAGCTGGGTTTTGATTCGAGCAAGCACAAGGGAGTGCTTCAGTCCGGTCGGCTGAGGCATTTCTCTGGTGCAAAACACGTATAGATAGCTCCCGTCCACCAGGCAGGAAGTGCCAGGATGGATGTCCAGTTCGCCGCCAGGCAACGGGTAGCTGTGCAACCTCCAGGCAACCGGTTTCTCAGTCGGGTTGGTCACTTCCAGGATGTCGTCGCCGGTCCATTTGAACTTGAAAGCGCCCTGCCCCTGAGGATCGTCGCTAATGCGCTTTGAGAACAGGTATAACCGTCCGCCGACCATGGCGCAATCGCCTGGCCAGTAATAAGTGTCTTTGCGCTCCGGAGCCAAGAGCGCCTCTGGCGCACCTTCGTGTCCTTTCCAGAAAAACTGGAGAGGCTTGTCTGCGCCGGGCTCCTGCCAGGCGCAGGCGTTATGAATCATGCGCGCCTGGATGCGTCTTTCGCCTTCTATGGTTCCGATGAAACTGTCGCCAAAAAACCAGAGGCTGCGCTTTCGTCCAAGCGGAATACTGTATGCCCCGTCGCCGCCTGTCCAGCCGTTCCGCATCCAGAAGCTGCGGCTCATTTGCGTGAGGGGTCTCACGGCCTCGACAGCGACTGGCATCTCTGGCGGGCTGTTGGCGCCGAGTGCCCGGTTCTGTGCCAGAAAGAAGCAGAGCAGGCTGGATGCCAGACGGGCGTGTCGGCGTTGTGGGAGAAATTCCAGAGGCAGTCCGGTGCAGCAGGTGTTGTTTGGCTTTCTGTCGGGACCTCTATGTGGCAACATGTCGCTCTCGGCAGCATGCGGAGGCAGAGGTGCTCTCGCCTGGATCAAAGCCCACACATCCTGGCAGATAGACGACAGTGGCGAAGGTCGGGCGGCAGTATCTGCCTGCTTTGCAGGCCTTTCTGCTCGTGAGATACTAAATTGCATAATAGAAGCCAGCCGAAAAAATAATGCCAGGGTCAGGATATCACTTGCGCAAGGCAGCGACTGCGGCACAGGAAGGAGCCTGTTATCCACAGCCGCCGTTGCCGGGCGGTTGCCAACTTGGTGGCAACCGCCCGAGGATATGAGACCTGTCATTATTCGAGGAACTTCACGGCAATCATGGCCAGGATGCCGAGCACCATGATGGCGAACTGCACGGCCGAGCGGCGCGGGCACTTCTCCTGCTGGAGCTTCGGGATTAGACCGGCGGCAGTGATGTAAATCACGATGCCTGCGGCAATGGGTGTGAGCAACGCCGGCAGCCACTGGATGGTGGTGCCAAGCCAGAGCGTCAGCGCCGTGCCAGCCAGAGCCACCAGTGCCGAAAGGAAGTTGACGAGCACTGCGCGCCAGCGGCTGAAGCCGGCGTTTACCAGCACACCGAAACCACCGAACTCCATGGGGATTTCGTGCAGAACAACAGCCAGTGTGGTGGCCAGACCGACAGGGATGCTCACCAGGTACGAAGTACCAATGATGATGCCGTCGGTGAAGTTGTCCATGCCATGGGATACTAGCGCCATCCAGCCGGTGTGGTGAATGTGCCCATGTCCATGCTCGTGTTCGTGGCCGTGCTCGGCGGCTTCAGCGCGCTCGGAGCAATCTGCCGAGCACTCTTCTGCACATTCTGGCGTGCCGTGGCAGCCTCCTGAGTGGTGGCAGCGCAGGTTGAGGACTTTTTCCAGCAGGAAGCAGAGGAGAAGTCCCGTCAGGATGAGCGTCGAGGCAGCAAGAGGTGAGGTGGCGTGCTCGAAGGCTTCCGGAAGGAGGTGGACAACGGCGTTGCCCATCATTGTGCCGGTTGCCAGGCTGACCAGGAAGAAAAGAACCTTGTCGAGTGTCTCTTTCTTGACTGGGATGATGAGAACACCGGCCAGCGAGATGAGCGACACTGTCGAAACGCTTGCAAGCGCGTAGATCCAGAGTGATAGCATAGTAAGTTCTCCTTAACGCTGTGGCGGCTGAAAGCAGCCGTCATTTTTCGCAGCGTCGCTGCGGTTTTCAGAGCCACTGGAAAACAAACCTCCTCCAGGTCAGTCGAAAGCTGAGCAAGAAGGCAGTTTAGCCAGTAGGGAAGGCTATGAGATGTTTAGAAACTCTATGAGGCTAGAGAGAAAAGGTGTTGATAACCTAACGTGAAGAGACTTGTAAAAACAATATGATCTGAATCAGATCTCGATAAAATCTCGTGCTAGCTGGCGCGAACTTTCAGACGACTGTCAGAAAGGTCACGAATGCAAAAATTTATGCCTGTGGAAAATCGAAATGAAAACGATTGTCATTTATAATATTGCCAGAGGTATATCCAGATGCAATCCATTGCTAATCATTGCCAGCAGCAAGAGGCGCTCCATTCGGACCTGCGCGCCCTTGTGCCTTCGGTTGATACCCTGGGAATGGCCGTTTCATCGCTTTGCCTGGTTCATTGCCTTGTGATGCCTTTTCTGGTCATGCTGCTGCCTGCTCTTGGCTCCTTCTATAGCCACGATGACCGTACGCACTACTTGTTGGCCGGTTTTGTTCTGGCTTTTTGCCTTCTGGCAGTGGTGCCCGGTTACATGCGCCACAATAGCAAGCTCGTGCTGGCACTCATGGTTGGCGGCTTGAGTCTTGTTTTGTTCGCTACATTTGCTGTTCACTTCACTTTCGGTGAAATGTGGGAAATACCGCTTATCACTGTAGGAAACCTGGTAGTAGTGGCTGCTCACCGTTTTAACCAGCGGTTGTGCCGTTGTCAGCATAATTAAGTCGTTTTTTTCTGACTGATTGGACAGGGCTGCGGCAATGACTCGTTTGCTTGGCTCAGATGGGTAAGCGACTTTGTCCCTCCCAGTCCTGTTTGGTCTTTTACTGTGCTGGCAGAGCTTAGCTAGCGTAGGTATCCCATGGACAGAATCTTAGAGCCGTATTAGGTTGTGATCCTGATGCGTGGGGCATCAGGATCACACTCCAGGGGCTTTGTTCAAATGGACTTTAATACTTGTGTTTTGGCTCTTTACATACTCGGGACAGTTGTTGTCGGTGTAATGCTCTTGCGTGAAACTGAGTTCGGGGACACGTTCTTGAGCAAAAAGCAGACAGTCGGGCCCACTTACTGGGGTGTCTATCAAGGAAAGCATCTTTGTGAGCCTGAGGGTATGCAGACTATCAAGTTGCATCCTCCAGCCGCTGACGAAGAAGGGTTTGCCGGCGGTGGCGGCTACTCCGGTGGCAAGGCTGTGAAGAGCGCGCGCTGCTGATATCTGGACTTAGTAAGCAGTATCTGGTGCCGCAGAGCGGTTGGAGGACATATGTCTTTTGCCGATCTTAAACCGATATCGGTTTAAGATCGCGCCACAGGGAGGGTCGGGGTACCACGACATCTGGCGGGAAAGGATTTCTAGCCTTTGCTCTGGAGAGCGACTATCTCCTGGACGGCGTCCTCGAGAGTCCGCTCTTCCAGAAGTGCTGATGAGCCTGGCTTGAACCAGAAGACTTTGTTGTTGGTCACTGGAAATATGCCGACATTGCGGGTTGTTGGCTGTAAGTAGTCGTGTCGGCTGGGTTTGAGAAAGACAAGGGCCAGACCTGGCCCGTAGGCAAGACTGCCTTTCGCTCAACTGAAGCCCATGCGCATCTTGAATGCTGGTGGCAGATGGCCTTTGAGCTCCCGATAAGTTGTCACTGTTGCCTGCTGGGTGTATTGCTTTTCGTTATCGGAACAATCGGACTGCAGACTCTGGACGCTGGCTATGTTGACGATGGCAATGTAAGGAGACTGGCGAACAATCTCTTGCTCCCCGATGAATCCCGGGCTGCCGAACATCAAGTAGAGCGTGAAAACTATCATTATGGCGAAAGCTATGAGGAAGCGTTCCATGGTGAGTCTCGCAGGCGTTCAAGCTCGCGCCGGCAAGAAAGTTCTGGCAGAGGCGCTCGTTAACTATTATTCCTCAGGAGGGCAGCCATAAACTTCAGTCTGGTTGCTGCCACCGAATTTTGCCAAACTACTTTGATCGACTAAAACAACTAGTACAAATAAGCAGCCCGGATAATTCACGAGAGTGATACCGCACTCTGGCGGCAACTGGCTATGCCAGCCACTGACGGCTGTCAGGCGAGCGGAGCTCCGCTAACCAACCGCCGGCTGCAGTAGTGTTTTACGTGCACTATGAGAAGGATCTGATTGTCTGCGGTCACATGCTCTTGAAATGGCAGGTGGTGTAGCGCAACACTGGAACCATTCTGTTTCTGTATTTCGATCTGCAAAGGCTTGAACTAGCAAGCACGTGTTTCACTACGACGATGCCATCCCGTCCGCCTTGTAAGGCAGATGTGGATAAAGCCCAGGAGATCTGAATGTAACTTCAGCCGCTTCAGCGGCTGCTTGAAAAGGAGCTAAAACATGTTGGACAAAGCCATTCCGTACTGGCAAGCAAATCGCAGCCCACATCTGGAAGGGCTGAAAACTTTCCTTCGCATCCCCAGCATCAGCGCGTTGCCACAGTATCGCAACGATGTGGCCAGAGCGGGCGCATTTGTCGCGGACCATCTGCGCTGGCTGGGATTGAATGACGTCGCGGTGGTCACTGGCAACGAGGGCGAGCACCCGCTGGTGACCGGGCAGTGGCTGGGCGCTCCCGGCAAGCCGACTGTGCTGCTCTACGCACACTATGACGTGCAGCCTGTTGATCCGCTCGAGAAGTGGGAATCGCAGCCGTTTGAGCCCACCGAGCGCAACGGCAAGCTATTCGCCCGCGGCTCTGCCGACGACAAGGGGCAACTCTGGATTCTTCTCAAGGCACTGGAGGGCTTCCTCAAGACCGGCGAGGGTAAGCTTCCGGTCAACGTGAAGCTGCTCTTTGAGGGCGAAGAGGAGTATACAGGCGCCCATGTCGAGCGTTTCGTCGATGGCAAGCCGGCGTACCTCAATGGCGTCACCTCGGCTCTGGTGCTCGACACCGGAATGTTCGCGCCTGGACTGCCCACCATCTGCACAGGATTGCGGGGCATCATCACAGCGGAAGTCACCGTGCGTGGTGCGAACCGCGACCTGCATTCCGGCGAATTCGGCGGTGCTGCACCCAACCCGTTGCAGGCGCTGTCTGAGATCATCGCTGCGCTCAAGACTCCGAGCGGGCGCGTTCGCATCCCCGGCTTTTACAGCTCCGTCCTCAAACCGAGCAAGCTGGAGAAGGAGTCCTGGTCGAAGCTGTTTTTCGACGAGAATACCTACCGGCAAGAGCTGGGTGCCTCAGGACTCATCGGCGATTCTCGCTATTCAGTGCTGCATCGCCTCTGGGCGCTGCCAACGCTGGAGATCAACGGCATCGCCGGCGGCTTCGCCGGTGAGGGTTTCAAGACGGTGATCCCGTCGACCGCCGTGGCCAAGATCAGTTTGCGCCTGGTGCCGGACATGGATCCCGATGAGATCGCGCAAGCGTTCAAGAAGCGCGTGCTTAGCGTATCCCCGCCGCACGTGCAAACGGAGGTGAAGATCTTGGCAGCTTCCCCGGCCATGGTTATCGACACTGCCGACCCGACAATCAAGGCGGCAGCCGACGCCTACAAGGATACGTTTGGGGTGCAGACAGCATATGTTCGCGAAGGCGGATCGATTCCCATCGCCGGCTCCTTCAAGTCGGTGCAGGGCGTGCCGGTGCTCATCACCGGTTTCACTTTGCCTGACTGCAATATGCATGCTCCTAACGAGAACCTCGATCTCGACAACTTCTACAAGGGTATCGAGGCCATCGGGCGGTACCTGAATATCCTCGGGCAATAAGCTGTCTCCATCCGGGAGGATTTTCATGCCTCTATCGAACGGCGATTGGGG
>JAHFBI010000215.1:0-4774 GCA_023250095.1 Candidatus Melainabacteria bacterium
AGACGTGGCTTCCCGGGCGCGACTTTGGCCTGAGCTGTCTTCGGGCTTGCTTCTTTGGAATTTCTTGTATTCAAACTGAAAAATGCCGGCAATGGCAGATCAATTCCTGAGGGGATATGATGGGAAACAATCTCATCTTCTTGTCGGGAAGGTTCTTTGATGCTGAAAGTTCTCTTTCTTTTGCTGGTGCTTCAATCTGTCTTTTGGGTGTCGGCTGTTTTTTGCCAGAGAGCGTTTTCTGCCGGCTATGATCCGGACATGGGCTTCAGCGCCGGCGGGCGCGAGAAACACGCTTATGGATATTACATGCAGGGACAGCAATGCGAGCGTATCGGCGACGTGCACAATGCAGTGGAGTTCTACCGCAAATCGATAAGCGCCTTTCCCCGGGTGAAAGAGGTGCATCACGCCCTGGCCAAGCTTCTTGCCCGCACAGGCTCCAATGAGCCCGCCATGGCTGAATTTCGCACTGCTCTCAATATCGATTTCAATTTCGTCGAGTGCCGCAACAATTACGGTGCTTTCTTGAAGCGGCTGGACAAGGTGGATGAAGCTGCCTCGCAGTTTCGCCAGTGCATTCAGATCGACCCGAAATTTCCCTATGCTTATTACAATCTCGGGCTGATCCTCAAGGAAAAAGGCGACCTCGAAGGCGCCATCGAGAATCTAGAACATTGCACGCGCTTGAAACCCGACTTCGCCGAAGCTCAGGAGGCGCTTGGACTGTGCATTTTTGAGCGGGCCTCTTCAGGAGATCTCACGACAGCTGCTGAGAAATTGCAGCTGGCTGCCAAGCTTCTGCCCAAGAATCCAAAGATTCATTATCATCTGGGTATCATTTCTTCCACTCAAAGCAATCTCGACGGTGGCGAGACGGAGTTTCGCAAGGCATTGATGTGCGATCCCAGATTCTCCGCGGCCCATTTCGAGCTTGGAAAACTGCGTTATTATCGCGGCGATCTCGATCGTTGCCTGAGCGAGCTGCGTGAGGCTCAGAATATAAACCCCACATATACGGATTCGCAACAATATCCGGCTCTCGAGCCTGTCAAGCTGAAGAGCCTGGAGGCCAACGCATTTGAATTCTCAGGCGACCTGGTGAAAGCTCTGGAGACTTATCAGCAACTGGTGGCCATGCGCAAGAGCGATGCGCTATACGCCAAACACATAACCGAACTGGACAAACAGATCAAGCAAGAGATCAAATCCAGAAAAAAGAAGCCCCTGCCATATGATCCGCAAGAGGTGGACGCTTTTATTGCCAAGGGCATCGAGCAGTATGAGGATGGCGATCTCGAAGGGGCGCGCGCTTCCTTTGAGCGGGCTGCCGAGCTCAATCCCGCCAGCTTCCGTGCCACGCAAAACCTTTGCTTCGTTCAGGAGGCGCAGGGGGACTTGAACAGTGCCGTGGCCACGTCCCAGAAAGCCATCCCCCTCAACCCCCGCTATGACGGTGCAGTTTACAACCTGGCTTACTTGCTGGAAAAGATGAACCTTCCCGATGATGCCGCGCGTATGTATCAGAATTTCCGCGACATGGCTCAGCAGTATCCTTATGACCCTCAGCACATCATCGAGCTCCAGCAGAATATAATCAGGGCTCAGAAGAAGGAGGAGTTCATCCGCAAACGTGGTTATTAAGGAGCCGGCTACTGTCCCATATTTCGAGAGCATTGTGTCGTTCTGGCAATAATTGCTTTTCCTTTGGGCAGCGCTGCCGGCAGCTCTAAGATGGCACAGGCTTTGCTTTATCGCCGGAGTCTTAAAGCTTGTAAGCAGTCCTCTTGATATACTATTGCCTCCATTGTCCAAAGCCTCCGGAGCAATGATGAGTAAAAGCGTCTCAACCCTCACTTTCCAGAAATACAAACAGCAAGGCCGCAAAATCGTCTGCCTGACGGCTTACGATTATTCGACGGCAAAAATTCTCGATCGCGCTGGCGTCGATTTGATTCTGGTCGGGGACAGCCTGGCAATGGTGGCGCTCGGGCACCAGACCACGCATGCCGTCACGATGGATGAGATGGTTCATCATACACGCGCGGTCACTCGCGGCGTGCAGCAAGCTTTTGTCGTTGCCGACCTGCCTTTTATGAGCTATCAGGTGGATGTAATTCAAGCTATTACAAATGCCGGACGCTTCATCAAAGAAGCTCAGGCTCATGCCGTCAAGCTGGAAGGCGCAACCAGGCTCAATCTGGAAGTGATCGAGCGCCTGGTTGGTATGGGCATACCCGTCATGGGGCATCTGGGCTTTACGCCGCAATCTATCCACGGACTGGGCGGCACGCGCGTGCAGGGCAGGAGTGCTGAAGAAGCCTTGAAGCTGCTCAACGATTCGCTGGCTCTGGAGAAGGCCGGTGTATTCAGCATAGTTTTCGAGATGGTACCGGCAGCGGTGGCGACTATGATCACAAGATCACTTACCGTTCCGACAATAGGGATAGGCGCCGGCAATGGTTGCGACGGTCAGATCCTGGTGACAGACGACCTGCTGGGCAAATACACGGATTTTCAGCCGCGTTTCGTGCGTCGCTACGCCAATCTTGCCGATGTCTGCCATAAGGCCATCTCCGCCTATGCCGAAGATGTGCGCAACAGTTCTTTCCCTGATGAAACGGAGAGCTTCGCTTTTGCCGAAGATGAGGCGGAACGCCTGAGAGATCTTCTCGGCGAGCCGACAGAAAATCATACCGAAGTCAGCTGCTGAGATAGCAGATAGCAGCTGACTTCGGGAAAATCAATGGCATGTGCCGCAAGAATGGCCGGAACACGAGCCACAGCCGCTCTTTTTCCCTTGCGGGGAAGTGCTTGCCGGCGGGCTTGTGGCAGAGCCACCCGTATTCATGAGAAAGACGTTCCAGATACGGCTGGTTCTGTCGCTTCCGCATGACAGGCAGCATTGTTGCGAATCATCTTTCATAGAGCGCTCCACAGTGAAGTCAGCTTTGCAAGCTTCGCAACGATAGTCATAACTGGGCATATGGCGTCCTCATAAATTACCGGTCTTACTCTGGCTATGCTTCCTGGTTCACGGCGCTGTCGTTTTAGACGGTTGCTCCGGCAGATTGTCTGGTGGTGTTGAGGTCCCGTTTGCAGCGTTGCCTGGTTTGTTTTCTTCTTTGTTCGGCGTCTCAGGCGCGGATTCAGGAGCCTTAATGGTTGTCTTGTCCTCAGCTTGCTGATTGTCCTGCCTGTCCTTGATTGGCGACGAAGACGAGGAATCTTCTTGCTCTGAGGCTTTGTCTGTCTGATGGCTGCTGCCTTCGGCGTTTGTATCTCTCGATGTGTCTTTGCTCTTGAGCGCGCCTGACTTGTCCGATTTCATCTTCAAATCGAGCTCGCCTGTCAGAAGAGCCCGGACATCGTTGACCATGATCACCGCCATCAAAACAAGCAGGCTGATGAAGCCCCACTTCACAATCTCGCCTTGAGCGCGCTCTTCCATGGGGCGCCCGCGCACTGCCTCCAGTCCCATGAAAGCCAGGTGGCTGCCATCCAGTCCTGGCCAGGGTACAAGGTTGATGATTGCCAGATCCAGGCTGATCATGATTGTGAAAAGGAACAGCTGGCTCCAGTCCTGCTTGGCAATATCGGCGCCAATCTTGATCACGGCCAGAACGCCGTGCAGGTCCTCGACGCCGACAGTGTGCTGCCCGGGGGCAGGTCTGGCTGTGTGAAAAATCCCCTGGAACATCTGCCCGAGAGCGTCAATCATGCTCCAGGTGAGCTTCCACATGCGCTCCCAGGAAAGTCCGGCAATCTGAAGAATATTGCCATCAATCTTTTGATAGCTGACCGGACCCTTGGAAATGAGGGCCATGCCGACCTTGCCAGAGTCATTGGTTATGCAGCTGATCGCTACTGCCTGCCCCTTTCGCTCCATATGAAGTACAACTTGCGTGTGCTGGCGCTGCCCGAGATAGCGCACCACGTCATCCGGGCTGGCTACTGTCGTGGAGTCGATGGACAGGATCCTGTCGCCAACCAGAACTCCGGCGGAGGCGGCAATGGGGTTTTCGGCTGGAAGCCGCTCGACCACCGTGGCTTGAGATGGTTGCCCGAGGCTGGCGTACATGAAGAACATCACCAGATATGCAAAGAGTATGTTGAACCCCGGGCCGGCAAAGGCTACCAGGGCGCGCTTCCAGATGGCGAATTTGCGGAAAGGCTTGAGAGGAATCCCATAATTTTCTTCTCGGGCATTGGACTCATCGCCTAGCTCAGGTATGGCCACGTAGCCGCCCAAAAGACAGGCGTGTATGCGAAATTGTGTTCCCCAGCGCGATCCCAGTGTCCAGTAAGGGCCAAACGGCAGCCCGAAGCCGAATACCGGCGTCTGAAAACCAAAGGCTCTGGCGACGGAAAAATGTCCGAACTCGTGGACCATGATCAGCACGCTGAGGATACCCAGCATGACAAAGACAGCGAAGGCTTCCAGCAGCCAGGACATGAAAATAGTTTCGTGCACTAAGCTTACCTCTGAAGTTGCCTGTTGTAGGACTAGGAGAGCCGGAGCATACAAGAGCCGCCTGGTCAAAATTTGCTGAGCCGGAGGGCGGCGGTGAGACTTAATATTGTGGCAGAAAGAAACCTTAAAGCTGGTCTATGGTTATCTCTCTATAGTAATACGACAAAATCTGGGATGCATTATAGCCACACTCGGCCAGTTTCCGGGCTCCCCACTGCGAAAGTCCCAGCCCGTGTCCGAAGCCTCTACCGGCAAAGATATAAGAGTCGCTGGCTGCTCCGACATTAAATACCGTGCTCGGGA
>JAHFBI010000215.1:4784-8312 GCA_023250095.1 Candidatus Melainabacteria bacterium
CGGGAGGTTGAGCAGACGCCGCGTTTCTTCGCCGTTGAGGATGAGTGTCCCGAGCGTGCCGGCGACCATGAGTGAGCGCACGCGTTGCGAAGGACCGCGGCTGAGCGGCAAGACCAAGAGGAGGCTGCCTGTGTCCTTGCCTGTTCTGGACAGGGACTTCTCAAGAGTGGAGACATCGAAAGAGCGCGACCAGCTGAAATAAGGTGAATCATCGTCATAATCAGGAACTGACTTAAGATAAGGTATTGGTTTGCTCCAGACATTCTCGGACAACTCGGTACAGCCGCCGGCTGAGCTGTGAAAGAAAGCCTCAATCACTTTGCCTTGATGTTTGAGGACCATTCCTTGCGTGTCGGCAACAGCCTGATTGGAAGCTGCCGATTCGGCGGACACGCCAGAATAAACCTGGTCTTCTGTCGTTGCTTTCACGTCAAAGCCTTCGGACTCATGCTTGCCGACACTGGCTGTGGCGTATGAGCGGGCGGCTATGGACTGGGCTTTGAGAGCTTCAAGGGGCCAGGTGCTGGGCATTTCGGAAGGCACTACCGAAAGTAGATAGTCTTCAAGGGCGACTTTGTTGATGGCTGTGAGTGTGACTGCCTGTCCGCTCACTCTTGGCTTGAGGAGAAAAGTACCGCGATAAAGCTTGCCGTTGAGCGCAAGAAGCCCGTCTTGCCCGCATGCCACAAGCTCGTATACCGGGGGCGTTGTATCTTGCGCGCCTTCCGACGGTCGAGCCGATGACAATACAGGCAGGGAGAACTTGAAAGAAGGGGAGCTGACGATTTGAGCTTCCAAGAGACCTCCAGGCAAGCTTTGCATGTGCCTGGCACCGGCAATGAATGAAACATCGCGATAAGGGTTTGACGTTGGACGAAGGGCTATTTTGGAGGCGGCTGTGTTCAGGCAGGTGCCAGCGAAACATAGCCTGGCAAATCCGCCCGCTTGTTTCAAGCAAACCTGATAGCAGCTGGCTGGCGGCAACTGAGCCAGTATGGAGCCTGTGGCGCAATCTTTCAAAAGAGCCCCGTCCGGCAGACCTATTTCAAGCTGACTGGCCTGCCAAAGGAGAGCCACACGCACGAACGAGATGCTACTCTCTGCAGAATCTTGCAGGGCAGCGGGGCTCTGTCCTTGAGAGGCTCCCTGCTCGTTGTCGCTCGACCCTGCCGGGCGGCTAAGGACCGGAGATGGTCTAGGCGGCAACCGGGGAGGGCAAGGGGAAAACAAAGAGGCTGGCTGCCCTTGATCTCCCATTGACCTGCCAGTCGTCTGGGTCCAACTGTCGGCACCCAGCGCTTGCCCAGAAAAGGACTGCTCAGGACTTTGCGCCAAGGACATATTGTCACTGAAAAGGAAAAGGATGAGCAGAGCCACTCCGGACAGGAAAAGGATTGCCGGCAAGTGGGGCAAGGAAGCTGTTCTCCAGGGGCTTGCCTTGAGAGAACGGGAAAGCGGGCGCACAAATCGCCGCTTGACATGGCCGCATGCTTCCACGCGGCAAGCAGTAAGCCAGCCTGACATCGAAGCGCCGTCAACCTGGCGTTTCGCCTTGCAGGCTAAAGACCGCTCCGCCAGGATAACGGCTATTGCCGCCAGGCAAGCGGCCACTTCGTCATCGTCAATTTGCTGGGTGTAAGCAGGCGAGACTTGCATGTCAGGATTATAACGGCAGGCAGCAAAAACACACGCGCCTTGATTTAGATTAAAGAGCACTCTGTCGGGGACGCAAGCGAGGGACCTTGTTTAGCCTGCTGTTTTATCAGGCTCTCAAGGCTTCGGCGCCGCCGACGACTTCGAGCAGCTCCTGCGTAATGCTTGCCTGGCGCGCCTTGTTGTATACGAGCGTGAGCGTGTTAATCAATTCCTGCGCATTTGTGGAAGCATTAGACATGGCGTTCATGCGGGCGGCCAGCTCGGAGGCCGATGCGTCGAGCAAGGACTGGAAGATGACGTTCTCTATATACTTGGGCAGAAGCTGGAGTTCGAGAACTTCTTGTATGGTCGGTTCGAAAAGTATTTGCGGTTGCAAGGCTTCGTGGACTTCTGGCGGCGGCAACTCCACCGGCAGGAATTTGGTGTTGACTAGCTCCGAGCGCAAAAGAGAGATGAAATGCGTACTTATCAGCTCGACGGCGTCGACAACTCCCTTTACATAGAGCTCGGCGGTTTGCATGGCAATGAGCTTTGCTTCTTCAACTGTCGGAACGGCCGGCAAAAGAGTGTAGGTTCTGTGCTTGGTGAGCTTGAAGTGGCGGAAGAAAGCCACTGACTTCAAGCCGACAAGGATGAGTGAGACTTCTTTGCCATCTTTTTCCAGCTGCTGGACGCGCTCGAGAGTGTGCCGGAAGATATTGCTGTTGTATGAGCCGCACAGTCCACGATCGGCTGCCAGAACAATGATCGCTACCTTTTTGATTGGCCGCCTGTGCAAAAGCGGCAATTCTTGCAGATCGATCTCAGCTGTATCCCGGACGATTTCACGGAGCATCTTGATGACACGCGTGGTGAAGGGGCGGGCAGCCAGCGTCCTCTGCTGGGCCCGGCGCACTTTCGCTGCTGCGACAAGCCTCATGGCTCTCGTGATTTTTTGAGTAGCCTGGACGCTCTTTATGCGCCGCCGGATTGCCTTGAGGTTTGCCATTTCTTACCTGTTCTTTCGCCCAAGCGATGGTCTCTGGAAAATCTGTCCCATGTCTCTTGCTGGATGCCCTGGTGGCATCCTACTTCATGAAGAAGTTCTCTTTGAATTTGACCAGATGGTCATAAAGAGCTTTCTCTTCTTCCGCGCTCGGTTTGTCGCCGGCGTTGAGCTTGGCTTCAACGTCTCTGGCATTGGCTGAAAGATATTTGCTCCACTCGGCTTTGAACTTGGGGATGTCCCTGTTTTCGACCGTGTCCATGACGCCCCGGTTGGCAGCGTAGATGAACGATACTTGTTGAGCCAGCGAGAGCGGCTGGTACTGCGGTTGTTTGAGGACTTCCATCAGCTTTTGACCGCGCTTGAGCTGGTCCTGAGTGGCCTTGTCCAGGTCGGAGGCAAACTGGGCAAAAGCTTCCAGCTCTCTGAATTGAGCAAGATCCAGGCGGAGTTTGCCTGCCACCAGTTTCATGGCTTTGGTCTGGGCTGCTCCGCCGACGCGGCTGACGGAGATACCGGCGTTGATAGCCGGGCGGATGCCGGCGTAGAACAAGTCGCTTTCCAGGAAAATCTGTCCGTCTGTGATGGAAATGACGTTTGTGGGAATGTATGCCGAAACGTCACCAGCCTGTGTCTCTACGATAGGCAGCGCCGTGAGGGATCCACCGCCCAACTTTGCCGAGAGCTTGGCGGCGCGCTCGAGAAGGCGGCTGTGCAGATAGAACACGTCTCCAGGATAGGCTTCACGACCTGGCGGACGGCGCAGGAGCAAACTCATGGCCCGGTAAGACTGGGCCTGCTTGGAAAGGTCGTCATACACGTTCAGCGCATGCAAGCCCTTTTCCATGAAATATTCGCCGATGGCTGCCCCTGAATAAGGTGCCAGG
>JAHFBI010000011.1:0-6680 GCA_023250095.1 Candidatus Melainabacteria bacterium
TGGAAAAACAGGCGCAGCAGGTGGTTGAGGGGGCGCAGCCGGTGGTTGAGGTTCGACAGCTTCGAATCTTGGATTGTGTTGATTGAAAGACAAATCCGCAGCCATGGCGATAGGCTCGCTCTGGAAACCGGGACTCCCCGGCGTTTGTGCAGGAGAGCCTGTTTCGCACGGGCGGCTGGTCATCGTTTTTGGCCTGAGGCTGAAGACATCTTCGGGAGAAGCCATTCCTTTGGATACTTTGATCAACGAGCCGAAGAGTTCTTTGGCAAAGGCTCTTACTTCTTCCCAGTGAACTGGGACGCCGTCAACGTTCCAGAACATCTCACCTTTTTGCCAGTCGGCTTCCATGAGAAGGAAGCGCGTAAAGGCCGAAGGATCGCCGCTGAAAGAAATGAGCTTGTCTATGGGCAGAATGAAGCCCTCGATACGCTCGTTCTGCCCGCGCAAAAGCAGCGTCCACTTGCGCGTGGACAGGCGTCCTTTAAAAAACTGTACTGTGTCCGACGGACCGAATTTGCTGGCTCGCATCACCTCGGCGACGATGACCGGGCGCTCGTGATTGACAGTGAATTCCGAGCCAGCTACTGCCCTGTTGAATTCAAACTCGTACTGCTGGAAACAATCGAAAATCTGATCCATCCAGCCGACCATCGTGTTCTGCTTCTTGCCTTCTTTCTTAATTTCCGGAGAAGAAGCTTTCGCCTGTTCTTTCGCTTGCTCTTTCGCTGCTGCTTCTGCTGCGTCTTTTACGGCGTCTTCAGTGAGGTTGGTCAGCCATTTCGTTGTTTCCTTGCCAGCTCTCGGTCTGAGCGCACCCAGAATCATGTCTTGGAGGTTGGGCATACCTGCTTTCTTCTTCTGTTCGTCGGATGGATTGCCAGGTTGATTGCTGGTCATGATTTTCAAACCTATGGAGCTCAAGAGAGAAGTCGAGTTGGTCCAGGAGATGTCATAAGGTTGATCTACCCGTGCCCTTGTGGGGATAACATCTTGTGAACCGGGTACTGTAATTCACAGCAAACAAGATTTTATCTTGTCTATTTGCTGATTGTGCCGAAAGAGCGCAGTCCCCGGGTAAATTCCATTTGTTAGGGCAGAAAGGAAACAGCCCCGTGCCTGATGAGTTAGAAGTCGCTTCCCGCTGGGCGGATCAAGATCCGCTTGTGGGAACGACGCTGGCGCAGCGCTTCGAACTGTTGTCTGTGGCCGGGCAGGGGGAAACAGGGGTCGTTTACGAAGCCAGGGATCTCAAGACCAAAGAAATCCTGGCAGTTAAGATGCTCAGACCCGAACTTGTCGACAGCCGAACGGCTCTAGCGAAGTTTTCCGAGGCGGCAAGGTCGCTGTCCGGTCTTTGCCACCCTCATATCGTGACTATTCACGATTTTGGCGTCTCGCCTGAGGGGGTACCTTATCTTGTGATGGACTATCTCAAAGGACTGAGTCTAGCCGATCTCCTGCGCGCGGAAGGCAGACAGCTTCCCGAGCGTGCTCTGGGCATTCTCATGCAAGTATGCCAGGCTCTGTCGTATGCCCATGCTCGGGGTGTCATACACGGGGATCTCAAGCCGGCCAATATTATTCTTGCTCTCGACGAAGAGGAGCGCGAGCAAGTAAAAATTGTCGATTTCGGCATGACCCTTCTGGCTCCGGAGGAAAACGACGATCTGCCGCAGGCAGCACGCTTGAGAGGTTTCGGCTGCCGGCTTTATATGAGCCCCGAGCAGGCTCTGGGTAAGTCGCTCGATGCGCGCTCGGACGTCTATTCCCTGGGCTGCGTAATGTACGAGACTCTGACAGGCAGACCTCTCAGCTCAAGCGAGTTCACTTTCAATTTCCTGGAAACCAGTGTCCGTCTGGCGCCGGCTCCCTGCAGTCTTGTCGCTGCTGATGACACATTTCCGACCGGTCTCGATGCCACCGTTCTCAAGGCTTTACAGGAAGACCCTTCCGAGCGCTACCAATCGATGCCGGCTTTGCTCGATGATCTCAAACCGATGCTCTCAGGTGCAAAGACCCAGATCCTGAAAGCGGTGCCGGTGCCTCAGTCTAACGTCAAAGCCAGAATCGACTTCATGCTTTCTCTGCTTCTTCTGTCAATCTGTGTCGGTATGACTATTTATGTGGCCAATTGCATAGCTCAAAGCATGCGTCCTTCAGAAAGTGGCGCTCCATTGGCAACACCTGGCACGCCAAGCACCGCACCGACCAGTCTCGAAGAAGTGAAGAAATGGAAAGAGCGACACATGAGGGGACGCAACTGACTTGCTGGTCAGGCACCTTGCCGCTGAATTCGACCGGACTAATCTTTCAGATATTCGCCCACGGGCAAATTATCGTTCACCCAGATGGCCACGAAGGCTGAAACTATAATGATGCTGAGACCTTCAATAATTCCCATATCTCTCGCCTTTTCCTCTATCTGCTCTTTATTTCTTTGCCAGAGCTTGTCACAAGTTATTGTGAGGGCTGCCGGTTTAAGGACGGGTAAAGAGAAGGTTCTTGTTGAAGGAACATAAAGGAAAAACGATGTGAGCCAAGATGAGGCAGAGCCCATGGCACTCGGGTTTATCCTGGAAGGACCTGGTGGTGCATTGCTGAAAGGACAGTTGTTTTTGCCTGAGCTTTTGCCAGGCAGCCAGCCTACTTTCCTTTAGTATCGAGAGTGCCGGCAACGCTTGTGACCATATTCTTGACATTGAAATATTTATGGATGGCAGCATTTACCTGTGCTTGTGTGACAGCCTGCAAATTTTTCGGGTAATTGTCCATGAATTGCGGCCCGAGCCCGAGAAATTCGTATTTTGTCAGAGCGTCGGCGAGCTGTCTTGGGGTGCGCATCCGCTCTACGACATATTCACCGGCAAGGTGGCGTACCTCATCCTTGAGCTCTTTTGGCGTGATGCCGCCTCCATAGTAGTTCTCGACAATTCTTGTCACCAGAGGCAGCGTCTTGGCGACGTTTTCCGGATTTACAGAAAGAGCTATCACCCAGGGACCCCAGGGATAACAATTCTCCAGAAAGAAGGAGGCGATGCCGTAAGTGAAGCCGTATTTGTTGCGTACTTCTGCCAGACGGGAGCCGACGGTATCATGTCCGAGGGCCGCGTTGGCCACTGAGGCGGCATAAAAGTCCCGGGAGTTGATGCTTAGCTGGCAAGGATGAGCAATCATGATGTCGACATTTGTCTTGTCTGCAAGCAGGCTGTTTATGCGTCTGGCCGTGACTGGCTCAGCTATGCAGCCCTCATCGATCTGGATCTTTTGTGCTGTTGCCCCGTCCCATGAAGCAAAATATCGGGCGATGAGATCGAAAGCCCTGTCAGAATCAATGTCTCCCACGACTGCCAGAATTGTGTTGGACGGACTGAAATGGTCTTTATGGAAGTTTTTCAAAGTATCCGAGGCAATCTGAGGTAATTCGTCGAGCTGATGTTTGAAAGTTGGCTCGAAATATACGCATTGTGGTTTATAAAGCCTGCCGTAAAGGGCATGTGTTGCTACTTGAGCTGTGTTAGCCATGTCAGCCTGGATCTGAGCATCCTTCTGCTTCTTCAATTTCTCCAGCTCGTCTGGAAGGAAAAGCGGGCTTTCCAACACATCGGCAAGCAATGGCAGGAAAGTCTCCAGGTCTTCCGTTACTATGTCTGACTGGAAATCCACCCAGAAATTTTCTGCTGTAAACTCCAGTGAAGTGCCCAAGTTCTCCAGTTGTTGTGCCAGAGCGTCCTTGCTGTAGCTTTTGGAGCCTTTGCTCAACATATCGGCTGTCAGGGCAGGAACTACTGTCAGTTGCGGACTGCGGAAGTAGTTGCCGGCGCGAATTTTTCCGCTGACGCAGACGACTCCGCAGCCAGGTACCGGCATCACGAGAGCCGTCAGTCCGTTAGGCAAGATTTTTTTGCGGACCTGGCTTGCAATAGAGCTTCTGTTGTTTGGCGCAAGCCTGCCTGACGGCAACGCCGGACCCGGACCTGCCTTTGCGCCGCCCTTTCCCTCAGGCGTTGAACTGGCAGATGCCTGCGTATTCGAGGCAGCAGATGCGGGCATGCTGGAGCTTCTGTCAGATCCTTGCTCTTTACCTGTGCACTTGGGGTCGGGAAGCGCGCTCGCCGGGGCTGTTTGCTCGGCGATGTCGGCTTTTGCAGGATAGTAATAGCCGACAGTGCGATTGGAAGCGCGGAAGTATTTTGCCGCGACCCGCTTGATGTCATCCTGGCTGACAGATTGAATCCGCTTTTCGAAAGCCGCCCACCACTGCCAGTCGGCAACAGCAATAGCTTCAGCCAGTTGTGATGCCATCCCGGCGGGATCGGCTGCGTCAAGCTTCAGTCTTTTCCAGACTGCCCTTTTTGCTCGCTCGAGCTCCTGGTTGCTGACCGGCTCGCTCACAAGCTGTTGCAATTGCTCGATCAAAGTCTTTTCTACTTTTGGTGAGGGAGTGCCAGGTGTGGCGGTCGCCACTATGGTAAAGAGGCTGGGATCCCTCAGCGAGTAGTTGAAAGCATAGCAATCCGAGCAGAGTCCTGGGTCCACCAGCGCTTTATATAACCGGCTGGACTGTCGCTTGTCATCTCCCAGCAGCGATGCTATGACCTCCAGCGGATATGCATCTGAGTCAGTGGACTTTGGTGTGTGGTACGCCAGGGCCACTTTCGGGAGATCTTCGCCGCGCTGTACGACGAATCGTCGCTCTCCTTCTTGCGGTGGTTCGACTGTGTAAACCCGGGGGAATGGACGGGGCGCTCGGGGGATCTTGCCGAAATATGAGGCCGTGAGCTTCAGAGCCTCAGCAGTCTTGAAGTCTCCGATCACCACCAGTGTGGCATTGTCCGGGTAATAGAAGTCATGATAAAACTGCCGCAGTCTTTCTATCGGCACGCCTTCGACATCTGACCGCCAGCCGATGACCGGGTGGTGATATGGATGTTCGCGGAATGCGGCGGCAAAAAGGTTCACATCGAGAAGACGGCAAGGATCGTCTTCGTTGCGCTCCAGTTCATTGCGTACGACTGTCATTTCGGCTGTTCTGTCTTGCTCTCGCAAAAGGGCGCTTCGCATGCGATCAGCTTCCAGATCCAGGCAGAGAGCCAGGTTCTGCGCAGGGACGATCTCGTAATAATTCGTCCGATCATAGAATGTGGTGGCGTTGTTGATACCACCTACCGGCTTCAGAACATCGTCCAGTCCGGTGCCCTTCAAGGGGTCATGGCGGCGAGTGCCTCTGAACATCATATGTTCCAGGAAATGGGTTGCACCGGTGTAGCCGACAGCCTCATTGCGCGAGCCGACGTGATAAACCACCATGACTGTAACGATAGGCGTTGCGTGACGCTCAGCCAGGAGGATTTGCAACCCGTTTGATTTCAGGCGATATTCGGTGATGCCACTTGTCTTGTCTGTCTGTATCAGCTGGATGTCGGAGGCAGCACCAGTCTGCCTTTTCTTCGAAGAGCGTTCGGCAGAGGCTGGATCGAGCAGGAAGGAGTAACAGGCGGCAAGCATAACCAGCACTGTCGCCCAGGACAGAACTCTTTGCATCATTCCCCCGATCCCTTGAACTATTTCCGGAGTGCTAATTTAACCACATCCGAACCAGGTTCGCGCGGTGCGCCCTGGCCACCAGTTTTCTAATTGCCGGAGGCTGTACCGTTGCCGCTTGCGTCCATAGGCAAGTCCGCCGGTCTGTCAAAGTGGTGCTCCCTGGTTTGCTGGAAGTCCCAGAAATCATGGGTCCGGTGGTGCCGCTGCCGGTTGTTTGCCACAGGTGGGTCGGCTCTGAAGTCTCTTCCGAATTGACCTAGCCCGAGGTTGGACTTTGCCGAACGAACAGGCAGGTTTGTCCTTTGTCCTGGTACGATGCTGGCGGTATTGGGTAGTCGCGAGGTGTGTGTGCGTAGATTGTGCGGGGATCGAAAGTCCGCCGTCTGGGGCTGGGACTGCTTCTGTACAACTGTTCCGTCCGCGGAATCCTTGCCAGCGGCTGCCTTTTTTGTCTGGCTGTATGTTGGCGTATGGCTCGTCACTCCGCTGTCAGTCGCTTTTCCAGGTGGCAGATGTTTGGCGTCACCTGGGTGGGGCGGGACTGAAACAGGTGGTATCGCTCGGCTGTTTGTGATTGCTCCGGCGTTTTTTGTGGCGTTGAAGGCTGTGAATGCTACCGCTGCGCCCACTGCCAGCGATATCAGCACAATTGCTGCTATTGAAAGGATCGGGCTCTTCTGGGCTTGAGCCTCATAGAAGGTCGGACTCGGCGTTGGTCCTGCTCTGAGCCCGCCGCCTGCTTTCGGGTTCGGCACTGCCTTCTGGAGTTCTTCCTTTAACTCGGACATCGTCTGCTGGCGCCTGTCAGGATCTTTGTCCAGAGCCTTGAGTACGATCTGCTCCAGCCGCTCAGGTATGTATAGATCGGGGCGTACTTTGTTAAACGGGGACGGCGGGCAATTCATGTGTTTGGCGATGGTCTCAACCACGTTCTTTCCGACCAGTGGTAGCTTGCCGGTTAAGGCTTCGTACATGACCACGCCCAGTCCATATATGTCCGAACGTGCATCCAGCTCTCCGCCTGCGCATTGCTCCGGGCTCATGTACACAGGACTGCCAAAGAGTTCGCCTGTTTGTGTCAGTCTTTGAGACTCTTCACCGGCGAAAGAAGTGAGTTTGGCGATGCCGAAGTCAAC
>JAHFBI010000011.1:6690-10582 GCA_023250095.1 Candidatus Melainabacteria bacterium
AACTTCACGAAATCGCGATCTTCTTCGTGATCGATGAGCATGATATTGCCAGGCTTGAGATCTCTGTGAATGACTCCCTGCCGGTGCGCATGTTCAAGTGCATCGCCTACCTGGCTGAATATGTGTATGCAACGTGCAGCAGACAGCTGCCCTTCAGTCTTAATTACTTCTGCCAGGCTGCGCCCTTTCAAGAAGTCCATCACGAGATAGGGCTGGCCATCGACACTCAGCCCGAAGTCATGAAGGGCGATAATGTTTGGATGGTTTATGCGGCAGGCCGAACGGGCTTCTCGCTCGAAACGTTTGACGCTGACTTCATCTGATATCAGCTGTGGCAAGAGCATCTTGATGGCGACTGTGCGATCCATCATTTCATGCTTTGCCTTATAGACTACGCCCATGCCGCCGCGGCCTGCTATTTCCAGGATGGAGTAACGGTCGGCAAGAATTGTTCCCAGGTAAGGATCCGGCTTTGTGGCGCCCAGGTTGGCAGGTTTCATGAGCGAAGTGCCAGCTGGAGTCGCTGGTCCCGCGGAAAGTTCTTCTGCACTGGTCGCTTCTGCCCTGGTTCCATGTGACTGTCCGCTACCGCCTTCATTGCCGGGCAGCGCCGTTCTTGTCCGTCTCTGCTCTGACTCGTCAAAGACCAATATATTGCCCCCGGACCTGTCTTTGCTTGGGATGAGGTGTTGGCACTAAGCTCTCAGCCGCCACTTGCTGCCGCTCTTTATGTACCCTTTCCCGTGTGGCACGTAACTTCTTGGTAACCGCCCCTACTCAAAGCCGACCGACAAATGAGGCTGTTCAGCTTGCAGGGACAAATAGTGGGACAGGTTACAGACTCTCCGCCAGCTAGTCTTTCTGGGTGGGGCAGCTCTGAGTCGTAGGCAAGGAGGCTTCTATATCTGCTTTCTGAGCGACCGGCAAGACCATAGGGTATGCGGCTGGCTGATCCGCACGCGATGCCCGACGTTACTTTAGGAAGCATTTCTATCGCTCGGATGTAAATTACTTATCCGCTGACTGTGGACGGTGGTCTGCCGGTATGAGTTTCGATAGGGCAAAAGCTGCTGGCGGACAGATGCCTGCCAGACGCTCGACGAATTTACCTGGTCCAGTGAGAACTATTTCGCGGCAGCCGCCCTGCTCACAGGCACGAATAATTTCTTGAGCGGCGGCTTCCGAGCTGATGCTCATTATGTTTTTTATTAACCATCCGCTTACACCTGGCTGTTCTGCCATTTCAGTGATATCTGCTGGATTGTTGTTGTTCTTGAAAAACTCGGTGCGTATGAGCCCCGGGCATACCGTGATCACGTCAATTCCCCGCAAGCCCAGTTCCGAAGCCATCCCCTCCGACATCCCGGTTAAAGCGAATTTTGTGGCTGCGTAACAGACGCTGCCCGGGAACGCGACTTTGCCGGCTACAGATGAAATGTTGACTATCTTGCCTTCTTTGCGCTCAAGGAAAGAAGGCAGGACCATGTAAATCAACTCAAGGGGCGCAAAAAAATTGACCTCGAATACGCGCCGCCAGTCATCTGGCGTGAGCGAGGGCACTGGACCGGGTCTGGCAAATCCTGCGTTATTGACAAGGATGTCCACAGCTCCGTACTTTGTCAGGCAGGTTTCAACAAGCCGAGTCGTGACAGCCACATCGGCAACATCGCCGCTTACTACGTCGGCCTGACCGCCTGCTGCGATCACCAGCTTGGCTGTCTCCTGCAAAGAGGATGTCCGCCTGCCGTTGAGGACGAGCCTAGCGGCGCATTTCTTTGCCAGAGAGACTGCCAGAGATCGTCCTATGCCCGATGAGGCGCCAGTAATGATCGCAGCCGCCCCTTGCTTAATTCCTATCTTTCTTGACATTGCCAGTCTTTCGGTCAATCTTGAGAAGAAATCTCGAATGTCCCTCAAGTCTCAATAGGATAGCAGAGGCAAATTCCCAGAAATGGAGTATGGATTGGATTCACACTGTTCGCCCCACTCGGTGTATTCCACGCCGCCTGCTTAGTTACCTGGGTGAAAAGTTAAACCGTTATCGGTTGAGCTTTTGATCAGGCGCGCTTGAAACTGCAAGAGGCAGAAACTTAGTTACCTGGGTGAAAAGTTAAACCGTTATCGGTTGAGCTTTTGATCAGGCGCACTTGAAGCTGCAAGAGGCAGAAACTTAGTCATATGGGTAGGAAGTTAAACCGTTATCGGTTGAGCTTTTGATCAGGGTGCTAATGGAGCGGTGCAAGTCGGAAGCACAGTGATTAAATCAAGAAAGTAACCAGAGTGTTTCAATACCGTAAATGGCTACAACTTCTGAGAAGGTCGGGTCATACTCGGGGTCGGTGAGCACCTGTCTCAGACACTGAATCGGACTTCTGGCTGCTATCTTGCACTTGGCGCATTTGACTGCTCCCAGGGCCCTTCCCGTAGGGAACTCATGCCATCGCAGGTTATGGCTGTCTAGCAGGAGTTGTATGAAGAGCAGACCGGCACACGTAAATGACGCGATCAGCCCGGCTGATGCTACCTCGGGCACGGCAAGAATTAATTTGGAAATGGTCAGCTCTACCAGGACGCCCATACCCAGAAGTGCCAGGAGCAGGGACAGGAGCATGAAATTTGCCAGTCGAAAGGTTGTTCGGAAGACAGAAAATCTGAAGCTGTTGCGCTCAATTTCAAAAATGACCTGCCTGAATTCCTCATAGGCTGGCAGCAAGGATGGAACAAAACGTACAGCTCGAATAAGTGCGGCATTCAGGAACCCCATCGTAAGGAGTGCCACCAGGGCGAGCTGGTTGTACCTGAGCGGCAGAAGCAATGACAGACCGCAAAAAGACAATAAGCTTGCTGCGGCAAAGAGGCTGAAAATGGAGGAAAAGGTTGTGCGCCGTGACTCCTCGACTATGAGGCCGCGGCTGAGCAGCTCTTGTTTGAGGTTCGATTCTATTATGTCCTTGTAACCGGAGGCATAGAGATCCATTGCCAGACGGGCAACGCCTGCTGCCGAAAAATATTTGCGCAGATGGCGGGGATCTTTGAGCAGCTCTCTAATTGTTCGCAGCAGTGTTTCAGTCAGGAAAGTCTTGACTGCCTTGATGCCGACCAGCCAGCCGAGGAATCCCTGAGGTCGGGACAGTGGTATGACCTGCGCGATTTTTTGTTGCGCCCAGTGCCTGGTGAAATCTTTGACGTCAGACCAGATCAGATCTTCGTAAGGCTCCAGCTTCAGTCCACTGTTGTCGGATGCCTGAGATTTCAGGCTGCGTTGGATGAGATCTACAGCAAGTACAATCATTGTATGTGACATGTCTCCGGCGCGCAGGAGATATGCCAGTTCCGGCGGCTTTAAACTTGCTGGCTCTTTCTGCTGCCAGGGCTGTAACGACATGCTTCCCTCCAGAATTTGCCTGAACAGAATCAACCGGATTGCAGCAAAAAGGGCGACAGCAATCAACGTCAGTCCGCAAAACTGCAGCACAGTGCCAGATTCGTACATATTCGCTCCACCATTGCCAATAAAGTCTTTCGCGAAGACTTCGCAAAGTCAATGCATTGCCTGAGTGAGCCGACGGGAATGCATTGTATGAAAAAGACTGCAGAACTCCAATTGTTGTGTTGGAAAACGCTGCAATAACATGATGTTCAAGCCTTTCGGGGACAACTTATGATTACGACCATCGAAAATCCGTTAACACGCCTGGCGGGGCGCTTCAGCAAGGCTTTCGTAGGTCAGGCTTTTAGAAAAGAAACCGGTGATGGTGCGCTTGTACTCAGCAAGGACGGTTCCTTCTACAAGCTCCTCGGTGTGATTGGAGTCGGCGGGCTCAGCGTCGTTTACAAAGCGACGCGCTATGCCGATGGCAAAGAAGTGGCGCTGAAGGTGGCTTCGGCAGTC
>JAHFBI010000011.1:10592-13115 GCA_023250095.1 Candidatus Melainabacteria bacterium
CTGGAGCTAGCGGAAGCCAGAGATGGTGAGCTTCTGCTGGTTATGGACTACGTGAAGGGACAGACGCTTGAGCAGCTGTTGGTAGCCAGCGGAGGACGTTTGCCTCTGGAGCGTGCCGTCAGAATTGTTTTGCAGGCTGCAGAGGGTCTGGAGCATGCACATGGTAAAGGAGTTCTGCATCGCGACATCAAGCCGTCGAATATACTTGTATCCAGCCAGGAAGAACAGGACCGGGTCAGCCTGTTTGATTTCGGAATTGCCCAGGATGTCGGGGCCGACTCAGAATCGGTGACTGGTGAAGATATACCGGGCAGCTTGCTTTACATTACGCCGGAGCAACTGTCCAGGCAGACCAGCACAAGACAATCCGATATATATCAGCTTGGGCTTGTGCTGTTTGAGGCGCTCACGGGAAGGCTTCCGTTTGAAATCTCCGTCTCGGCTGCGCTGGCTTACAGGCGTGAGTCGGGGCCGGTGCTACCTGAGGATGGGCAACTTGGAAATATTGATTTGTCCGAGGGCATAAGGGCAATGCTTAAAGCGGCTCTCTGCCGCGATCCTCTGGGAAGGCCTGGCAGCATGGGGCTCTTTGCTTACGAGCTGCGTGAGGTGCTCAGGAAGCGCCGTGTAGTAGCGCTGAGACCGGAAACACGAATTGAGACAATTTCGGCTTAGAGCCACGGATGGGGCTTTCCAATTGCCTTGTTGGAAATTGCCTTTTTAAGATTAAGTTAAGTCAGCCTGGAGTGGTATAAGGAGTATAGGCTTGCCAAGAGCCGAGATGTTCGAAACCACCAGCAATGCAGGCAGCTGTACGTAGTATTCAAGAGTTCGGTTAATCGTGGCGCTTTCAATTTAGGACTGGTGTTTGGAGGACGGGAAAATGTTGCGACTGCAGAAAGTATTCACGCTGGTGGCAGCCTGCCTGATGGTGAGCTCCATTTTCACCCCGGCGTCATACGGACGAGTCGGCGCCAGCCCCTCCACGCCACTTACTGACAATATGGCGACAATTACAGCCGCGCATGGCGATGTCTTCAAGCGTGATTTCGTCGACTGGAACCGGGAAGCCTGGGGAGACCCCGAACCGGCTAAAGTGGCTGATCAGCTCAGAGAGGGCATGCAAATAGGTACAGGCAACGCCTCCTGGGCGGAAGTAGCCTGGCCCAACGTCAAGACACGCGCCTGGGAGAACACTGTTTTTGCCGTAGCTCCCAACAAGCGGCTCGTTTACCTGACTGGCGGTGAGATGCTGTTCCGGCTGGACAAGCACCGCAAGGACAAAGAGCAGGCCTATTACATCTGGACGAAAGTCTTGCAGGCGCGCATTCGCGGCACGACTGTCATGGTCCAGTGCAAAGGTAACGTTTCGCGCATAACCGTGCTCGAGGGCAAAATCGACGTCTACAACCGGCTAGATCACAGCAGTGTGACGATAAGTCCAGGGACTGTTTATGAAATTACCGGGCACAACATGTCGCACTCCGGTCCCTTGCCTGCTGTCAATGGAGCTCCAAGCAAGTCGACCCAGCCTGAGAGTCCCGCCTCTGCTGTTCCTTATCGTCCACAACCGTTGAACACGCCCCGAGGATTGGAGGGGCTGCAAGATATCACTTTTAACTCCCGGAACGCCATACCTCTGTTTCAGGACAGCAATGCGCGCTCGATGATTTATACGGCCAATGCTCAGAGCCTGATGGACCACGGGTTGGTGACCAAGTTTCCTGAAGCTCTCGACAGTCTGCCGCTCATTGTTTCGGAGCTCAAAACAGTGCCTGGCTACAGCAATAGCGGGGCAGTACCACTTGTTCCTGCCGAGAAGCTCAATCAGGTCGTGTTTGCCAGCACACAGATTAAAGGTGTTCCTACAAACGCTGATTATTATATTGGAGCGGCAGTCGGCAAAGAGATTTCCATGCCGCAGTCGGCCTATATGGACTTCCCTCCGGCCGGAGTTATTCTGAATAGCCAGCCCAAGCGAGCTCAGGCATCCGTCACTGCGCTCAATCATGTGGCGCCACCCATGCTGCCTGCCTTGCGTGGATTCCAGTTTACTGGACACGAACTACCGCCTGGTGCTGACGCTGCTGACCCGGCTGCTCAGCAAGCGGCTGCTAGCAAGATATTCGGTACGCATGGCGCCGAAACCTCGCCTGATGCCGCTGTCTGGCACACCGAAAAAGGTACGACAGTCGAAATCAGGCAAGTGAAGGAGAGTCAGGACCGGACTCCGGCAGTCATTCCACCTTATTGCCAGTCTCAGCCGGAAGCTTCCAGCGCACTCGGTGCAGCTTTCCAGCCGGCGCCGGCGGGATCTCCGTCCACATCTGCCGCTGCTGTGCGAGAACTGTCCAGACAGTCTGCGCAACAATAGTTTGTGTGAGCATATGCCTGATGCAAGCTTAAATAGGTGCCGGGGCACGCATAAGTAAAGTCCGAATTGCTCAATTTGGTTTAGCCAGCTTCACCGGTGGTATTGAGACTACGGGTGGACAGCGGAGGGAAGCGCCTTATAGTCGAGGG
>JAHFBI010000011.1:13125-36335 GCA_023250095.1 Candidatus Melainabacteria bacterium
CTGTTTACCATATATGTTGGTGTGGCTCTGATGTTTGGCTGTCTGCTGGACCGCTCGCGCTTGTTGGACAGGCAGGAGCTTCAAACAATAAACAAGCGCTTTGAAGCGCGCCAGTGGCTTTCCTGGGCCCCTGAAAGCCTGAAACGCTTGAATCTTCCTTTGCTCTGGCAGTATCACGAGGAGCATGAGATACCGAGGACGTGGTGGGCCTGGGATTACACTTTGAGCTGGCTTCTGGAGAACAACCACCCTCAGGTCAAGAACGATGTTGTCATTTTTAATCGCACACTTGAAGATGAGCCGCCTGACGAGGCCATAAAGCAGTTCCCCTGGATGGAGCCTTTGCAGCATTACCCCTTGCAGCGGGCAACGGTGGCTTCCATGGTGGATTTTCTTGCCTCAGCTGGAGCCGGATGCATAATCCTCGACAATGATTTTCCGCAACATTCTGCCGGTGACAGAGAGCTTGCCCAGGTCATACATAAATGGTCGACTGTGGGTGTAAGGGGGGCAAAAGTGCCGATACTCATGGTGGGGACAGTCAACACTGGTTCGAAGGGGCACATGGTGGAGATGGGGGTGCCCACAAGACCTACCGGCATCGTTGCCGAGTTGCGGCGCCTGGAGCCAGGTGAAGATGTCGAGTCGAAATATCTAGGGATGACGTGCGTGCAAGAGGATACCGATCAGGTTGTTCGCACCATCGTTTTGAAATGGCCGGTTGCTGATAAAGAATATAGATCCATAGTATTGAAGGCGCTCGATTGCCTGAAGAGACCCATACCAGCCGACGCGCCGGACACGATGGATGTTGACTTCGCCAGCCCACCGAATTCCGAGCTTTATCCGGTGAGGCCGCTAACATATTTGCTTGATCCCGAGCAGCGTAAGTTGATGCTGGGAGAAAGCAAGAATTCGGCCGATGTCGATGTAAAAGGGGCGATTGTGTTTATTGGTGACGGTGTGACCGATGTATACAGCACTCCTTTTACGAACGAAGGGCTGAATAAAATGAGTGGGACGGAAATCCTTGCTCAGGCTCTTGATACTGTTTCTCGCCATTCATGGCCTCATCGGTTGAGTGGGTTGGAAAGCATTTTTTATCTGCTGTCCTCATCTGTGATTGGCGGCACAGTCTGGATTTTCTGGAAGGGCTTGCAACATTCGACGGCAACCTCGCAGAAAGATATTCGCTCCCTGTCCCTGGCTCGCCTCTTTGCCGATATCTCCGTTTTCGTGCTGCTTCTTACAGGCAACTATTTCGTGGCTTGTTTGTTTTTTGCTCTGCAAGGATTGATGGTTCCGGTGTTCGTTCCATCCATGGCACTGGCTTTTGGCACACTGGCGGCCATCCTCTGGGAGAGAGAAAGAGAGCGTGAAGAGACGTTCTCCGTCAAGCTTAACGCTGCCCAGGAGAAGCTGGATCTCACCCAGGACAAGTACGAGGCCGAACTGCGCCAGAAGGAGGCGGAGGCAAGAAACAGGGAGATGTTGGTAGACAGAAGGAGAAGGCATGAATTTGTCAGACGCATCAACCACGACCTTAATGCGCCAGTCAGTGTGATTAACTGGACTGTGTCGGAGTTGCAACTGATGGAGCTCGAATCGCCGCAAGCGAGGGAGAAGGTGTTTCGTCTCGTTAAATCTTCGGACAAGCTGTGCGAACTCATCGATCAGCTCGTTCAGTCCTATGACTACGAGACGGTGCCAAGAGATTTAGGGGGACCGCAGGTGACAGCTGATCTCGCCAGCGTGGTGCATGATTCGGTGGACGGGCAGATGCCGCTTGCTGCCATGCACGACGATAAGCTGGTCTGGTCCAAGCCCTCAGAGCAGATGTGGGTCAGAGCCAATCAATTGGAATTGACTCGGGTCGTAGACAATATCGTGCGTAATGCCATCAAGCATAATCCACATGGGACTA
The DNA here is from genome assembly GCA_023250095.1 of Candidatus Melainabacteria bacterium. Lineage (GTDB taxonomy): Bacteria > Cyanobacteriota > Vampirovibrionia > Obscuribacterales > Obscuribacteraceae > JAHFBI01. The sequence goes on from JAHFBI010000011.1 coordinate 15,050, forward strand.
TTGTGACTGTGCATGTGGAAACGAACGGCTCTTTCCATATGGTGACAATCGCCGACAATGGCAAGGGCATTGCGCCTGAGCATCTCGACCATATCTTCGAGCCTGGCTTTCGGGTGGAAGCTGGGAATAAGACTGGACAGGGACTCGGACTCGATATTGCCCGCACCCTTATCGAAGGCATGGGTGGGGAGATCTCGGTGACCAGCACGCTGAAGAAGGGGACGACTTTTACTCTGAAGTTTCCCGTGTCTTCCGCCCCTGCTGACGATTCAGATGTGGACTCCGAGGATGGTGACACTTATGAAGAAAGAAGTGGCGAGCAGGAGGGAAGCTTCAGTGCCGCAGTTTCTCAAACTGCCTCTTGCAGCAAGGCTATTGGCGACGAGCAAAGAGAATCGTCTGCATCTGTGATGATAAAGGGGCGTTCTGAGGATGCCCAGGAATGTAGCAGGGAAGGAAATGGGAAGCCAAACGGAAGTGGTGAAGATCATGACTAAGATACTGATCATCGAGGATGACTAGGATTTCTCCAGCATCCTGCGCCGGGTCATCGAACAAGACTCTGACCTGGAGGTAGTTGAGGTAATCAACTGCGAGCAGGACGCGCTCAAGCGCGTTAAGTCACCGAGCATTCACGACTGTGACTGTGTGCTTCTGGACCTGCAGTTGCCTTTTTCTCATGGTGACAAGACAGTCAGTTCGCTGGCCGGAATTCGCATTCTTGAAGAGCTTCGTCACCAGCAGGGATTCTATGGCACCATTATCGTGCTCACTAATTCCAAAGCTCCTGCCGATGGACAAAGAGCACTCGCTGCCGGCTGCGATGGCTATTTGTGCAAGCGCGCTCGCATTTCCGAAATACCGGAGATGCTAGCACAACTCAAAATGGCCATCAAAGGCGAGGTGATTCTCGTGGCAAGTATGATGCGTCATGTTTTTATCCGGGATGACATTTCCGCCAAAGAAGCCCGGCTCCTCGATTTGCTCAGTTGCGGCAAGAGCTGGACGGAGATAGCGCGTGACCTTGGTTACAAGACTCCCAAGGCTGCCGCCAATGTTGGCGACAGAATTTTTGACAAATTGCTCACTCCTCAAGACCAGCAAAAGCTGGCGGCAGAAGGCACCAAAAAACGGCACAAAGCTCTGGAAATCTGGCAGTCCAGGCGCCTTAGTCACACGCGTGGTTGATTGGAAATATGCTGGCTCAAGCAATGTTATAGGCTACTGTTTCTGCTCACAATTTGTTCACTCTATTTCTGAATACTTAGCGGCGCGGCTGCTGTCAGGGGCAAGTCGAAGAGGAGAAGCCGCATGAATAATGATATAGAGGGGTACCACTGCTCGGTTGGCAATAGTGGCGACAAAAGTGATGTTTCTGCAGCAAGCGGACGGATGGCTGAAAGTTGCTGCCTGTCCAACTGTTGCCGGCAGGATGTTCAGGATCTAAATAACGGGCAAGCGCGCCAGAGCGATGGCAATACCGTCCAGTCCGCCAGATCTGCTCAGAACATTCTTCCGAGTCTTACTATCGAGGGAGCCGATGGCACCTGTGCAAATACTGCAGGAAAGGGGACTGACAGGGATGGTGGTAGAACAGGTGAGCGGCATGGAAGCGCTGGAGGTGCTCTTCGAGCTGGCGATCGTGAATTGGATGGTGCTCCGGGCACTTTCAGGAGCAGGGGGGAACCAGCTAGCGGCGGCAGCCACGGTGACTGCGACGGATCGGCAGGCTCAGGACCTCTGGAGGCTGGCGGTAGTGGCGGGTCTGCCGAGGGTGGCAAGGCTGGCGGTAGTGGCGGGTCATCTGGCCCGGGACGCCAGGGAGTTTTGCATGAGATCGCCCATGGTCATAGCTCCTAGCTGCCACTGTAAAGAAATACGTCTAAGTCTGGAGGTGGGGCTGGTCTATGCTCAGCTCCACCTCCGAGGCTAGCATTGCCCGTGCCTTTTGTAAGTGCTCCTTACCCGTCCGCTCTTAGTCCCGACAGCCTGTCTTACGTCTTCCGTTTACCCGGTTGCCACTGCCGGAAGTGGCAACCGGACAGACGGAAGACGTCCCGGACGGAGCCAGCCAGCCGCAACCAGCCAGGCTGACGTAATAACGCTTGAGAAATTGCTGGTCATCGGTATTCGGATAATCGGTTCGCCAGTGGGCCCCCCGGGATTCACGGCGGGCGAGAGCGGAAAGCGCGATGAGTTGCCCCAGGAGGGCAAGGTTGGCTCTTTCGGCTGAGGCTCGATCGGCGTGAGCCGGAGGGAAGTACTCTTCCGGTATGCTGGAAAGGAGCTCTCGCAGCCCTGTCTCGGTTCTTTCTAGCCCGGCCAGGCAAAACATGGCAGACTTCATCTGCGGCAGAAAGGTCTGGAGCGCGCCTTCCGCTGGCTTCCCCGTGGCGGGCATGCTTTGCTTCGGGCATAATGAAAGGCTTGCCGGCAGCGGCTGATCGGCGATGAACTGGCTGAGCCGCATGGCCATGACGCCGCCCTCCAGCAAGGAGTTGCTCGCCAGCCGGTTGGCTCCGTGCAGTCCTGTGCATGCACATTCGCCAATTGCATACAAGCCAGGTATTGTCGTTGACCCGTTCAGGTCGGTTGAGATTCCGCCCATGAAATAGTGGGCGGCAGGGGCAACAGGAACAGGCTCGGCAAGCGGATCGATGTTCCATTTGCGGCATGTCTGCAAGATATTCGGAAAGCTAGACTGAATTTTATCCTTTCCAATGGGACGCATGTCGAGCCAGACGCAGGGCGCATTTTGCCTGGACATCTCCGTGTAAATTGCCCGGGCTACGATATCGCGCGTGGCTAGTTCGCCCTCCTGGTGGTAGGCAAAAGCGAAACGCTCGCCCCGCCCATTCAAAAGATGCGCTCCGGCGCCGCGGACGGCCTCGGAAATGAGTGCGGCCGGTGCCTTATCTTTGACAAGCGCGGTCGGGTGAAATTGCACGAATTCCATATCGATGAGCCTGGCACCGGCTCGGTAAGCCAGGGCAATACCGTCGCCTGTGGCGATAGCCGGATTGGTCGTGCGCTCATAAATCTGACCGATACCGCCGGTGGCGACAACCGTGTGGCGGGAAAGAATACTGACAATACTTGCCCCGGCGACAAGAATGGCTCCCTGACACTGTCCTGCCGCCGTGACCAGCTCGAGAGCGAAAGTGTTTTCGAGAACCCTGACATTGGAAGCCCCAACAACACTTTCGATCAGTGTCTGCGCCACGGCAAGACCGGTGGCATCTTTGCAGTGCAGGACGCGGGCCTGGCAATGCCCGCCTTCTAGAGCGGCATCGAGGCCGATAGAGTCTCTGGCGAGGGTGCTCTGTTCAGGGGTGGGTTCGCTCACATCGGCTAGCGAACTTGTTTCCCCGTTCTCTTCGCGTGAGCCGCCTTTCAATAATTGGCTGGCAGGTGTCTTGCGGTCCAATTGCAAACCCAGCTCAAGCAGCTTTTCTACAAGCGACTGAGCGCTGTTGATTATCCCAGAGGCTGCCTGGCAGTCGGTCAGTCCGGCGCCAGCAGCCAGCGTGTCCTTGAGATGGAGCTCAGGCGAATCGAGCGCGTTTTGCGCCAGCGCCGCGGCAATGCCGCCCTGGGCAAGCGCCGTGTTCGAGTCGATTAACCTGCCTTTGGTCGCCAGGATAATTTTCAATCGGAATCGCGAGAGCATTTGCGCCAGCATAAGCCCGGCAATTCCTGAGCCCAGGATGAGTACGTCGCACTTGATTGTCTGATTCGCCTGGTAAGCCATGATGACTTACCTCCTTGTTGGGTGAATTTTGATCAGAAGATGGAGATCATTGCCTCGAGGGACCGGCGCGCCTTCTCTTTGACCGCCTCCGGAACGCTTATCGGAAAGACATCTTCCACCAGCGACCGGTGCAGTTTTTCCAGGGTAATCATTTTCATGTACTGGCAGTTCATTTTTCTGTCAATTGGATGAAAGACTTTGCCGGGGTTCTCTTTTTGCAAGCGGTGCAATATGCCTGTCTCCGTTGCCACGACAAACTCGATTGCTGCTGAATCATGAGCTCTTTTGAGCATGCCTTCGGTGGATGTTACTTTCAGCTGGCAGGAGCCGTTGTCTTGCGTGATGCGATCCAGATAAGGAGTCAGGCAGCCGCATTCCGGGTGAATGAGAAGTTCGGCCTGCGGGAATTCGCGCAGTTTGCAGTCGATGCTCGATGGCGGGACGGCGGCGTGAACGTGGCACTCCCCCATCCAGATGTGCATGTTCTGGCGCCCGGTCATTTTTTTGACCCAGGAGCCGAGGAACTGGTCGGGCAAAAAGAGAATCTCCCGGTCCGGGGCGATTGATTGCACTACTTTCAGGGCGTTCGAAGAAGTGCAGCAGTAGTCCGATTCGGCTTTGATGGCGGCAGATGTGTTGACGTAGGAAACGACTGTCGCCTGCGGATGCTCGGCTTTCCAGGCTTTGAGATCGTCAAGGTCGATAGATGCGGCTAGCGAACAACCTGCTTCAGGCTCGGGCAGCAGGACCCTTTTATCAGGGCAGAGAATAGCTGCTGTTTCAGCCATGAAATGTACACCGCAAAATACTATGACCTCAGATGTGGTGGCAGCCGCCTGCCTGGAAAGCCCGAGGGAGTCGCCAACATAGTCGGCCAGGTCCTGAATTTCGGCTATCTGGTAATTGTGCGCCAGGATAACGGCGTTACGGTCCTTCTTGAGCTGTTTGATCTGGCAGATCATTTCGGCTGTGGCAGCGGTGGACTGAGCCGGTGTCATTGATTGCATTGCTCAACCCTCGATTTCCAGGCTGATGTCCAGGCTCTGCACCGAGTGGGTCAGTGCTCCGATCGAGATGGCATTGACTCCTGGCAAGAGATAAGCGCTTATGTTGTCCAGATTGATTCCTCCGGAAACTTCGACGAAGCTTTTTCTCTGAATGATTTCCACTGCCTGGCTGATTGCTTGCGGTGGCATATTGTCTAGCATTATTTTCTCGGCCTGTCCCTCTACTGCCTGCTTAACTTCGGCAAGTGTTGTTACTTCCACTTCCAGCGGTTGCCCGGGGGAGGATTGCCTCGCGCGGGACATGGCTTCGGTCACGGAGCCGGCTAGCCGCACATGATTGTCTTTAATGAGGATGTGGTCATAAAGTCCAAAACGATGATTGGATCCACCGCCGATTGCCACGGCGTATTTCTCCAGAAGGCGCAAACCTGGAGTGGTTTTGCGTGTATCGAGTATGGCGATCCCAGAAGGTCCAGCCATAGCGGCGAATCGGTGCGTCATGGTGGCAATGCCTGAGAGGCGCTGCATGAGATTTAGAGCTGTGCGCTCGCCGGTGAGAATGGAGCGGGCGCAGCCATATAGCGTGGCGCAGACAACTGGTGCCTCAGACACCAGAGTCCCGTCCGGCAGATGGACAGTGAAGGTCACAGCAGGATCAATATGTTGAAAAACGCGCTCGCAAGCCAGGAGCCCGGCAAGTATTCCGGTCTGTTTGACTATTATGCAGGCTGTGGCGAGAGCCCCAGGCGGTAGGACGGAAGTCGAGGTTATGTCAGCACCGCCACGGAGATCTTCTTTCAAGGCGGTTTCCACCACACGGTCGATCTCGGCGATAAGCTCCGGTGCGGCAGGGCTGTCCGGCTTGAGACTCGGGGGCCTCAAGCTGCCAAAGCTCAGGCCAAAACGGGAAGACGAATTTTCCGGCAGACTGTCTGCAGTCTGCTTGTTGGCAGGACTCATTTTCTCGTGGGCGCTGGAAACGCCTGCCCTAGCTTGCTTTGTCCCGGTTGATGCCATTTGTCTGACCTCATCGCCTCCAGCTGCTAGCAAGCTCTGTCTGGTTGCAACTTGCTTACGCTGCTGTCTGGTTGGAGTAATCGTGAGTTGTACGTTATCCACAAGTTTAACACCTTTTGCCGCTGTATACCAGATCTGCTCTCTTCCTGTGTCCTGCTTAATCTCTGTCGCCCCGCCCTTTCAATTGTCAGTCTCCAGCAGGGATGGGTTGACCGTTGTACGTTCCACAAGCATCTGTGTATCAAGCAACTGTAAAAGGGACGTTACGCTGAAATTTAACCTTGCCAAGAAGATTAACCCTTCTTTAGTTCTTTGCCATAATTGGGCGTAGGACATTACAGTAGTGGTCTTAAGCCGCAGTCCTGCGGCTTAGAGGCGTTGTGCAGACTGAGGGGTGGAGATGCACTTGGACAAACGACGATTGGCGCTGGGTTCTGCCTTGTTTCTCACTTTGATGCCTCTTTCGCCTGGGGCCTCGGGGTACGATCCTTACGTTTACGACAACTTGCAACGCTCCAGGGATGCCCTGCTCAGCCAGAAGACAGAGTTGCAGCGCGCTTACAACGATGTGGCTTCGCAAGTTGACAAGTTGCAGACCAAGCTGACCAGGCTGGATTCTTACTTGCGCCAGGTCGATTCTTCAATCAAGGATGTGGATAACGCTCTGGCCAAAATCCGCTGAGCTCAAAAAAAAAAAAAAGATGGACCAGGCTTGCCCAGCCAGGCAGGCATCAATCCAATCTAAAGAGATAGCAGGCAGGAAAATCAGGAGAGAGAACCGTGAAAATCCAATGGAGCCGTCAGCTGACCGTAGCAGCTGTTATAAGTCTTCTGGCAGGCGCTGCCGCGATGGGCGCCGAGGAGGGCAAACCTGCCCAGAACTCTAAAGCAGTTCCTGTGGAATCCCATATATGCACCGTTAGTTGCGTTGATCCGCACGCTTGCTGCAGAGAGTCAGAGAAAGTTCTGGAGATACTGCAGTTGCTGTGCAGGGCATATGCTGCCGGCGATCTGAAAACTTTCGAAAAATACCTGGACGACAATTGCACGACTTTCAACGAGACAAGCAAGACTTTGCTTACTGGCAAGCAAGCTGTGCTCGCTGATCTCAAACAAGTGTACAGCGAGCATGCTCCCGGAGGCGAGAAACCGCTCCTGTCTTTCACTATTGACCAGCCTTATGCCAAGTTGTCCGGCGATGGCAGCACCTGTGTTGTCACCTTTGTCGCCACGAAAGAGACAGGTGGTGTGAAGCCCATCAAAGAAAGGGCCAACATCACAGATATATTCATCAAGCGCGCCGACGGCTGGAAGAAGCTCCACTGGCGTGGCCGCTGGGAGCAGGTCAGCGATACGGACGTCGCACCATAGGACTTTCTGGCAGTCACGGCCATATCCAGAGGAAGCAGGATGGGGGCTGAGCAAGCCGGTCTTTTGCCCAGGTGATCTTTTGCAATTGGATTGCTAGGGCTAAATGGAGCGTGACCAGGGACAGAGCGTAGTTTCTTTGGTGGTTTCACGACTTATTCACAACTGATAGTTAAGCTGTCTGCCAGTTCGTGATTAGCGCGAGCCCCATAAGACAGCAAAACCTCGGGATGAAAATATGACCCTGAACGATTCCACGGCAACCAAAGATGCCACTCGCATAAGCGACAATCAAAACCAGTCTGGTCTAGCCAATTGCGCCAGTCAGTGCTGGACCGATATGCAAGCACGCGAGAGCTCCAGACTCGACACGAAAACTGCTCAGGATTTCGGGCGGATCGAGATGGTCGGTGATAACGGCAAAGTCTGCGCTAATTGAGGTTGAGCTTTACCTGTGCAGGTTGCACGGGAAACAAATCCAGATCAGATGCGCAAAAGCGCATCTTTGAGACAGACGAGAAATACGGCGAAAGTCACGCCAAGCAAGAATGTGGCCATGAGGATGTGCCACATTAGATAAGCTTGCCGGGTCGTCAGGCTCTTAACAATACCAAGCCGGCTGCCGATATAGTAAAAGAAAGCTGCCAGAGGCAGAACAAAGAGCCCTGACAGAACGGATGGGCTGGCGCCCGACCAGGCAATCAAGACAAGGACCAGGCAAGAAGCAGGCAAAAGTATAACCGACGGCGTGTCCGAGCCGCGGAGTTTGCTACCTTCGATCTGTGCCGAGTTGCGCAGGTAGCCGATGGACGAGCTGACCACCTCAAAAAAACCCGGTCTGGGCGTGTCTGCTCCGGAGGGCGGCAAGCCCTGTGTCTGTTGAATGTCTTGAGCATCACTTTCGCTCACTGAACAATCCTCCAATCGACTTCTACAATTGCACCCTTGTAAGAAGGGTGGCACTCCTTGGCGGCGATGTCAATCCCAAAATCTGGGCGGCTTCCGGAATCTATTGCTGGCTGGTCTTCCCGGGGGTCTGGCTGGATTGATTTTCTATCTGCCCCAGCCGTTGTAAGTTATGCAAGGAAAGGGCCAGGTCTATTGCTGTTGAAAGAAGAACGAGCACAAGCAAAGACAGAAGCAATGGATCTCTCTTTGAGCTTACCTGTACGACCTGCTGGGCTGGTTGTTTCTCTTTGGCGATTTTCCCAGGAGTTTGCTCAAGAGCTTTAGCCACAGGCAGCACAGTCTTGTTCAGCTGGGTGCGGTATTGTTCTAGTTCTTTGCTCAGTTGTTTCTTGAAGGAATTGAGTTCGTCGGAGGCGGCTTGCTGGGCGGTTCTGGTTGTCGACTCCAGTTTCGTCTTTGCCGATTCGATCTGGACTGAGAAATTTTCCGAAAGGCGATTGAAAGACTTTGTCTGAGCCTCGAGGGCTTCCTGCAAGCTGCGCTGATGAGTAGAAATCTTGCTGCCTAGTGCGTCCTTCATTGATTCTGCCTGCAGCTTCAGGAGGCTGTCGACCTCGCTTTTCGAATATGTGTCGTATTTCGGACGGTTGTCTGTTGTTTCTCGTTTTACGGCAGGAGCAGAAGCTGCAACAGCGCGAACAGGTGCAGTGGGAGCCACGGGAGCAGCAGGCACAAGAGGCGCAGCGTTTGCGCCCGCCCTCTCTGGTTTGCCTGTTGGCTTGCCGGTTTCGACTGAATCCGGCTGCTTTGTGCTGATTTCCAACTGAACTGCTGTCTTAGGTGCTGGCTCAATTACGCCTTCAGAAGGGCTAGCGGCAACAGCTAAAGCAGGCGCTGGCTCTGCCGGCTCCGAAGCTCTGGGTCCTGTGTGGTTTGTTTGTGCCGGCGCGGCTCCTTGATCGATCAAGAAGGAGAAGAGAGGCTCTCCAGGTATGTTTCCTGCATAGGTTTCCGGGGATAAAAGCGCGAATTTACTTTCCAGGAAATTGATGCGGATCAAAAAATTGCCGAGTTCATTCGGTTCAATTTGCAGCTGCCGGGCAACAGCCAGGAGTGCTTCTTCGGGCAAGGGCTTGGCCCGATATTCTGTCTTGCTGAAAGTTTTTGTCCTCTCGTCTGACCGGTTCGGGAGTTCGCGCAAACTCCAGTGCCTCTGGTAGCGCACGTTCAAGTCCTTCGGGCTGGTATTTCGCTCAACCTCGAGGATAATGTGTCCTTCAGTTTGCAAGAGATCCAGACAGGCAGCTCTAATGGCGTCTAGCTCGAAGTTTGCCTGAAAACCGATGGCTTCGTACAGAGCCTTCAAAGAAGAAGGCTCCAGAGAATAAGTCGTGACTCTGTATGTTTGTCCCGGCTTCACAAATTGTGTGCACAGAGATCCTAATAAGGACAGCCATGACTCCGGGGACTTTTCTGGTGGTGCCTGGGTTGGTTGTTTTTCAAGTTCGAAGGCCATTACTTACGCCCTTCTCCGGTTCGGGGACTGCTTGAGTATCCCATGAATTGACCCCTGACGACACTGATTTAAATGCCTGTAAATGTTTCAAGCGGCAGCTGCATGCTTCGATCTCTGCGAGGGACCGCTCAGTTCTTAAAGAAAAGCAGGCTCAGAAGCCGGAGGGTGAGGAATCTTTGCCTCCTCGCGGGTGCTCTCTGTCCTCGATTACCGGTTGAAACGGCTCTGAGTGAGGGGTTGAGCTGACCCCGCCGGCAGAGTTGCCGCTGGCAGCACCCTGCTCCTTCCCCAGGTCTATCAGGGCTTGTGCTAGCGTCTGTGAAGGATGCAGGCGCTGGAACGTGCGTACAGCGGCAGAAGCTGCCGCCGCCTTGCCTGAGAGGCTGAGAGCTTGGCCCAGGTGCAGCAGGTCGACATGGCAGTCCGGGCAAAGGGACAAAACTTTCTTGAAAGATTCGCCAGCGCCCACATACTCTCCAGCGGCCAATTGAGCAAGCCCCAGCTGTCGCAGGAGCCAGAAGTCATTGGGAACTTGCGCCAGTTGCTTTTGTGCTGTCTCGATCACCTGGGCCGCTTTGCCTTGTCTGGCAAGTGAGCGTTGGCGCGCGGCGTCCCTGGGCAGGAACTGAGCGCGCGCGCTCAGTAAGTAGCCATTATCGAGATTGTCAGCCAGGAAAGGATCGAAATGTACATCGTGCTGGAGCGGATAGCCAATCGCCGTCATCGAGCGTTTCTGCCAGCTCTTGCGCGCCTGATTGTTGTATTGCTGAAGGAGTTTTAGACCGGCTGTGCGCCGCCCTTGAAGAAAATCCAGTTTTGCCTGCAAGAGGACGACTGGCAGATAGGAGCTTATTGACTGGCAGTATTCCGCGGCTTTTGCCGCCCGGGAAAAGTCGCCCCGGAGATAGAACACCTCTGATAGCCCCTGGTGACCGATCTGAGAATTGGGCGAGGCTTTGACGACTTTCTGGAAGGCTTGTTCGGCTTGATTCAAGTCTCCCTTGCGTAAGAAGGCATAACCGATACCAGCCGCGACAGAACTGTGTCCTTGATCCATTGTCAGAGCTTTGCCGAAAGAATTGATGGCCGCGTCATAGTCATGATTGAGGTAATAAACTATGCCCGTCGTCACCAGCGTTTCCGGGACTTTCGCCAGCGAATAGGAGTTTTGCAGGGAGTCAAGGGCTTCCTGATAATTGCCTTTCATGGCCAGAGCCAGCCCCAGGCTGGCAAAGGGAATCGGGTCCTGAGGGTCCAGTCTTGTGGCTTCGAGGAAAAGCTGGATGCCGCGTTCTGTCTGCCCTTTGTTGACAGCGGTGAGTCCGGCGGAATTGGCTGCCTGCGAGCGTTCACGTGCCTTAATGTTCCAGGTCTGCACTTGCGGATAAGCTGAAAGCGATGTCAAAGCAAAAAAAACGAGGGCAAGAGCCAGGCTGAGCAGGGGCTGGAGAAACTGTTGCTGAGTCATCTTCTAGAAAACAAACACAGGTCTGTCAGGTAATCTTTCAAAATTATCTTCCGAAAAACAATACAGTCTGGCCGGGCGGAAGGAAGCTTCCTGGCTTGTTTCATCAAGCTCTTTGAGAACGCCTGAGCTGAGAAATTTCTTGCGAAAATTGCGATTGTCAATCGAGCGCCCCAGCACTGCCTCATAGACTGTTTGCAGATCTCTGAGAGTGAATTTGTCGCAGAGCAAGTTGAATGCGGCCGGGGTATATTCGATCTTGTATTTCAGGCGTTGATAACCGTAAGAAATGATAGCCGCATGGTCGAATGCTAGATTCGGGAGGTCGTTGACAGGCCACCAGGCAACGCCGCTGGCCTCGGAGCTTGCCTTGAGCTCCAGCTCTTCCTGACGCAGAAGAGCCAGATAAGCCACGGTGATCACTCGCCCGCGCGGGTCGCGCCCGATATCTCCGAAAGTGTAGAGCTGCTCGAGATAAACATTGGAGACATTCGTCTCTTCATAAAGCTGGCGTGTGGCAGCAGCCTCTAGACTCTGATCTTCCTGGGTGAGAAAGCCGCCCGGCAAGGACCAGCATGCTTTGAAAGGCTCATGCTTGCGTTTGATCAAGAGCACTTCCAGGGAGCCCTGGTGGACGGCAAATGCCAGAGTGTCGACTGTGACCCGCACTATCTCTGTTGCCATGTGACTGCTTCTTCCTGCATCCTTAAGAGTTCTGCCCGGGTGGCTAAGCGGGCTGCCTGCAATAGAGTTCCTTGATTTAGCTGCAATTATGCGTCAATTATATTGATAGCTTACCGTGATCTGTACGATTATCCTAGTAGCCCCTAATAATAAAACCTGGCTGATTTTATCTTGATTTTGCCATGGTTTGGCGTTTCTGCTTGGGCCAATCTTTCTGTTTGTTAGTAAAAATCAGTAAGAGGCATTTGACCGGGCTTGCGGTTATGTCTGGATCTGGAGTTTCTCGTCTCTTTCTAATATTGCGGCGCTCTGGGCTTAAAATTGTCTTTGCACATATACTTCTTGCTCCGGCTCCGATTCTGGGACCGGGTTTCGAGGGCAATTCCGGTGCTGGTGTTTGCCAGGTGGGTGCAATGGGTGAAGACTGGCGTGGCGTCAGTCTATGTGGAGCGTGCCATAAGGTTCTACAAGCGGGGCTGTTTTCGGGAAGCTCTCGATGGCTTGAGCGCGGCCATCTGTCTGGATCCTCACAGTGCTTGTGCTTTCCTTAATCGGGGCATTGTTTATGCCGAGCTGGGCAATCTGGAGCAGGCTATTGTGGACTTCGACCGGGCAATTGCCATCGATTCCGACAATGCCAAGGCTTTCAACAACCGCGGACTGGCGCACGGGCTGGCCGGCCGGCACGAGGCGGCCCTTGCCGATTTCGAGTGTGCCCTGTCCCTTGACTCAAGCAATCCGCAGTTCTACAACAACAGAGGCAATGCTTACTGCCGCCTGGAACAATGGCGAAAAGCCATCCCAGACTACGACAGAGCCCTTGCTCTTAGCCCGAAAAATGCTTGTTTCTACAACAATCGCGGCAATTGTTATTGCGATCTCGAATATTACAAACAGGCTCTGGAAGATTATATGAAAGCTGCATCTCTTAACCCGAATGATGCCACTATCCACAGGAATTGTGGGCTTGCCTATTTGAAATTCGGCGAGTATGAGCTTGCCGTTGAAAGTTATAACAAAGCCATCGGGCTCATAGCTCACTTGAAATCCGAGGATGCAAGCACGTTTGTCAATCGTGGCATGGCTTTCATCCGACTGTGCCGCTATGTTGAAGCTCTTGAAGATTTCAGCAAAGCCATACTTTTAAATGGTCGATACGTCAAAGCTTATCTTGGACGGGCAGCGGTTTATGAAGCCATCGGCGAGATGGAAAAAGCTGCCGGCGATCGCTTAACGGCGTTTCGGCTGGAGTCCTGAGATACCCAACGCGTTTCCGTGGCACCTTAAGGGTGTGTCGCCATCGTTGACAGAATCGAGGACGTCAGGCAGGTTCCGATGTTCACAGGGTTGCTTGAGAGCGTCCCTTCGGGAAATTGACAGCAGCGTCCTTGTCGTGGTGTACAGTCAGGCGGAGAAAATTATCTGGCAGGCTTTCAGGACCTGGTTGGCGCGCTGGCGCAGAAGGATAGCGTCTTTGTCTTGGTTTTCCAGGGTGAGAATTTCGCCGAGGTTTCTAAGCGCCAGAGCAAAGAGCAATCCGTCGGAGCCGCATTGCCTGGCGATAAGCTTCAGGCAAAAGCGATAAATTGTTTCTGCTTCGCCAAACCGCTGGCGTTCGCACATGAAGTCGGCCAGGCTCATATAGGCAATGATTACTTCCGGGTGGTCGCAAGAGAGCGCTTCCTCAGCCAGGGCGATGGCGTGGCGAAAAAGCTCTTCGGCTTTGGTATATTCGCCGGTGCTCCAGCGGAATTCAGCTGCATCGAGGACTGCTGCCCAGAGGGTATTTTCGGTTGGGGTAGACATGATGATCACCTCTTGGCTTGGGGCGTTTGCCTCAATATCAGCCTACGGCCGCAGAGTGAATTGCAAGTGAATAGAAAGTGAAGTAGCTGTGAAGTAGTCGCAGTCAGTCTTTGACGATGCGATAGCCGAGGTTTCGCATGGAGCGGATGAGGGAATTTTCTTCGCTCCCGTCGCCCAGTTTGCGGCGCAAAGTCTTGATTTGCGTGCGCACAGTACCTTCTGAAGACTCGGATTCGGATGGCCAGAGCCTCTGCAAAATAGCTTCCGCTGAAAAACTGTGGTTCGGGTGCCGCATGAGAAGCTCGAGTATGGCTGATTCCCTGGCTGTCAGCTCGATTTCCTTTCCACCTCTTGTGACGCGTCTTGTGCCTGTATCCAGCTCTACGTCTTTCACTTTCAATATCTTGTCGGCAATTTCTCGCGGGCGCCTGAGGAGGGCTCGCACCCGCGCCAGAAGTTCACCGGAGTCGAACGGCTTGACGAGATAATCATCGGCGCCTGCGTCGAGACCGGTGGCTTTGTCGAAAGAGGAGTCGCGCCCGGTGAGCATCAGTACCGGCGTCGTTCCGCCAGAGGAGCGATATTGTTTCAAGACCTCGACGCCTGTTGTGTCGGGCAACATCCAGTCGAGGAGGATGAGATCGTAAGGCAATCTTTTTATGATTGAAAGAGCTTCAAAGCCCCGCCCTAGGTGATCGACCACATGACGCTCGCTCTCCAGGCATGTGGTAAGCGTAAACGCCAGGTTCGAATCATCTTCGACAATGAGAATTTTGGCCATTTTTCTGCATGAATCTCAGGAAGGCTTGCCGAGGACGTAGTTTATTCCTTCGATATATACGGGAGCTGGAGGGGCGCCATGACCGCCTTCAATCTCAATGAGCTTTACAGGCTGGTGTTTTTCTTCCAGGCGGTGCACGAGTTCCTGTTGAAGCGCCGGCGGCACTATCTTGTCCAGCTTTGCCGAGACGACGGCAATTCTAACAGTTGAGGGAAGGTTGGAGAGCTGGTTGAGAAAACTCTTGCCGGCATAGATGGCAGGGATTTGCTCGGGTGTGCCGCCGAAGGCTGTGATCATGGCCGGCTTGATTGCCGGATGTCTGGATGTTTTGTAAAGCGCCAACAGGTCGCCGGTCGATTCGACACTGACAACTCCTTCCACTTTTTCTTTGATGTCAGGCGGGGCAACGCAAGCATATGTAAGAGCCGTACAGCCGCCCATAGAAGTCCCCATGAGGATGATGTGCTTGAAAGGGTAGAGCTGGAGAACTTCACGTATATTCTGAGTGATGTCAGCCATTGCCAGGTCGTTACCCCAGGATGCGTCCTTGCGGTAGCTGCAGGAAAGGAAGCCTGTGTTCGGATTTTGCAGGACGATGGCGTCGGCGATGGATTGCCCGGACGGGTAGACGAACGGCTCCAGGTAGTTGGAGCCCATGCCGTGCAAGTAGACGATCAATGTGTTCTCGAGGTTGCCCGGCGTGATAGCTGGCGGCAGAAGTCCGTAAGTGTCCACCTGAGCATCGACAAGGCTGGCGAAATTGCGCTTGCAAATGCGGTCGGAATCGAGAGTGTCGCTGACGACGTTTGCCCCGCGCAGAATTGTCAGATTCTGGGCCATCTGGTTTCTCTCCCGGCGTACGGCTTTGTAGTGCCCTTGCAGGTTGAGGAAACAAATGAAAAAGACCAGTCCGGCGATATTCAGCAAGAGTGAAATCCCCAGCAGTCCAGCCAGCAGTTTTGTTTTCAAAGAGGCGACCTCAGTTACCCCGGAGTGTGAATATTGTACCTGCTCTCAAGAGGCCCGACCGGGCCGTCAGCATAGCTCTCCTTAGGCGGCAGCGGCGCAGGACAAAGTATCCCCTGGCAAGCTATCGAGCTTCCTGTTCCCGCTTGCCTTTCTTTACTGCCGAGCTGGTGAATTCGTTGTAAGATTTGCACGTTATGAGGATAAGACGTAACTTTTGCTTAGCAATTTTCGGCGCACTGGCGGTAGTGCTGCTTGCTTCAGTCACTAACTGTCAGGGTATGGATGCCCAGGAAGAGGCAAGGGAGTGCAACCTCAGGGGCATTGCTTTGCAAAATAAAGGGAAATTCGTCGAGGCCTGCCTGGAATATAGAAAGGCTATCAAGCTGTATCCCTCCGGTGCTGCTTCGCACAACAATCTGGCTGTTGTGCTCAAGGAGTTGAATCAGCTGGATGAGGCGGTGAGAGAAGCTCAGGCTGCGCTGAAACTCAGACCGAACCGGGCTGATTACCATTTCAACCTGGCAATAATATTGCAGAGGGCGGACAAGGCTGCCGAAGCCGAAGAAAGCTTCCGGCAAGCGACCAGGCTCTCACCAATGGATGCGGAGTTTCGCTTTCGCCTGTCCCAGGCACTTCTTCAGCAGAGCAAGTTGCCTGAGTGCCAGGAGGAAGTGAAAATGTGCATATTGCTTTGTCCCGGTGAGGCAAAATATCACAAGCTCCTTGGCGACTGCCTTTTGCAGCAGAGCCTGCACGAGCAGGCTCTGCTGGAGTACAGGGAGGCAATGGATCTTGCGCCCCAAGCCCCTGATGCCGGAGACCTGCGCAACAAGATCGATTACCTGAAGGCCGTTCTGAAAGCGCACTGAAAGAGCGAGGCGATATGACCGACCCGGAGACCTTGTTGATTTTGCAGCGCCGCCTGACGGTGGCCATTCTCGTCATGCTCTTTTTCTTTCTCCTGTTTCAGGTCGGCGGCTACTTCGCTGATGTTCTGAGGATCTTCGGTATCTCTTTGCTGACTTCGTACATGGTCATTAATGCCGTCGACTTTCTTGACAGGCATCTGAAGAACCGGGCTCTGGCCATATTGCTTGTCTATGTCGTGCTGCTGGGTGTTGTCATTGTCGGCGCAATTTTTGTGATACCGGCGATGGTGTATCAGGTCTCGCAGCTCATCGCTACGACAGTGAATACTCTGCCTGAGCTTTTGCACAGGATGACCGAGGCATTAGTGCCTCTGGAGGCCCGGTTCAGAGCCAGCCAGATTGACATCAAGGCCATGGATATCGTCACCAACGTGGTGACAAGACTACCTCAGCCGGACCCGGGAGCCATTGTCGCCAGAGTCACCGATGTTGCCATGTCCACGATGACCTGGGTGCTTTACTCGATAAGCATTTTCGTGGTCACGTTCTATATCTTGCTCGATGGGCACCGTATGAAGGAAGCCATTATCAGACTGTTTCCCGGCAAACACCACCAGGCACTCAGCGCCATGGCTCTTGATATGGACAGGAGCCTGCAAGCTTTTTTCAAGGGACAGATCGTGCTTGGGCTCCTCTTCGGGCTCGTGATGCTCGGGGTCTATGTTGCTCTGGGCGTGCAGTATGCTTTGCTCTTGAGCGTCTTTCTGGCTGTCCTGGAGGTCTTGCCCGTGGTCGGCCCGCCAATTGGCTTTGCCCCGGCCGCTGTCGCTGTTGCTGTCCACGGGTCCATTCTGCCGGGAGCTCGGCTTGCCCAGATTCTGATTTTGACTTTGATTTTTGTCTTACTTCAGCAAGTAAAGGACAACATTGTCGCGCCGAGATATATTGGCAACGTGATCGGACTCCACCCGGTAATGATCTTTCTGGCAATCATGATTGGAGCCCGGGTGGATGGCATGCTGGGTATTATCCTGTCTTTGCCGGCAGCCTGTGTCCTCAATGTCGTAGCCAATCACCTGCCCCTTACTGCGGGCAACGCCGAGCCATCTGGCGATCCGTGAGCTGAGGCAGCCGAAGGTATATTCTGAACAACTGTTGAATCACGAGTTATGGTTGTTTTTGCAAAAGAGGATCCATGCCCTTGTGAGGACCGGGAGCATTTCTTGTAAAGAATCTCGGCAGAGCTTTTCGGGGAGCTGTCGCCTGACAACATGTGTCGCGTCGGGGTGTTTATTGGCAGATCCCGTCTCCCTGGGCCTTAAGCAAACTATATGTAAGCCCCAGGTGTGAGGCGCACAACGGGCAGCAAACAGACTATACTGTCTGGGCTCCAGGGGTGGAGATGTTACTTCAGTGAAATTGCTTTCCGGCACCATCGGTGAAAGGCGCTGGAAGGGAAAGCACTATCTGTGGTGACTCTCAGGAAGATAAGTTGCGCCGTGCAAGGGTTTCTTAGAGATGACGACATTTTTTATTGTTTTGCTTCTTTCCTATCTTTATCATGGGTTTGGCATCACGATCGGCTATCACAGGCTTCTGACCCACAGATCCTTCAAGTGTCCTATCTGGCTGGAATATCTCCTTGTTTCCGGCGGCTATCTCTGCTTTGAGGGATCGCCTCTGTCCTGGGTGACGACTCACCGCGTTCATCATCGATATACCGACGCAAGCGGTGACCCGCACAGCCCGTCCGACGGCTTGTGGCATTCTTTTATGGGATGGTTGTTCGCTCCTCGTGTCCGGCTGACAAGGCAACAGGTGGCACAGATCAGCCCCGACCTCTGTCGCGACCGGGTCTACCGTTTTCTGGACATGGATTACACCAAGCGGCATGTCTTGCTCTGTGCAGTTTCCTGTATCGCCTTCCGGCTTGTGATTTTCTTTGCTCTGGGTCCCTCGGCGCTGCTTGCCAACTTGCTGGGGTCGATGATGCCTTTTGTCGGGGCGTTTCTTGTCAATTCAGCCTGCCATATCGAGACATTCGGCTACCGGACTTTTGAGACGGAGGATTCAAGCCGGAATGTCTGGTGGGTGGGGTTGATCGCGCTTGGTGAGGGCTGGCATAACAACCATCATGCCTGTCCGCAATCTGCCAGGCATGGACTGAAAGCTATGGAGCCGGATATCTCCTGGTGGGCGATCTCTTTGCTGTTCTGGCTCGGTCTGGCCAAAAATATTCGTTTGCCCCGAAAAAAAGAGCCCTGGGCTGCCGCTTGATTTAACCTGAATAACACTGAAGGATATGACAGTCTCTGGACTTGCTTGAAGACTGCCGGTATCGCCTGCGGTTATCTATTGTCCGGCATTTGCATTATTCTTCTATATGCGTGGACTTGGCGGTGGCTATCGAGTCTGCCTGATTACGCTGGACTTTCCAAAATTCCATCCGGGGACTTATGATAGACGAGGATTCGCGAGTTTCTTTCTGGCGTTTGCGCTTGAGATCGCCTCTGGTAAGGCACATCTATGGAAGATGAAAACCTGGAACTTGAGATTCAGGAGGCGGAGCAATCCATCGCTGAAGCTGAAAAGGAACTCGGCCCCGACAGCGGGGAGCTGGCGGACAAGCTGAGCAAGTATGCGACTTTGTTGCGCCGGATGGACAGAGTCCTCGACGCCGTCAATGTTGAGGCCAGGGCTAGGTCCATTCGTGCCAAGATATATGCTGCCGAGGTGGAAAGCCAGACTCCGGTTGTAGCACAGCCTGAGCCGCTCAAATTGAAGAAGGCTCATCCGGCGGCATATATTGGCTTGCTGGCGGTGTTTGTGGCGCTTGCCACGCTCTTTGTCGATCAGCAGTTTTTCCTGTTCATGCTCCCAATTTGCATTATCCTTTCTCTGGTTGATATAGTCGCGACGCGCGGGCAGTGGTGGCGGGCTGCTGTGTGTTTTGGCTTCCTTGCGTGGGGCTGGTGGGGTATCAAGTCTCTGCCTGATGAGATGCTGGTGACTGCCACGCCGCTCGATCGTTTGAATTACGAAGTCAATCATCCGCATCTGGTATCACTGATCAAAAAGCTTGGCAAGGATACCCGGGTCCTCAGTTATCGCTTGCGCCCACCGGCAGACTTTGGTGCTCCTTCAAACGAGCAGGTCGACTGGGGACGCGTCTTTACCTGGAAGGGTGCCCAGCGCTCGGACGGCTCGATGGCGGTTTTTTCCATTATGGTAATGACCGTGCCAGACGATGTGCGCAAAAATTTTGCCGCACAGAAAGTCATGAAACTGGCAAAGGATATTGCTACCCCTCGGGCTTTGGCTTATCTCCATATTGATGAGATCAAGCAGGACGCAGGTGAGGTGCTTGACTTGAACGGACTCGATTTTGCTTTGATCAATTGGAGCAGTGCCAGTGACCAGAATCAGGATCTGCGCGGTTTCATTTATGTGGCCAAAGATCACCGGACCCTGGTTACGATTGCCGGCGTCGACTCCATTCCATATTGCGAGGACTCGTTGAAAGCTATGGATGCCAGCGTATACACCTTCCGCAAACCGGCCAATGCGGCCGAGGTAGATATATATTGATGCGGCACGCGGCACAGTGTTTGCGGTTCTCGAGCCTTTCGCTGACATCTTGCCTTGTTTTTCCGCGAGGGGCTTGACGGCACATACGGATGTATGTCTTAATATGTGCTATCAAGACGATATACTTCCTGGCTTTCATTAAATTGTAGTTTTCGGCGGCGGCTGGCTCTCTCAGCTGTCCGGCGCCAGGTTGGTTGTAAACAATTCTTCTTTGCGCAGGTGCCCATCCATGAGCATGCAAGTCCGCGTGTCTGCTTTGAAAAAACAGCTGGAGCAATTATTCCCGGGCAAATGGCTTACGGGAGCGGAGCGTTCTGCCAATCTGGAAACCGGCTTTGCAGAGATTGATCGTGGTGTCAGCCGGGGAATTGCCAGGCGCCGCATTACCGAATGGGTGGGTCCGCTGTCTTCCGGTAAGACCAGTTTGTTGCGCTCGATTATTTCGCAGTGGTGTGCCGCCGGACTTAATGTCGCCTATGTTGACACTGAGGGCAAACTGTTTGCTGCCGACTGGGCTTTTGTCGAGCAGGGCAAGGGGAAATTCTGGATTGTCCGCCCTCCCGACAGGAACACAGTCGTCAGCGGTGGCAGCTCTGCCGTCGTTCCTCTGGTCTCAAAACGTGCTTTGTATGTACAGGAGGCTTTGTGGAGCGCGGATCAATTCGTCCGCTCTAATGCCTTCGATGTCGTCATTCTCGATTTCAGCAGTACCGATCCGGAAGGCAAGATGCGCCAGGGGATGACTTATAACCCTGTTCCCAGCCGTATTTATGCCAGATTGCAGAGGGCGTTGGACCGATCCCGAACGGCAATGGTTGTCGTGCGTGATTGTGCTTCATCGTCCTTGCCTTCCCGTCCTTCTGCCGATGGATGGGGCTGTCACGCACGTTTTGTTTTCGACTGGGGACTGTCGTTGCGTTGCGAGGCCGGATTGTCCGGGCTTGCCATGATCACGCCGGCGATCAAGTGCCTTGTTGGAAAGGATGGTTTGTCTCAAACTGTGGAGGTGAATCTTGGCTGCTCGATACAGAATCGCTTGTTTACGCATCCCCAGGTTCCCGATCGTCGTACATCAAAAAAGTGATCCTGGACTGAAAGGGAAGCCCTTCGTTATTATGGGGGGCAGCGGCAGCCAGGCTGAGATCGTGATGTGTTCGCGGGAAGCCGTGCGGCGCCAGATCTTCCCAGGTATGAAGCTGTCCGAGGCAAAGGCCGTATGCTCGGAGCTGCTTTTCAAAGAGTATGATCGCCAACTTTATGCTCTTGCTCAAAAGAAACTTTCTTACGAGCTGATAGCCTGTTCTCCAAAGGTCAGCGCTCTGGAGCCGGGGATATTTTTGCTCGATGCCTCCGGCTTGCAGCATCTAGGCGGTGAGCGCAAATTCTGCCGCAGTGTGCAGAAAGTCGTCAATCGTGCTGGTTTTCCTGATGTACATCTGGGAGTGGCTGATACGGCTTTTGCCGCCACTGTGGCCAGTCGCTTCAAGCGCAGGCAATACTTCATCGTGGCACCAGGGGAGGATGCCTCATTTTTGGCGCCGCTGCCGATTCGTTAT
>JAHFBI010000216.1 GCA_023250095.1 Candidatus Melainabacteria bacterium
CGACGCTTCCATTTTCACTATGATGACGAGTCAGGCCAACTCAATGCTGTGAAAAACGAAACTGGCATATGGGTACGTCAGAAAGGAGAAGACGGGAGCTATGGCTGCCTCTGGAAAAACAATCGCGATGGTGGCAGCTGGAAGGGCACGGTTGCCGTAGGTGATAACGGCTATTCTTATGAAAATGATCACAAGCGAGTGAGCTATGCTCTCGATGGCAGGAAAACTACAGAAAGACTGGATCATGGCAATACTTTCTGGCGTCTTTCCGAAGATCCTTCAGGCGATACCACCACCGACGATTATCGCACCAGGAAATCTGCCATGTTCAAGCACGATGGCAGATCGAGCATCCAGAACTGGGACGACGGGTCCAGCCTGAGCTATGATGCCAGAGGACACCTGACGACGATGATTGATGGGGCCGGAAAACGTTTTCGCTTCGGTGATTATGATGCAGAAGGGCATCCAGGGAAGATCAGCAACCCACAGGGTACGTGGTCTCGACTCGATGAGCAAACCTGGCGCAACCAGAGGACCGGGCAACTCATGCTGGGGCATGCCGATGTGGATGCCAAACACGGTGTATTCAGCTTTACGGATCTCTCCGGAGCCAAGACCAGCAATTTCTTGAACGGCGAGACGCTTACTGAATATGGTGGCATCAAGACGAAAGTAGGCGCAGACGGTGCGACAGCTCGAGAATATAGCGACGGTTCTGTATTCGGCGACGGTATTTTCCATCTGTCGCCGCAGTTTCTGGTAAAGGATGGAAAGACCACTGGCATGCATCTTGGCGGCAAAGACGTGTCTGCAGTTTATGGTGGCGCCGGTAAAGATGATATACATGCCTCCATACGTCTTAAGGAGGACAGCGCTGTCGGAGCGTTCCAGGACGGGCTGGTGGTTTACTCAACGCGCAAGCCTGAAAGCAGCGATCAGCGCGCGCACGTGGCCAGCGGGACGGTCATCGGCTTGAGCGCCAAGGACATGGAAGTCATCGACAATTACAAGAAGCTCAATCCAAACGATTCTGACATGGTCGTCGTGCAGTGCTACGATCGCCGCACCGGCGGCGTGCGCTATGAGATTTATTCTGGATTGAATGGGGCCAACGTTGTCGACGGGGATCGCATCAAAGCCGGGCAGCCCATCGGCAAGGTGGGCGTAGACGGGCAGCTCAATTATGGTGTCCGGAGAAACGCCATCCATGGGCAGTCCGTGGATATCCTGCGTTAAGCAAACCGTGCCCTGGACCCTGTTTCTAAGAGGTGATATCAGAATGCCCTTTTTCTGGGGCACATCCTCTCGGGCAATCTATGGCAGGTTCAGACAATTGCTGCTGTCTGAACCTGCCTGATTCAGGCACTTTCTAGAAGGTCGGCGTGTCTAACTATCCAGGCCCGCTGACGGGAGCGTGACGGTGAATGTTGTTCCTTTTCCGGGGCTGCTGTGACAAGCTATGTCGCCGCCGAGAGCTGTAGCAATCTGTCGGCTCAGATACAGTCCCAACCCGATGCTGACGTGATATTTCCCCGGGACACCTCCCTGCCAGAATCGTTCGAAGAGATATTTTTGATCTGCCTCGGGAATGCCAGGACCGTTGTCTCTTACATGCAGCAGAACATTGGCGCCGGCAGATTCCCAGATGATTTCAACTTCGGCTCCATCCTTGCTGAATTTGATGGCATTGTCCAGAAGGTTTACGACAAGGCGATGCAATGCTTCCATATCTGCTACGACCAGTGCGCTGTCCGCTTTATTTTCCGTTCGGACTTCAATGCGCCTGGATCTGGCCTGAGGCATCAGCTCTTCAATGCACTTTGAGATAACCGGCTCCAGGGCTGTGGGCTGGCATTTGAGCCTGCCTGTCTCCGTCTGGTAGCGGAAGACTTCGAGTAATGTCAAAATTCTGTTGAGTTGCTTGGAATTACTTTCCTTGAGCATCATGAGCAACTCGCGCTGATCGTCGGGCATCGGTCCCAACGCGCCTCCTACCAGCAATTCCAGCAATCTGTCCGCGCCGATGGCCGGTGTCTGTAGATCGTGTGCCAGCGCAGCCAGCCAGTCTTCGCGTTGCAGGTGAAACTGCTCGCGCTGCTTGTGAACTTCTGCTTCTGCCTGGTGCCGCCTGATGAACTGACCGAGCACAAAATGGAGAATGTTGTTTCTCAGCTCGAGGGCGCTGTCAATCTCTGCTTGTTTCCACGGCTGCGCGGTAGCAAGCAGTCGCTCTTTCCATAATTCAAAGGATTTGCGAGGATGGATGCGCATATTGCCTTCATCAAAGAGCACTGGCTTTTCCGGATTGCCGGCCCATTGAATTTCCTGTATGACCTCCGGACGGAACCATGCTAGCCAGTCGCCGCTGTCTCTGGAGATTGGCACGGCAAGGAGCCCGCTGGCAGACTCGGCAAAACTTCTAGCGAAAGGACAGAGTGTGGATAGTCTGTGGGTAAAGATGACGGGTGAATTTGGCGTATTGTTCAGCCAGACATGCAGATTATGCAGGTCTTCCGGCGAGGGAGTCAGTCCGGCACATGTAAGCTGTCCTTGGAAAAATAAAGCGAATCCTCTGGCTGCGGTTGCTTCGAGAACTTCGGCGCTTGAGCCTGCAAGCCCGTCTGTCAGGTCCTTCTCCAGGGACAGATTGCGCAGGAGCCTGCCCTGCACTTTTTTCAGGGAAAGCGAGTACTCCGTGTGTTGAGCGTGCTCCATGGAAGACACGAGCATGGAGAGCAGCTGAGCGAGAAATTCGCAGAGGGCGCGAGTGGTGTAGTCCACCAGTTTCGGCTGTTTGTGATGGCAGGCAATGAGAGCCCAGAGCCGTCCGTCTTTGATGACTGAAATCGACATGGATGCCCTCACGTCCATGTTTTTGAGATATTCAATGTGGAATTGCGACATGGACCTGAGAATTGAGAAGCTCATATCAAGCTGTCTGCCGGTCTTGTGATTGACTGCCGGCATCACTGGAGAAGGTGTCGCGTCCACATCGACAAGCAGCCTGATCCAGTTTTTTTCGTAGAGCTCTCGCGCCTGTCTGGGAATATCTGACGCTGGAAAGCGCTGATTCATATAAGTTGGCATGAAGTCGCGCCGGTGCTCGGCGACGACCGTGCCATTCCAATCGTCATCAAACTGATAAATGAGAACCCGGTCAAAGTCTGTGATTCTCTGTATCTCCCGGGCTGTGCCCGAAAGCAAGTCGGAAATCGCTGAGGCGGAAAACAGAGCCGGGAAAGCCGAAGTCAGCTCGTGGGTCAGATTGTTTGTACTGTCCATCGGTTGTGCTGCAACGGGCTCAGCCTCCAGGATCAACAGTTCATCGCAGCGATGAAGGGTAGCCTGGAGCGTCGGCGTTGACGTCCTGCCCGAGGGGTTTATCGGCAGCGGGCAGATTCTCCTGAGGGGAGCGCCGCCTGCCGCTGCATCTGTGATCTGGCGGCAAGAGGTACTGCCGATCAACTTTTCCAGTTTCTGCCCTATGAGCTCCTGGTAAGGAATACCCAGGAGAAATTGAGTGTTGGCGCTGCTGTGCTGAATGGTCAGGTCATCCTCTTTCAATGCCAGCAAAAAACCATGTGGCTGAATAGATCCGATCAAATGAATTGGTTCCTGCTCGCAATTAGACAGGTCAAACTCAGTGTGTTCCATTTTCTTCCTTGGAAACGAGCAACTCTTAGCAGGATAAAATATCGACGTTTATAATAGCCTGTTGTGTCGGGGTCTGTTGAATAAGGGGCCGTCCGGGGGAACCAAGGTTAAGGACAAGGCCGCAGATAAGTGCTGCCAAGGTTTGAGACCTTGACTCCCAAAGACGCTCATATATTGAGAGGAAAGGTACGCTCCCAAGTGCGATCCTGACTTGAGGGAAAAGGACTTGATCTTAATTGATGTAAGCGGGGCTGAGTATCCGGCAGGCGGGACAGAATTATGACAGTGATGGACCATTTGAAAGACGGTACTGCCTCTCTCCATCGGGCGGCTGAAAGCCATCCGTTTCAACAGGCTCTGGCGCGAGGCACCCTGGACAGGCAGCTATATATTCAGTATCTTTGCCAGCTTTGGCTGGTCCACATGAAATTGGAGGCGGAATTGCGCCGACATGAATCGGTTGCCGGACTGAAATCGGTTCTCACAGCTGGCCAGTATCAGGAAGTGTTTTTGAGGAAGGATCTCGATTTCTTTGGGGTGGATATGGAAGCCGTGACTGAGCTTGCTGCCACCAGCGCTCTCCGAAAGCGGATTGAGGCAGCCTCTGAGCGCAGTCCGATCACGCTTCTGGGTTTTCATTATGTGCTCTGGGGCAGCAAGCACGGTGGTAGGTTTCTTGCTCAGTCCATTGCCAGGAGTTACGGTTTGGATGGAAAGTCCGGCTGTAGTTATTTTGATCCCTATGGTGCAGAGTTTCACCGTCACTGGCGGATTTTTGCCCAGGCAATGAATGCGGCATGCTTTTCCGAAGAAGAGAAGTCCTGCATGCTGAAGTCAGCGGTGGATATGTTTAGCGCTGTGCAGTCGATTGAGGACGAGCTGTTGACTCGAGGCAAAGCTTGAGGCCGCGCCAGAGTCAGCAAGGCTGGCGGCACTGTCTCGGGTGGGCAGTTTGTTGTAGGAGCACCGCTGCCGGAAAGCCCGGCTGACGAGTACGGAGCGGCCGTGTTTGCCCTCGCAGGGCGGCCGCTCCTGCCTTTTTTCTTCCCGAAAAAAGGTACTTCAAACCTGCCAGCGCCAGATAAATATCTGCCTGCCGAATGATGACGCCTGGCAGGAGGGCAGTAGGCTCTGCCAGGTTGGGACGAGCTGCCGATGGCGCTGTGGTAAAATCGCTCCTTCTCGATATCAGCGTGATGGCTAATGTTATGAACAAACTCCAGGAGGTGTTTCACGAACACGCAGCGGCGTCCTTTGACAAGCAGCGTTATCTGGCTGCCTTGCTCGGCGAGGACTTCGCCTGGGATTTCGACATGACCGCTGGCAATTTGACTATCAAAACATCTTCGAAGATCTTCTGCCTTCCGGTTCAGGTTCTTGGCACTGAGTCTTATGTAAGCAACACGTTTTTGTGGAGCTGGGCCAACGAGGCAAGCAAGATTCCGTCTCGCTTGCTTCAGGCAGCTTACACCGTACGTGCTTTGGGCGAGAAGGAAGGCATACTGGAATTCGGCGAACCGGAAGTGCCAGCACAGGTAGCCAGCGGCGATTATCTCTGTCTGGCTGCCGCCGGGATATGTTCTGGCAGCGCTTACTTTCGCGGTCCTTATGGCAACGGAGCCGTATTTCTGCTCATTCGCGATCCTTCCATCAATATGCAGTCCGACAATCCGGTCAAAAGGATCACGGCGTGCTTTCCGGAGCTCCTGTCGGCAGTCAGCCTCAGCGATGCAAGGCGTGCGTTCATCGCTTATCTCAACTTCTACGGCTTCAAGCTTTCGACGGAAGGCAATGCCGTTGTCGGTGTCCATTCGACGGCCGGGAGGGTCTCTGCCCGGTTTGACGGACTGAATCGCCTGACGGAGCTTGCGGCGGAAATGTTTCCCACGCTCGGCTGATTCAGCTTGGAAATACCAGGTCTTTTAGCACCACCGGCAGTGCTGAATGATTTGGCAGTGGAGCTCCTATGTCTATGAAATCGCCGTGAGCGCAATCAATTCCGTCAACTACCAGAAGCTCATTGTTCTGGAGCCTGCCACGCAACAACTGTCCAAGAGCCATGCCTATGTCCTGGCGGGCAATCACAATCAAGGGGTTTTTTCCGCCGGCGCCCAGAAATGTACCGGCAAGGGCTTTTGCCCAGAGGGTCAGGGTCCGATAGCCGAGGTCGTTGACCTGGTCGATCATTATAGCCAGAGGGGCTTCTGACCAGTCGAGATCGTGCCTGTCGATGCACTGGTTGATGAGGGCCGGGACGGTCGCTTCAATATCGTTCAAGTGAGGTAGCGCTTTGAACGGGCGGATGAGAGGCACATTTTTCAGAGGAAGGCAGTTCTCCCCGGGGCAAATTGTCGAACCGCTCAGCTGCAAGGCGTGCATGCCGGCACCAACTACAGTGGCGCGTATGGGCATGTCCGGAATATGGAAGTCCAGTTGTCTTTCTGAAAGGCAAGCCAGCAAGCCCTTTGCCAGATAAACTCCCAGATCGCCAAATTGCAGCGGCTGACAGCCGCCGTATTTCATGATTTCGGCAACTCCTCCGGAAAACCAGTATTCGTCCACTACATAATCCTGGCGAAGAGCATCTGTGCTCAACAGGCGAGAGGCTATCTGGCAGGGCTTTCGCTCCTGAAAGAAGCTTACGATGGTTTCAGAGAGAAGATTGCCCAGATGCTCCAGGAATTCAGGTTCCATACAAGCTCCTATTGTTGCCGGGCTCGCTATGGCATCCAGGAAAATTTCGCCTGACTCCGAGACAGCAAGAAGCTTGCCTTCCTGGGACAGTTGCAGGCAGCGCCCGCCGAGAGCAAGACAAGACGTATCGAGCAATTCGCCGTTGGCAAAGACGGCGACGTTTGTGGTGCCGCCGCCGATATCTATATTGCAGATCGTGCGCTGCCTCTGCCTGGATGCTTGAGCGGCTCCGGAGCCGCGGGCCGAGAGGATTGATTCGAGGTGGGGACCGGCGCTTGCGGCGACGAAGTCTCCGGCGGCAGTCGAGAGTGCTTCGATGACGGCTGCGGCATTGCGGCGACGGGCGCTTTCGCCTGTAATGATTGCTGCTCCTGTTTGGACCTGGCAAGCCGTGATGCCGGCTGCGGCATACTGGCTTTTGATAATCTCGGCGATGGCTGCCCCGTCAATTGTGCCCTCGTCTGTCAGCGGCGTGAAGAAGATGGGGCTCTGATAGATGATTTCTCTCAGTCCAACTGTCAGGCGAGGCGCCTGATTGGCCACGGCAGTATTGGATAACCCCAGCCGGCTGAGAGTGACATGGCAGGATGTTGTTCCAACATCGATGCCTGCGCTGACAATGGATGAGCCGGACTCTTTCTGCATGCTCATCTCAGGCGTTGGAGGGCGACGCCTGAAACTTTCAGCTGCAATATTTCCTTGACCAGGCTGACAATATAAGCGCCGGCTTCTGAGGGCGGCGTGCCCTGAAGATGGATGTTGGATACAACTGTTCTATCCGAGCTGATTGTCCCGGGTCCAGGTTGGTATGTGATATAGGCACTCAGTCCCGAGGACGAGGAAAGCCCTGGACGCTCGCCGATCAAATTGATAACCAGCCGGCACCCAAGGGCAAAGCCAATTTGATCGGCGATGGCTACCCGACCGAATTTGACAACGACCGGCACTCCCAGGCTGATGGATTCTTGCTTCAAACCATGCTCGATCATGGGCAACAAATCGGGGATATTGGCTTCGACTGCTCGGGCGGAAAGACCGTCGGAAATTACTATCTGCACGTCCGGATTCGGACGGCAGAGAGTCTTGAGGGTTTTGATCGTTTCCGGGGCGGCGCGTTTGCCCGAGGGCGGACACAAGACAAATTTGCTTCGGTCGGTGGACAGGGACTGAATCACCGGGAAACCCTGCTCCTGAGCCCAGCTGAGGAACGAGTCGCTCAACTGGCTTGCGATGGCGTCTCTGGCTATGGCGTGATCCAGGCGAAATTTTAGCCAGGAGTCGCTGAGCGGTCTGGTCCCGGCTCGCCAGACGCCAAGCCTTGCCGGGGTGGATGCAAGCAATGGCTCGAGATGATCTGCCTTGTGTGGCGAGGGAATTTTGTGTGTCATTGTCGCAAGAGAATGAACGATGGTTTGAGGCTGGGTCGCTGCAACCGGACAACA
This sequence comes from Candidatus Melainabacteria bacterium, assembly GCA_023250095.1. GTDB lineage: Bacteria > Cyanobacteriota > Vampirovibrionia > Obscuribacterales > Obscuribacteraceae > JAHFBI01. The sequence continues at coordinate 7,794 of JAHFBI010000216.1, forward strand.
TCGACAACTGTGCCAGAGAGGCCGCAGCAGGAATCTTAGAGTACACTATGGGGCTGATTATAGCCTGTGGGGCACTTGTTATGAGTTATTCCTATGCCGTGGGCGGACAGAAATTTGTTTTTGGCAGCATTAAAGAGATTCTTGCCCGGGCAAATGAGGAGAAATCCGGCGATCAGCTGGCTTCGATCGCTGCCCGGTCGGAGTTGGAGCGGGTCGCTGCCAAGTGCGTTCTCGCCGAGCTGACGCTCGGTCAACTGCGCGCCGAGCCGGCCGTGCCGTATGAGGAGGATGAAGTGACGCGCCTCATCGAAGACAATCTCGATGAAGCTTTATTCCAGCGGCTGAGGCGCTGGACAGTGTCCGACTTCAGAGAGTTTCTCCTCAGTCAGGAAACTTCCGAAGCGCAAATCGCCGAACTCAGAGATGGGCTGACAGGCGAGATGGCGTCTGCCGTCTGCAAACTCATGTCCAATATGGATCTCGT
>JAHFBI010000217.1 GCA_023250095.1 Candidatus Melainabacteria bacterium
GCTGCCAGGCGGAGGAAACTTCAAGGCGAAGTCGGCTCGGGCATCGACAGTTGCTGACAGATGACGGCTGTAAAATTCTGTATGAGTGAAAACATCGAAAGGATGGCTGTCGGCAAAAACTACCGCCGGCGGAGTAAAGCTGTTTTTCTCGGCAAGATACGCGTGGAGCATTTCTCCGAAGCGATCTTGAGGGTATTTGCCGAGCAAAGTGATAGCTTCGCCGAGCCTGCCCTTATTAGCCAGCAAAATGGCGGCATACAAAAACAAGAAAGGTCTGTCGGCGACGACTTCTTCTAGCTCCTTACAGTATTGTCCAAGCCGGTCTATATCCCTTTGCGCTTTGCTGAACAATTGGAAGAGGGCTTCATTCTCCGGAGTTGTGAGAGGCATGCAGCCGCCTTGCTCCAGGTCTCTTGTTGCGGATTGACCGAACATACCATTTCCTCCTGGACGCTTCTGCACTGCCTGTCCGGCTGCCAAGACCGGATGCGCGCGCCATCTACTGGAGCTATTCTCTCAGCATGCTTGCAGGCGATCAACACTTTTTTGAGCGATAAGACAGATGTCTTGTGACCGGAGTCAGCTCTGGAATTTATCCGATCATGGCGCCGATGCGCTCGCAAAGCGTTTTCAGCACTTTCACACGGGCGAACAATTTGTCTTCCGCTTCCACAAGTGTCCAGGGCGCATATCTGGTGCTGGTGCGGTCGACCATATCGCCGACGGCAATGGCATAGTCGTCCCACTTGTGACGGTTGCGCCAGTCTTCGTCCGTGATCTTGAAGCGCTTGAAGTCGGTTTTTTCGCGGTCTCGAAATCGATTCAGCTGCTCCTGCTTGCTTACAGCCAGCCAGAATTTGGCCACTACGAAGCCTGCTTCGGTCATTTGCAGCTCGAAGTCATTTATCTCGTTGTATGCGCGCAACCATTCAGCTTCCGAGCAAAAGCCTTCAATACGCTCGACGAGTACGCGCCCGTACCAGCTGCGGTCGAAACTGGCAAAGTGTCCGCGCCGCGGCAGGCGTCTCCAGAAGCGCCAGAGATAAGGCTGGGCTTTCTCTTCATCAGTGGGAGCGGCGGTGGCATGAGCCTGGAAACGGCGCGGATCGAGACCCTGGCTCACGCGCCTGATGACACTGCCTTTGCCGGCAGCGTCATTGCCTTCAAATATGGACACGACCGCTATCTTCTCGAAAGTCTTGTGTTCGGTAAGACGTGATAGCTTCAGTTGATATCGCGCCAGTTGCTGTTCATATTCGGCGACAGTGAGCTTCTGAGAAAGGTCCATGCCGTTGAGAACATTGCGCCGATCCAGAGAGGTCAACACGGCTGGGGCTGAAACAGAGACAAGTGATTGCTGGCAATCGAGACGCTTGCGCAAAGCCTCCAGTATTGTCTGTCCGATTGTCAGATCGCGGAAGCGATGATCGTTGCTTGGCACGACTATCCAGGGCGCATAGCCGGTGCTTGTAATCCGCGCCATCATTTCGGCAGCTTCGACCGAGCGCTCATAGTCGTCATGGCTGATATCGCCCCATTCTTCGAATTCGCCCTTTGGCTGGTGCTCTTTTTTTCCTTTCTTCTTATTTTGCGCTCCGCGTTCGGCGCGCGCGATGTGGAGCCAGAACTTGAGAATGAGAGCGCCTTCTGCCGCGAGCATAGATTCGAAATTGTCGATTACCTGCAATTCACGCTCGAATTCCACCGGCGATATTCTGTTGAGAATGCGGTCATGAAGCGGCTGATGATACCACGAGCCGAAAAGGAAACCGATTTTTCCTTTGGGGGGCAGTGCCTGCCAGTAACGCCACATTCTCGGGCGCATGCGCTCTTCTTCCGTCGGCGTCCAGAAAGCGTGAGTCTCCAGGTGGTGCGGATCGAGCCATTCATACAACTTCCTGACACAGGCTGCCTTGCCTGCCCCGTCATTTCCGGCGATGACAACCACCACAGGAAATGTTTTCTTCTCAACGAAGGCGAATTGCGCCTCAAGAAGTTCCGTTCTGAGCAAGGGCTCTTGCTTTTTGTATTCGACCTTGTCCAGCACATGAGAAAGAGCTGCCGATTCAAACATTTACAGTACCTTGAAAGAAGCAGACCGGCTGATAAATTTGCTTGGAGGTCTACGCCAAGTTAGATGTGCCACGATTTGCCAGACATATAGCAAAGCTCGGGCAATCCGTGACATGGTGTCACTGTCTGCCATCTTTGAGCTTGCGCGTAAGAAGGCTCTTCAGGCCCTTTGTGCCTTATCGAAGTCTGGTTTCAATCAGGCCCAGATCAGACAGAATCAGCCAGTAGCTCCGGACTTCTGGATCTCGACCCAGGCGGGATGATCTCTCAGAAGAGCCAGTGCTTGAGTCAAAAGTGTTTTGCCAGGCTCACGTTTGTACCAGGTAGAAGCTCCGGATGGATGGGGCAGGGGAATGATGTCGCAAACATGTCCGAAGACAGACTTCCGGTGGATTTGCCCTATGACTTCTGCCAGAGGCGTCTTGCCGAAGAACTGTTCGATGGCCAGGCGCCCGACGGCAATGACCAGATCCGGCTTGAGCAACTCGATTTCGAAGCACATCCAGCTTGCGCAAGCCTCAATCTCGGAGGGTGACGGCACCCTGTCGCCTCCATTGGAGGCTTTGCCAGGGAAACAACGGCAGACTGCTGCCATGTAGCAGCTTCTGCGGAAGCCATCTTCTCCGACACCGATGCTCTCGAACCACCTGAAAAGAGTCTTTCCGGCTGTCCAGGCAAATGGGCGCCCGAATTTGCCTTCGTTAGGTCCTGGTGCCTGTCCGACCAGGTAGATTTTACTTACAACCGGGTCATGGCTCACCACAGGACCAATCATGTTGGGGCAGCGAGTACATTTTTTGAGGGCAAGAATATGTTGCTTCAGAACTGAGCCGGCATCAGCTTTTGGCAGACTGGGCAGGCACGGCTGAGCCTTCCGAAAGCTTACATAAGGTCGCGCGGCCTTTTTGCTGGTTGACATGTTCTTTGTTCATCAGCGTCTTATTGCCAGTTCATTTTACTGCAGATGACAAAGGAAAGAGTCAGGACTCCTTAATTCTCAGTGTCTTTCACTAGATCTGCCGATTCTACATATTCCAAGGCGTGCGCCGAAAGGCGCGCTTTTTCTTCGGCCTCGATGAAACTGGCTTCGAAGCTGTTGAGGGCAAGCTTGAGAACATCGTGGTGGCTGAGGGCAAGCGCCGCCTCCACTGCTTGCAAGTTGTCGGACACATAGCCGCCGAAATAGGCCGGGTCGTCCGAATTGACCGTAACGCACAGACCTGAGTCGAGGAGTTTTTTAAGCGGGTGCTCTGAGAGCGACGAAAAGACTTTCAGTTTGATATTGGAGAGCGGGCAGACTGTAAGCGGAATACGCTCCTCAGCCAGCCTTGCCACCAAATGTGGATCCTCAATGCAGCGCACTCCGTGATCAATGCGTGAAACTTTCAAAAGGTCGAGTGCCTGCCAGATATATGACGGCGGTCCTTCCTCGCCGGCATGGGCCACAGTGAGAAATCCTTCCGAGCGGGCGCGGGCAAATACTTTCTGGAACTTCTCTGGTGGATGCCCAAGTTCGGATGAATCCAGTCCGACGCCTGCGATGTACTCCTTGAAGGGCAGCGCTTGTTTGAGCGTCTTCAGAGCCGATTCCTGGCTCAGGTGGCGCAGGAAACACATTATCAAGGCGCAGGACATGCCGAACTTTTGTCTGGCCCAGAGCAGAGCTGCCTGGATGCCATTGAAGACAACATCAAAAGGGATCTTGCGATCCGTATGCGTCTGGGGATCGAAGAATATCTCAGCGTGGCGAACGCCCTGACTGTGGGCTTTCTCAAGATATGTCGCTGTCATGTCGAAGAAATCTTGCTCGAAAAGAAGCACCCGCGCGCCTTCGTAATAGATGTCTAGAAACGACTGCAGGTTGTGAAACTGATAAGCCTGCCTTACTTGCTCGACGGATTGAAAGGCAAGAGACACTTTGTTGCGCCGGGCGATAGCAAACATTAATTCTGGCTCGAGTGTGCCTTCGATATGCACGTGCAGCTCGGCTTTGGGAACATCGCTCAAACGGTGAAGGGCGGGCTCTGGGGACATTTTGCTCCTTTGGCGCTGAGGAAAATGGCCGTCAAAACTCAGTAGCCAGTTATCTTTTTCCACATTCTGCCTCAGTTAAGACGAAAGTATACGCCAGGCGCCCCGTAGTGCCCGCTGTCCCTGGGCTGTCGATACCTGACGCCCTGGCTCAATTAGGCACACAGCCGTCATTTGCGCCAGGGTTGACAGTATTGGAGGCAGGGATTGATAATCGTTAGTATTCGTTAATGATCGGAGACACGTTTCCGAGAGGAATTGTGGCGTGATGAGAAAAGAGTGTTTGAATAGGCGGGGTAGGGAAAGAGGCTTCAGCCTGGTTGAATTTGCCGCGTCTCTGGCATTGTTCCTTCCAGTTTTGATTGCTGTTCTTTATGTGACTCTAGAGGCCAGCTACGGTTATACGATTAAAGCCAATCTGGACGCCTCAGTGCGCAAAGCCTGTCGCGGACTGGCGATCGAATATGGCAAAAACCCCAGCATTACTACTGACACGACAGCTCAGGGAACAATTTTTGACACTTGCATAGTCAACAATTTTGTCAACGACAAAGCTCAATTCAGCACGCCCACTTTTGACACGACGAGCCCTCCGGGCACTGTCACTTTGACTGTCACATATACATCCGGGTCTTATGGTCTGCCCACTTTCCCCAATCCCGACCCGCTCAATCTTGGTCCGACTTTCACTATCCGCTCCACCTCGACATATTCGCTCGAGTAGCTTCTGGGGGTTTTATTATGCGCCAGCCCAATTTCACGAGACTCCGGAGTCAGAGAGGATCCATGGCTGCCCTGGCCCTTGTGGGGATGATCCCGCTCATGATTGCCATCGGCGCCTTCGCTGTCGATATCATGCACATAAATGCCGTGCAGTCAGAATTGCAGAAAGCCTGTGATGCTGGCGCTCTGGCCGGCGCGCAAGACCTCTGGGAATATTCCACTTTGCCAGGTAACCCTCCGGCAAGAGCCCTTACTGTCACCGGACTGAATCTGGCTGACGGTCAATTCGTAAGCAGCTTATCGCCAAATACGACCGTGACTGCCACTGTGACGACAGTGCCTACAAACAGCACAGGCGGCGAAGTGCAGGTTGTAGCTTCGATGGGTGTAGACAATATTTTTGCCAAGATCATCGGGCAGCCCGTGGTGACCGTAACATGCCAGGCCAAGGCCGGGCAGAGCGGCAAAGTCAAAAGGGCCGCCGTCGGCGAGACCTTTCCCATTGCCATCAGCGTCGATGCAGTCGGAGTCGACGGCTCGCAGCTCTGGCAACATGTCCAGGGTGACACAATAACAATGGAATGGCATACAAATGTGTGCTGGACAGCTTTCACAAGCCACAATGCCTCAGCTGTCGGCAATTGCATCTCCGATTACAAACATCCGGAAACAGGCACTGTCCCCTCTGTCACTGTCGGCACTGCCGTCGATTGCACAAACGGCGTCCAGGCATCCAATCTGGCTTCCATGTCTTCCATGATCGGCAAAGTCATAAATCTGCCTGTCATTACCGGCACATCCTTCAATGCCAACAATAATGTCGTCGGCTTCGTCTCTTTGAAAGTGACCGGTGTAACCGGCAGCGGCGCTGGCACGCAGGTGACCGGCACGCTGGTCAATTCGATGATCAACGGCGAAAGCGGCTATACAGCCTCTACCGGCACTGGAAGCTGGGATTCTTTCTTGAACACTAACGAGTCGGCTCTGGTAAAACTCCTGAATTGACCCTGCCGTTGGCGAACTTATACGCGTGACCAGGTTTTCCAGCCGTCGCCCATGCCGCCCCAGGAATTGTCCACGTGTACGTATGGCACGCCATTTTGTACTTTGGCTTTGTCGATGGTCATGAAGTGCCCGGGGACGATGTAACCGACAGTTCCTTTCTTCAGGGCGGACTGCAGGGACTCGAAAGACGGTTTTCCGCCATACCAGCGATTGACGATGGGGAGCTTTTTCTCGCCTGTGACGAATTTGTTGACGAATCTTGCCTGGTCTTCAGTAGTTCCGGAAAAGCCGTGCCCGTTGCCGCGATAGCCAGGATATGACATGGAGATGGCGGCAATCTGGAAAACTTTGTTTGAATAGCTCCACATATTGAGATTTGAAGAGCCTTTTGCTATGGCTGCTGCTTCACCGTCTGGTTTTATCTGCGTGTCGTTGAGGCGGACTACTTTTCTGCGCCCTGTGTGTTCATCGCGGAATTTGGAGGTGATCGACTTATATGTGAGAGCTTCCCAGAGCACACGGGCGTGCTCGTCCGGGTAGACCTGCACTACGTGGCGCTCAACGGCATTGTCGCCGCAAGAAGGGTGCGAGCCCTGGTTGGTGTATTTATTGGGTTCGGCATATTCGCGCAGAGCTGCCTCTACCATCCAGCGGCGATCGCGAGAACCGATGCCGTTTTCGTGCCCTTGAAGGATTTTGCCGAGATAACCGTATGTGCGCACTATCTGCTCGTCTGTCGGAGCCTTCCTCCCTTCATGAGCCAGATCGCGGCAGCGCTGCTCGAACTTGCGTTCCCAGGACTCTATTGTCGAGGTGCTCCCTTTGAAGACACTGTGGGATTCGGCAAGGTCGCAGAAGGCTTTGCGCGCAGCCACGAGATCTGCGTGCATCCAGTCGGAATCATCTGTGTGAATGATGTCTGAGGGTGCAGACGGGCGCTTGATCTCCGAGAAGGCGAAATCGCCGTTGGGCTGCATCTGGACATTGGTGCGTTGAGCCGACACACCGTAATTCGTCTTGAATTCCCAGATATTCGAATGTCCGATGCGCGTGGTCTCTTCCACCAGCGGACGACCGTTGTTTGTTGGCAACGTGTCGCGGATGCCGATTAGCTCTTTCGGATTGTCTTTGTCGTAGATAAAATCACGAGTCGTGCCGGCTCTCGTGTGGATTGACAGGATCTGATCGGCGCTGCCATCTGGCTTATCGCCAATCAGTTTATCGATGCGCGAAAAATCTTTCGTGCGCGTCACGGACAGCTTCCCGTCTGCTGATTTGATTGTGAGCTCGCCGTCTTTGGAAATTGTTGCGGCGCCAGGCTGGAAATCCTTGAGGGAGGTGAGCGTGGTCGTGCTTCCGTTGATATTCTCGGTTATCTTGCTTATGCGCCCTTGTGAGTCATATTCAAGGTCATAAGAATCATTGCCGCGGGCAATGTTGGCGATCCTGCCGCCTGTCGAGCGTATGTGCAACTCGCCAACTGTTGTTTCGGTTGTCTCCATATTGGACAAGCCGGCGCGCTCACCCTGTTTGAAAGAATCGGACAGCCTGCCTGCCGGCTCTCGGAAAGCTTCTTCCGAAAGCCGCCGGCGAGCTGCCTCAAAGAGAGAAATCTGTGTTTCCCGGCTGCTTTCTGAGCGGCTTTCTTTCTGCGTGCTGTCAGATTCCAACGGGGGCATCGAGTAGCTCTCCACTATCTTCGAAACAAAAATGGACAGGGTTCAAGCGCCGGCGGCACAGACCGCCGGCGCTTGAGGCATCAACCATCGACGCGCGGTACTTTGGAGATCTCGGAGTTTTTGACTTCCTGCGGTCTGCTTGCGCGCGCTCGCCGGTAGTTCTCCTCGACAGTCTTTACATAATTGGCATATGTGCCTTTCTCGTTGTCATTGGGAAGATGCCCGAGCAGGACTCCAAGAGCCATATCGCCGGCTTGCTTGTCAGTGACGTCTTTGAGCTTCACATTCATTTGCTTTGCCATGTCGGACAGCTGTGAGCTGGCTAAGGCGTCCTGAACATCCTTGCCGAAGAACTTCGTCATCTCGTCGGATGTGGCGTTGCGCCCATCTTGCTGACCCTTGAGGAAGGAGCCGAAGTCGTTGGCGAATTGCTCGTCATTGGACAATTTGTTGAACAAGCCTTCGATGGCTTCCGGCGATTTGCTGTCGCCTTGATCCTTCATGTTCTGCATCTTGTCGCCCATGTTTTTCTGGAATTTGGGATCGTTCTGGTGCTTCTTGAGGACCTTGCCGAGCTTGCTCCAATCTGGCGGGTGACCAAGTTCTTCCAGCATCTCGTCTGTGAGGCAGGACTGGAACCAGTTTCCGACATTCATGTTGTAGGCGCCCAGGGAGTTGTTCGTCAGGTTGCCATAGTCGCACGTCTTGATGGACTCTTTCATGGCGTCCAGTCCGGATACGGGTGTGCGTTTCTTGCCGCC
>JAHFBI010000218.1:0-2892 GCA_023250095.1 Candidatus Melainabacteria bacterium
GCAAGAGCTCGGAGCCGCGCGCAACAAACTCGAATTTGCCGTCCCATAACTCTATGCCTTTCTCGGCGAAGATGAAATAGAGAGCAAGCGACAGATCAAAGGCCGCTTCGCAAAGATCTTCGAATTGCCCAGGCGTCAGATGTGACAGAAGCAGGGCTTCCTGAAGGGAAAGGAGTCGGTCCCGGGGTTCGAGCTTGGTGAAAAATTCCAGTACCGGCTGCTCGAACCTGGCGTCATCGTCAGGCATATGGGAAAGCCCGAGCACTTTAGCGTAATCAGGTTCTTTCAACAGCCTGGCTTTCAGTGAACTTCCGGCCGGCATGCCGAAACGGAAGACAACCTCCAGAGGAACCAGGCGCAAAGCGGTTTCGTCAGGGGGAGCCTCGTAAGCAAAGACTGTCTGTCCGAGCAGCACGGCAGGCACAGGACGGAGCACCTCCGCTTTTTGCACCTCCATGTAGACAGGCTCGGGGGAGGCTGCCGCTTGCGCGGAGGAAAGTGTTCGTCCATCTTCGGCGGTAAGCCGGAGAAAATGGCTGAAAGCTCCCTGCTCGGTCATTTGGCGGAAGACTGGGTGGCTAAAGCGGGATTGGAGAAAAGGTGCAGAAAAGCGCTTGAGACACGGTTGAGAGGGCAGGCTCTGCCAGAATTCAGGGTGCGAAAGCTTCTCGAAAAAGAACGCCCCGATTATGGAGAGCGCCCGCCCCTTGTTGGCGATGGTGTCAGGCATCTTTCCCCAGTCGAAAACTGAATAATCATCGGTGAATTCAAACCAGAGCAGATCAGTTCTTTGCTCCGGTTGAAAAACACGTTTGACGGATCCTTCGTATGTCAGTTTCTTTGACTGGGACTGTGTCACCATGCTCTTCCCCTTGCCAGTTAACTGAGTTGTTTCTGCCGGTCTGCCAGTCGCTTCAGCTCGAAATCCGCTCCAGATGAAACATCGGTGGGATACTGCCCAGTCAGGCAGCCGGCACAGATTGAATCCTGCTCGAGGGCCTTCTTGAGACCTTCGACTGTTTGATAAACAATTCTGTCGGCGCCGAGCACCCGGGCAATTTCGTCTTCCGTGCGGTTGTAGGCGACGAGTTCTTTCGGGCTGGGGAAATCTATCCCGTAATAACAGGGATGGCAAATCGGCGGACACGTGGAAACCACTGTCACTTCCCGGGCGCCACATTGCTTGATCAGTTTCAATATCTGAATTGCCGTGTTACCACGGACGATACTGTCGTCAACTACCAGGCAACGCTTGCCTTCAATCTCGGCGGCAATGGGAAAGAGCTTGCGCCGTATGGCTTCCTGTCTCGATTCTTGCCCATCGAGAATGAATGTGCGGTTGACATAGCGATTCTTGATCAGAAGCTCTCGAAAGGGGAGATCGAGTGATTCGGCGATGGCGATCGCGGCGATACGGCTGGTTTCCGGCACGGGCAGCACGACATCAGCTTCGATCTTGCGTTGCTTGATCGAATCGGCAAGCACTGTGCCCAGGCGGAAGCGCGCCCTGTAAACCGGCTCGCGCTCGAATTCCGACTCGACTCTGGCAAAGTAGACCCACTCGAACATGCAGGAAGAATGAGTTTTCTGATGCAGAACTTTGCGCGTGACCTGACCATTGCTGTCAATCAGGATTGCCTCGCCAGGCTGAATTTCATCGATGCCAGCATAGCCAAGATAATCCAGAGCTACTGATTCGCTGGCAAGAGCATATGCGGCCTTGCCGTTCATGGATTTCCGCCCGAAAACCAGCGGACGTATGCCGTCTGGATCACGGAATCCAAAGACCGAGCCGTCTTTGAGTGCGCCGACCACAGAATAGCTTCCGACCAGCACCTCCATGGCGCGGGTAATGGCAAGGAAGACGGTTGAGACATCGCGAGGACCGTCGCCGAGAGCCTCTGCAAGAATCTTGAGGATGATTTCCGAATCCGACTCCGTTGAGAACCTGATTGCCGGCGTTCTGTCGATGAGATCTTCCCGCAGCTGGTAGCAATTGACAATGTTGCCGTTGTGGGCGATGCCGATGCCTGCCTCTGCCTCGAGAAAAGGTTGCAACATATTAGGGTCGCGCCTGCCGATTGTGGCGTACCGCGTGTGCCCGATGGCGCATAACCCTCTCAAATTGCGGAAAGAACGTTCGGAAAAAACGTTCTCGACCAGCCCGCTTCCCTTTTGCAGGCTGAACTGCCCGCAATAGGGATCTACTGTGAGAATACCGGCGCCGTCTTGCCCGCGGTGCTGAAGATTCATCAGCCCCAGGAAGGACTCATAGGCTGAATCAGGTGTGCCAACAATGCCAATTAAGCCGCACATCCCTGTCCGATCTCCGAGCGCCATGGGCGAAAATTACCCTTACAGGATACACCGGCACCCTGGAGATCCAATTGCTCTTGACGTGTTTTCCGGCAAGTGCGCAAGAAACTTTACCCTCTTGCGCCTTGAGGACAGCAGGTTTCATACTCGCGTGGCCATCCAGCGGCGGCTTTGAAAACGAATTGTAATGAGGGCTGCCGAGACAACGATAGAAAGGGACATGGACACCCAGACACCGAAGGGGCCAAGTCCCAGGACCAGAGCCAGTAAGAAAGCCAGAGGCAGGCGGATGGCCCAGTTGGAGAAAATGGTCACCCACATCGGTATCCGCGTGTCGCCGGCTCCTTGCAAGGCGCCGCTCAAGATCATGTTGACTGCCAGGAATGGCTCAGCCAGAGCATTTATGCGCAGATAATCGGCCGAGTAGGCAATAGTTGCCGTATCGCGACTCATCCAGCAGGCAAGCGGGCCGGCTGCAATAAATAGTGCCACTCCCAGGACAATCATCAGCGAAACCCCGATAAGACAGACGTGCCAGCCTGCTTTGAAGGCTCTGTCGGTCTGGTTGGCTCCGAG
>JAHFBI010000218.1:2902-8268 GCA_023250095.1 Candidatus Melainabacteria bacterium
GCTCTGCCCGACGATGGAACCCACCGCAAGACTGAGCGCCATCAGCGGCATGAAGAGCAATCCTTCCACGCGCATTCCTATGGTCCAGGAGGCCAGTCCGGCTGTGGGATCTTTCACCCGGGACAGGACAAAGAAAAGTACGAAGACGCTGGCAGCCCAGCCCAGTCGCTGAAATGCCGAGGGCAGCCCTATATTGAGTATGCGTCTCACAAAAGCCAGAGAGAGCGGCCACAGCTTGTTTAGACTCTCGGAAAGAGGAGATCTGCTGATTCTGAATACAGCCAGGCAAGCAGCCAGAAAAGCTCCGGCGATAGCAGAGAATGCTATGCCTTTGATGCCCAGCCCGGGGACGGGCCAGTTGCCTAACACTGTCAGATAATCACCGGCGACATTAATAAGCACCTCGGTCGTCACCACGGCAAGTGGCGTCTTGGCGTCTCCGATCCCCCGGAAAGCGGCATTGGCTATGCAGATCAGGCTGAAAGGAATCAAGTATATGCCAAAGACGCTCAGATAAACTGCTCCTTGCTCCAGCACTTCATGGGAGCGGCAGAACAAGGGCAGCAAATAGCGGGCTGTCGCTAGAGAGAGCAAGGAAAGTACTATGCCCGTAAGGATTGAGAGCGTGAGTGATTGAGCGCAGGCGTCGCAAGCCCCCTGCCTGTCACCTTCGCCGAATTGGCGTGATACTATGGCGGTGGTGCCCACGCCGACCGACATCAGAAAAATCATGAAGAGGAAGATCACATGCTCGGACAGCCCGACCGCGGCCTGGGCGGAGGGCCCTATGTAGCCGGATACCTGCACGTCCACCAACCCGACAATGGATCCGGCCACGGTCGTAATCACAAGGGGCCAGGACATAATCCAGATGGCACGCCAGAGACTGCCTTCGACCAGGGGCGCTGTGAACTGCGCCGGCGGTCCTTCGGCGCTGTCGGCAGGCAAGATGAAAGGCTCTTTACCGGACGACTCGGCTCCTGGGTTGGCTTCGGTCAAGTTCTTAGGTACTGGCACTCAACTGGTTGGACAAATGCGTCCTTGGTCGAACTCCCGAATTGTACCGCAACTGTGGTCCCGCTATTGTCTGGTCCAGGCGAGATTGCCACTTGCGCTTCGTGAGCCTGAGCAATCTCGCGCACGATAGCCAGCCCCAGCCCGCTGCCGTCGACATTGTTTCCCAGCAAGCGGTAGAACCGCTCGAAGACCCGTTCTCTTTCTTCTGCGGGAATACCGGGGCCATTGTCTTCCACCACAAGACAAGGACCTTTCTCCACACGTACAGTCACCTTGCCGCCTTTCTGCGTGTAGAGGATGGCATTTTCAATGAGATTGCTGGCCATCTCGTAGAGACTCTTGGCGTCTCCCGACAAAATTGCCTGTCCCGCGTGTTCTTCAAAGCCCAGGTCGATCTGCTTGGCAAGGGCGAGGGGGACAAGTTCCTTGCTGGCGTCACGAGCGACAGAGTTCAGATTCACACTCTCGTGCCTGACGGATATCAGTGCCGAAGGCTCGACACGAGCCAGGGACAGAAGCTGGTGCACGAGGCGCGTTGCCCGGTCGGCGCTGGTGCGGACCTGCCTGAGGGAATGTCGCAACTCCTCAGGATCTTTATAGCGCTCGGCCAGCTCCGTCTGAGTCTTCAGTCCGGCCAGAGGAGTGCGCAGCTGGTGCGCGGCATTGGCCACGAAGCGCTTCTGAGCTTGGCGGTCCTGCCTGAGCCTGTCGAGAAGTTCGTTGATGGCAATTACTAGCGGCTTCACTTCCTTCGGGGCATTATCGGCTGCCAGAGGGCGAAGATCGGAGGGACTGCGGCTGGAGACGGCGTCCTGCAGGTTCTTGAGCGGTTTCAGGCCTCTAGCTACGCCCAGCCATACGGCAGCTGCCGAAAGAATGATGAGGATAAGCTGCGGTAAGACAACTCCCAGCACAATGTTGTTGAGGAGCTCTTCGCGTCCCTGAAGTGTTTCGGCAACTTGAATCACTACAAACTCGTTGTTGCGGCGATCCGGAATCGGGATTTCAATTGCTGCAATACGCACGTCGTGCATGCCGATTTTCTCATCGCGAAAATCCGCTTCCTTGGAAATGTTCTGCCAGACAGGCTCTGGCATTGAATCATCGCCGGTCACCAGGCGCCCGTCTGAAGTCAGAACCTGATAAAAAAATTCGTCTTTGTCGTTGTGTTTGAGAATGGCCAGAGCAGCAGGGGGCAGATCGACATCGGGCTGTGAGCCTTGAAAACGCAGGCGCGTGGAGATAGCTCTGGCTGAATCCAGGAGTGAATCGTCGTAGGCGCTGTTGGCAAAATCAATAGCAAGGAAATATGTGATTGCTGCTCCCACGAGCCACAAGGTCATAATCGGTGCCAGAAGCCAGCACAACAATTGTCGTCTGATCGAGAGTTGCCAGGGTTTCATGAGTGAATCTCCAGCAGATATCCCAGCCCGCGCACTGTCCTTATACCAAGTCCGGACGGTTCGAATCTCTTGCGCAGGCGGTGTATATACACCTCGATGGCATTGGGCGACACTTCATTATCCCAGCCATACATGCGCTCCATCAGCTGTTCTTTGCTGACCACTCGCCCGGGTTTTTGCAAAAGAATTTCCAGAACCGCCAGCTCTCTGGCGGAAATTTCCACCGGCTGCTCGTTGAGAGTCACTGAGCGTAAAGCGACATCGAAGCGAATTGGCCCGAACATGATCTCATTGTCAGCGGAATAATTGCTGCGCCTTATCAGTGCCCTAACTCGTGCTTCCAGCTCCGGCAGATCAAAGGGCTTGGTTATGTAATCATCGGCACCGAGATTCAAGCCGGAGACACGATCTTCCAGACCATCCCTGGCTGTCAGGATCAAGACCGGCAGGCGTTTGCCCCGCGAGCGAGCCCTCTTCAGGACTTCGAGCCCGTCCATCACCGGCAGCCCGAGATCGAGAATAGCCAGATCAAAAGACGTGGCTTCCAGAGCCATATCCGCGTCGGCGCCCGACTTTACCTTATCGATGGCGAACCCGCATTGAGCGAGCGCTTTCGATATTCCATCCGAGAGGACCTCATCGTCCTCTGCAAGTAATATGCGCATGGCAACCGGCGGTCCATCAAAGCAAAAGGTCTTCCTGAGGCAGCTGATGCTGTCTTCAAGGGCAATATACCATTGTTATCAACAGCTTTCCTGAAAGCCAGGCTCAGGCGCCTGAGCAAATTCTCAGGGAAATACTACTGTGTGAATTTAACTGCAGCCAGCAAGGAGGCCGCTCTCTCACGGCGTTCTCTCATCAGGGCGGGTACTTGTAAGGCTGGTGAAAGCTTTGAGTAAGTTTCATGAAAGCTGGGCGAGTTATGTTGACGCTTGGAATTATTGTTCTTTTATTTGTTGAGGCCTTATGACAACGCAATTGAACCCGAAAGGAGCACAAAACACAGCCTGCTCTGCTTGCCTGCCGACTGCGGCGTCGCAGCCCGCGCCGCTTACGCCTGCTGAAGAAATCGCCCGCGACGAGCAAGCTCTTCTGAAAATCGAGAGCGAAGTGTGCTCCTGGGGAGACACCGTTCATTATGCTGAGAAGCCCTTGTTTTTCCAGCGTTGTGAAGGCAGCTATCTTTATGACAGCTACGGCAGGTCGTTTCTCGATCTGCAGATGTGGTATTCGGCTGTCAATCTCGGCTATGCCAATAAGCGGATAAATGACGCCCTGAAGAAGCAAATAGATACGCTGCCGCAGCTGGCCTGCCAGTATTTGCACAAGGAAAAGGTCGCTCTGGCTCAGAAGCTGGTGGCAAGCATCCAGCGTGGGTTCAAAGCAAAAGGACGGGTACATTTCAATGTCGGCGGCGCGCAGGCCGTGGAAGATGCACTGAAGCTGGTGCGCAAACATACCGGCAAGAGCCGTATGCTGGCTTTCGAAGGCGGCTATCACGGGCGCACGCTCGGAGCATCTGCTATCACCTCTTCTTACAGGTATCGCGAACACTACGGGGAATTCGGCGACCGGGCGGAATTTATTCCCTTCCCTTATTGCTTCCGCTGTCCTTACGGCAAGCAGGTCGATTCTTGCAATTTGTTCTGTGCCGATCAAGTGGCGCGCAAGTTCGAGCACGAATACACTGGCTGGTGGAACCCGAAGACCAACAAGTCGGAATTCGGAGCTTTCTTCGTGGAAGTCCTCCAGGGCACCGGCGGTTATATGTCCGCTCCGCAAGGCTATTTTGAGAAGCTGTCCTCGGTTCTTTCCGAGCGCGGAATTCTTATGATTGACGATGAGATTCAGATGGGCTTCTACCGCACTGGTAAGCTCTGGGCAATGGAGCACACAGGAGTCTGCCCTGACGTGATTGTCTTCGGTAAGGCCCTCACCAATGGGTTGAATCCTCTGTCGGGTATCTGGGCGCGCGAAGAGCTGATCTCCCCTGATAAATTCGGTCCTGGCTCCACTCACTCCACATTCTCTTCCAACTCGCTTGGAACGGCGACCGGGCTGGAGGTCATGCGGGTCTTTGAAGAAGGGAGCTATGACAAAATCGTCCCGGAAAAAGGCAAGTATTTTCTGGCTCTTCTCAAGGACTTGCAAGGCAAGCATCCGGAAATCGGTGATGTGGACGGGCTCGGACTGGCGCTGCGCATGGAAATGTGCGAAGCCGACGGCTACACTCCCAGTCGGCGGCTGGCCGATCGTATGTTCCAGAGAGGACTTGAGGGGAATCTCAACGTCAACGGGCAGACTATGGGTCTGGTGCTGGACATAGGCGGATACAACAAGAACGTTGTGACGCTGGCCCCTTCCCTGGAAATCACTTATCAGGAGATGGACCTTGCCCACGATCTTCTTGATCTATTAATTTCGGAATCCAAGAAAGGCATGTGATGACAAAACAGCAAGTAGAGATCTTTTGCGACTTCGACGGGACGATAACCTCTGGTGATACCATCGATCTTTTGCTCGAAAATCTTGCAGACGAATCCTGGAGAGAGGTAGAGTCTCTCTGGGAGGCAGGGGAAATAGGCTCACGCGAATGCATGTCTCGCCAGGTGCCTCTTATCCGTGGGGGCTGGACGGCTATGCTGAAAGTTCTCGATACCGTCAAAGTAGATCGCAGCTTTGCCACATTCGTCAGCTGGTGCCGCCGACGTCAGATTCCAGTTCATATCGTCTCTGACGGGCTCGACCGGGTTATCGAGTATCTCCTTGCTCGCGAAGGCATTCGCGTCGACAGGATCTGGTCCAACCATCTGGTCGAATCGCAAGACGGTACAGTCAGCCTGCGATTTCGCAAGACGCTGCCTCGTGTCGTTTGTCCTTCGGGACAGTGCAAATGCCAGATTCTCGAGGAAGCTCCGTCCAGTTCTTTCAAAGTCGTCGTAGGCG
>JAHFBI010000219.1 GCA_023250095.1 Candidatus Melainabacteria bacterium
CTCGGTTACAACGTCCTCAATCCGATGGGGTGGGACTCTTTCGGACTGCCAGCAGAAAACGCCGCCATCAAGCACAAAATGCACCCGGGCGAGTGGACCGACCAGAACATCAAATATATGCGCGATGCACAGCTCAAGAAGCTCGGCACCAGCTATGACTGGCAACGGGAGGTGACAACCAGCAAGCCGGATTATTACCGCTTCACGCAGTGGCTCATCCTGCAGTTCTACAAGAAGGGGCTCGTTTATCGCAAAAGTGCGCCTGTGAACTGGTGCCCCTCCTGTCAGACAGTTCTAGCCAACGAGCAGGTGGAAAACGGGGCTTGCTGGCGCCATCCGGAAACAACCGTCGAGCAGAAGCTGATGGCGCAGTGGTTCCTCAAGATCACGGCTTATGCTGAGGCGCTCCTCAAGGATCTTGATAAACTAACCGGCTGGGCCGAGCGCGTCCGCGTCATGCAGCGCAACTGGATAGGCAAGTCTGAAGGCGCCGAGCTTAACTTCACAGTCGAGAGCAAACCCGACGTCAAGGTGACCGTGTTCACAACGCGCCCTGATACTGTATTTGGTGTCAGCTATCTGGTGCTGGCACCCGAGCATCCCCTGGTCAAAGAATTGACTGACAAAAAGCAGAAAGAGGAAGTGGAAAGCTATGTCGAACAAGCCACCCATAAAACCGAGCTGGAGCGCGTGGCTGCCGATGAAAAATCCAAGACCGGCGTGCCGATCGGCGCCCATGTTATCAATCCGTTTAACGGCGATATCGTGCCGCTCTGGGTCTCAGACTATGTCCTCATGAGCTACGGCACAGGCGCCGTGATGGGAGTGCCTGGTCACGACGAAAGAGATTTTGCCTTCGCCCGGAACTACGCGCTACCAGTGAAAGAAGTAATCTCGCCGGACGGCACGGCATCGGCAAGGCTCGAAGCGGCTTACACGGAGCCGGGCATCATGATCAATTCCGGCATTTTCAATTTACTGCAAAGCGAAGAAGCAAAGGCAAAAATGGTGGGCTGGGCGGAGCAAAATATGAGCGGCCGCCCGCGCACGCAGTTCCGGCTCAGGGACTGGCTGATCAGCCGCCAGCGCTACTGGGGTTGCCCGATCCCGCTCATCCATTGCCCCAAATGCGGGATTGTGCCGGTAAAAGAAGATGACCTGCCAGTAAGACTGCCCATCGAAGAAATCGAGTTCAGCGCATCCGGGGGCTCGCCTCTTACCCGCTGCCAGTCGTGGCTTAACACCACCTGCCCGCAATGCCAGGGAGCGGCACAGCGCGAGACGGATACGATGGACACCTTCATTGATTCGAGCTGGTATTACTTGCGCTATGCCGACACCCAGAATACTTCTTTGCCTTTCTCGCTTGACAAAGTCGACTACTGGATGCCTGTAGACCAGTATGTCGGCGGCATTGAGCACGCCATCCTGCACTTGCTGTATTCGCGATTCTTCACCAAAGCGCTTTGCGATCTCGGGCTGGTTTCCTGCGACGAGCCGTTCACCAATCTTCTCTCGCAAGGCATGGTCACCAAGTTTTCGCCTGATTCCGGGCGCATTGAAAAGATGTCCAAATCCCGCGGCAATGTCGTCGGGACCACGGACTTCTTTAAGAAATTCGGCGCTGATGCCGCCCGCCTTTTCACCCTTTTTGCCGCACCGCCCGAGCAAGAGCT
This sequence comes from Candidatus Melainabacteria bacterium, assembly GCA_023250095.1. Classification (GTDB taxonomy): domain Bacteria; phylum Cyanobacteriota; class Vampirovibrionia; order Obscuribacterales; family Obscuribacteraceae; genus JAHFBI01. The sequence continues at coordinate 1,677 of JAHFBI010000219.1, forward strand.
GGAATGGTCGGAAGAAGGCGCCATCGGGCAATACCGCTTCCTAGGACGCATCTGGAGACTGGTGCAGGACCTGCTCGATGCCGGCATCATCAAGTCAACGGGACGCGCCAGGCAGGATTTCGCTTCTGGTGGCATCACTTCTTACGAAGGTCTGGACTCGCGCGGTAAGTCCCTGCTGCAAGCCGTTCACCGCACAATCAAATCCGTGAGCGAAGATTTTAGTCCGGAGCGCTATTCCTTCAATACGGCAATTGCGCGCTGCATGGAGCTGGTAAACGAACTTTATGCCTTTGCTGCCGGAATGAAGGCACCCACTGGCAACGGCAAGCCTGATGACAAGGGTGAAAGTGGTGTCGTGGGGACCACCACATTATCGGACGCCGAGTCAGACCTGCTTTCATATGCCATAAGAAGCCTGCTGCTTGTGATGGCACCGGTCGCCCCGCATCTGACCGAGGAACTCTGGCATCAGGCCCGTTATGCCGCCTCCGAAAACGACTCGATCCACACCACAACCTGGCCCGGTTTTGTCCAAGAGCTAACAGTGTCCGATGAAATCGAACTAGTACTTCAGGTCAACGGCAAGATCGTCTCCAAAGTGGAAGCGCAGCGCGGACTTTCAGAATCAGCCGCCAGGCAGCTGGCTCTGTCCGATCCGAAAATGCTGCAGAAACTCGGCGGACAGCCCCCGCGCAAAGTGATAGTCGTTAAGGACAGGTTGGTCAACGTCGTCATCTGAGATTAAGCTATCAAAGTTCGGGGCAATACTTTGACAGTAGGCTCCTTGAACCTGTAGATTTATCCATGATATGACCAGCATTCCAAGCAGCAAAAAAACGAAAATCGAAACGGTGCAGCCACTGCCCAAACCTGTGCTGACATTGCTCATGGTCTGCCTCATGCCTCTTGGACTCTCGGACGGACACATCAACTGGGCGGCATTGCATGCATTTACTGCACGGCACTTTCATGAATTGCTTGCTGCCAATGATTATCAGGGACTGTTCAGCTACCTGGCAGGAGCTACATTCGGCGAGCTGACACCCTGGATTTTTGTTCTGAACATATTCTTCGTCTGGACTTTCGGCAGCCTGGTTGAGCAAAAATTGCGGACCTGGCGCTATCCGCTTTTTCTGTTGATCGGATTTATTGGCAGCTGGTATCTGGTAGCCATGCAGGCTGGCTTCAATGCCGGCAAAATGTATATAGGCCCGAGCATGTTCCTTTTTTATCTGCTTGGCGGCTATCTGGCATTTCTGCCCAAGAAGCCCTTCAAACCGTCCGACTGGGTGAAACCGGCCTGGAAAATCTTTCGTGAGGACTCGCCTCCTCCGATTTTCGAGCAATACTGGGTATCACCGTGGATGTTTATCATTCTCTTTGCAATATACTCGCTAGCCCTGCAATACAGCTTGAGCGTCACCAAAGACCAGCTAGTCAATCTTACGAAGATCGCCCTTGCCGGACAGGTCCACCTTTTTTTCATCGGCAGAATGGACACGGCTAATGCCGCCTTTGCTCCCCTGCCCGCTCTCGAGACCATCATGCTGGGGGCTGCTGTCGCTTATGCCCTCGTCCATATGGTCTCATCAGCGACAGTCAAGCGCCCGGGCGGCGAGTTACAACTTCAAGTCCTGCAACACTACAGGGAGCTGAGAGCCCTTGACATGACCCATGAGCAGGCTTGCGAAGGCGCGGCCAAATTCACGGCAGTCCCGGTAGAAATAGCCCGCGACTGGATTACCAAGGGTGTCGCCGCTCTCAAGGACAAGTCCGAAAATTCTTGATTAACGCTCTGGCATTTTTTGCTTTACAACTCCGTGTTAAACTAGGCCGTTCGGTCCGGGCAGGTTAGGACTCAGTTGAGCGCGTCGGCGAATTCTCCACAACCAGGCAACGGCGACGTATCAACGCAACAGACGGACGTTGATACCAGATCCGATGGCACATCCCGCTTTCTCAATAGAATTCGCTGGATGCGGCTCTTGCAAGTGGCGCTCGATGCCCTGCTTGTCAGCGCCGCACTCACTTTCGCCTTCCTCATTCGCTTTGACGGCAAGCTCGGCCCTGTTTTTCTGCAACAATTGCTGGCGCTTTTGCCGGTCTTCGCCTGCCTGAGAATCTCTGCCAACTGGGCTTGCGGCGTGTACCGACGGCTGTGGCGCTACACTGGGTTGACGGAAGTCGTTGAGCTTGCCGTGTCGGTCCTGATTGTCACCACTATACTCATGATTGCCAGGGCACTGGGGCACCTGGAAGTGCAGGACCAGCAGCTTTCCTACGGCGTCATCCTCACAGAGCCCGGCGTATCATTCTTGCTGCTCGCCGGCGCAAGAGTCATCCGTCGGATGCAGACGGAGCACCAGCAGCGGCGCCACTGGCGACAGCCCGTACGCCGCCGGGGGCTGGTCGTAGGCGCCGGCGACGCAGGTCAGATGGTAGTCAAAGAGCTGGCGAATCGCCGCGATATCGGTGTCGATGTCGTCGGCTTCGTTGATGACGACCCGCAAAAGGTCCACAAGCGCATCGGCAGTCTCACCGTATTTGGTACCACTGCCGACCTGGCACGCCTATCCGAAGATCTTTTCATAGACCAAGTCATCATCGCAATACCTTCGGCTCCGCCGGCTGAGGTCAGGCGCATCGTGGACATCTGCCGCACTGCCGAAGTCGAGACACGCATTTTGCCTGGACTCTTCGAATTGATTGACGGGCGCGTAAGTATCAACCAATTGCGGCAAGTGTCACTAGAAGATCTGCTCGGGCGCGAGCCTGTCGACCTGAATAGCGCCTCAATCGCCGATTACATCGAAGGTCGTCGAGTCCTCGTGACAGGCGCCGGCGGCTCAATCGGCAGTGAACTGTGTCGCCAGATCATGCGCTTTCAACCTGAAGAGCTGATTCTACTCGGGCGCGGTGAAAACAGCATCTTCATGATCAACGAAGAGCTAAAGCGGCGGCCAGAGCCTGTCAAGCTGACGCCTATCATAGCCGACATCCGCGACAACAACCGACTCGTCAACATCTTCAGCAAACATCGTCCGCAGGTGGTCTTCCATGCCGCCGCTCACAAACATGTCCCTTTGATGGAAGAAAATGTCTGCGAAGCAGTCACCAACAATATCGGCGGCACGCAGAACCTGTCCCATCTCTCCGAAGAATATGGCGTAGAGACCTTCGTCCTGGTGTCAAGCGACAAAGCCGTCAACCCCACATCCGTAATGGGCGCCACCAAACGAATCGCCGAGCTGGTGATTCAGGATCTGGCCCGCACGTCGAAGACGAAATTTGCCGCCGTGCGTTTTGGCAACGTTCTCGACAGCCGCGGCTCGGTACTGCCTATCTGGCGGGCTCAAATTGCCGCAGGCGGCCCGGTCACAGTCACCCATCCAGACGTCACGCGCTATTTCATGCTCATCCCCGAGGCCGTTCAGCTCATCATTCAGGCCGGAGCCATCGGCGCCCGAGGCGACATCTTCGTGCTCGACATGGGAAGACCAATCAAGATCCTCGACCTGTCCCTCGATTTGATCAAACTATCAGGACTGCGCCCTGGACACGACATTGAAATCAAGTTTGTTGGGCTGCGCCCGGGAGAGAAGCTACACGAAGAATTATTAACAGCCGAAGAAGGGCTAACCAAAACCATTTACAGAAAAATTCTCGTCGGGAAGCCGCAATCGATAGACAATGCTCTTCTGAGCCGCAACCTGCAAATACTCTTCCAGTCGGCCAAGAAAGAAGACGAAGCAACCATTCGCAGTTGTCTTGATTGCCTGGTTGGAGGAAACTTACTCAAAGGAGCAGCACCTCATATCTAAGATGGCGCCCGGAAAGGTCAAGTGAGGCAAAAGTAAAGATGGATCTCCCAGCGCTGAACAATAAAGAAACGCGACTCAAGCAGATCCTCCAGGACCTCGGCAGCGTCATTGTGGCTTATTCCGGGGGGGTCGACAGCTCGCTTCTATCTTACTTCGCTAGAGAAGTTCTCAAAGAGAAAGCCCGGATAGTCATTGCCGTCTCTCCTTCCCTGTCCTCAGAAGAGCTGGAGGCAGCACGCGCTCAAGCTCTTTCCTTTAATTTCGCCCTCACTGAAATCACAACCAAGGAGCTCGAGAATCCTGATTATCAGCGCAATGATGCTTTGCGCTGCTATTTCTGCAAGAAGACGCTGTTCACCGAGCTAGCAGAGATGGCCGTGGCAAACAACATCGCCCATGTAGCCTACGGAGCCATAATGGACGACAAAAACGACTTCCGCCCCGGACATAAAGCCGCCCTCGAATATAAGGTAGTCAGCCCTTTGCAGGACGCCTTGCTGAGCAAAGAAGAGATTCGCTATCTTGCCAGGCAAGCTGGACTGCCGTCCTGGAATCGGCCACAGGCAGCCTGTCTTTCCTCTCGTTTTCCAACTTTCGAGCCAGTAACGCACTCAAGCTTGACCCAAGTTGAGCGCGCGGAGCAGTATTTGCATTCCCTCGGCTTCAAACAAGTGCGAGTTCGCCACCATGGCAATCTGGCCCGTATCGAAATTGATCCCTCTGAGTTGCCGGCACTCAGCTCGAATCTTGAGCTGATGAAGGATGTGTCTGCATCCTTCAAGGAAATCGGTTATCAATACGTGACGCTCGACATGGAAGGTTACAGACGCGGCTCCAGCAATGCTTCCAATTCAAGTGCCGGTGTTTCTCAGCAAGGAAACCAGCCGTCCAAGCAAACAAACGGCTGAGATGATATGTAGCGCGCACAGTCACTCGAAGAGCGTGATTGATGCAAGCCGGGGGCAAAGAAATGGACCGTGCAAAAATCAAAGAGATTCTGGAGTCCATCGAAAGCGGCGCTCTCACGGTCGACCAGGCATGGATCTCTTGCGCAATCTGCCTTACGAAGAACTGGGCTTTGCCAAAATAGACTTGCACCGTAGCCTCCGACAGGGATTGCCTGAAGTTATCTTCTGCCCCGGCAAGACCGCCAAGCAAGTCGTCGAGATCGCCCATCGCCTCAAACAGCATCATGAACTTGTTCTGGCTTCGCGCGCGACACCGGAACTTGCAGCGGCAGTGCTTCCTCAACTTCAAGGCGCCATATACAACGAACTGGGGCGCATGCTCATATTCGGTCCCCTCCCTCAGCCAGATGACTCCGTGCCAGCAGTAGCAATCGTCACTGCCGGCACAGCAGATCTGCCTGTAGCCGAAGAAGCTGCTGTCATACTGCAATCAACAGCTATTCCCCTTGTGCAAGTGACTGACGTCGGCGTAGCCGGAATCCACAGATTGCTCGGGAATCTAGAGCTATTGCAGTCTGCCGCAGTAACCATTGTCGTGGCTGGCATGGACGGGGCGCTGCCTAGTGTCGTCGGCGGCTTGCTCGACAGCCCGGTGATTGCCGTTCCTACTTCCATCGGCTATGGCGCCAGCTTCCAGGGTCTGGCAGCGCTGTTGACCATGCTCAACAGCTGCGCGGCAGGACTCACCGTTGTCAACATAGACAATGGCTTCGGGGCAGCAGTAGCAGCCACGAAGATCATCTCCTCTATCATGTCAGCCCAGAGACGCCCACCAGCAAGAGAAAGAGACAATCGCTATTCTTCCCCGGGCGCTCCCTGATCACTTGGCTGTTGCGACTGTTTGGAAACGATGTCCTGATAATCTCCAACATTGACAGCAACTGGTAGCAAGGAATTGTTACGCAAGACCAGGAAATGCAAGACATCGGAAACTTTGTGAGCCAGAACACATTCTTTCACATCTTTAGCGGCAGGCATATCCTTGCCGTCTATCTTCTGAATCACATCGCCAAGCTGTAATCCTGCAGATTTAGCTGGGCTTCCAGGCACGAATCCAACCACAACCACGCCCTTAGTCGCAAGTGGAATCCCCAGTGCCTTTGCAGCCGCTTCATCCATTTCACGCATTTGGATGCCAAGCCAGGGTCTAAGAATCTTGCCACCAGCAATCAACTTATCGGACACATCTTTTGCCACATCCACAGGTATCGAAAAACCAATATTCTGAGCATCCCGACGAATGGCTGTGTTTACGCCAATGACTTCGCCTCTCAAGTTGAGCAGTGGCCCGCCTGAGTTGCCTGGATTGATCGCCGCATCGGTTTGAATAAAGTTGATATTGCCGTTCACATCTGTGACCGTTCGCCCCACAGCCGATATGATGCCCAGCGTTACAGTATGGTCGTAGCCCAGCGGGCTGCCGATGGCCACGGCAAATTCCCCCGGGCGCAAATGCGAAGAAGTGCCCATTGTCAGAGTGGGCAGGTTTGTCGCATCGACTTTTATCAGCGCGAGATCGGAAAAATGATCAAGCCCAACCACCTTGCCCGGCAAAGTGCGCTTGTCGTTCAGAGTGACACTTATTTTCTCCGCATCGCCTACGACGTGAGCATTAGTCAAAATGTATCCATCCGATCTGATGACAAAACCAGAGCCGGTATCATGTTTCTTGAACTGCTGTAACTGCCCGCTCTGATGCGGGTCCATCTTCTGCCCGTTAAAGAAAAAATCCATCTTGAAGGGCATACCTGGCATATTAAAAGGCATGCCATTAAGATTG
>JAHFBI010000012.1:0-4321 GCA_023250095.1 Candidatus Melainabacteria bacterium
AAAAAAAAAGCAGCAGCAGCAGCAAACTGCCGCCATTGCCAGCCGTTCAAAAATGGGATGGCCGTGCGCTCAATTTTGATCTAATGAGCCAGCCGGATCATTCTGGCTCTGGCGTCCATCTTGTCGGCCTCGGCAGCTCGCCCGGTTTTTCGCAATAATGTGGCGTAGCTGCTAAGGCAATCGGCAACTTTCTCATGACTGGACCCCAACGACCTCTGGAACACGGCCAGTGCTCTGGAATAGAGAGGTTCGGCTTCAACGAACCTTCCACGGATAGAGTAAACGTCGGCCAGAGAATTCAAGCTTGTGGCCAGTCGTGCCTGCCCGTCTTGCCCAACCATGCGTTCTGCCTCCCGCAGAGCAACCCGCAAGACCTGCTCGGCGCGGTCATATTTCCCCTGGCGACAGGCTTCCCTGGCAGAATCCATATATGTCTGCCACAAAGCCTGGCTACCATCCCCTTCGTGGGCGGTCGAAGATGATTCAGCAGGGATCCTCTCCCTTACCAGATTTCCGCTCGAGAAAACTTTCGAGCTGGCGCCGGCCGCGCCTGCCCCCTCAGATTCAGTCTGTCCAGAAGACCGTGTGCTGCTGGCTCCTACCCTCAGCGAATCGTCCTTAGAAGACGCTGCCCCGGGGAAAGTTCGCTCAGCAGGACTGGAGGCTCCACCGCCGCCTTTTCCGCCTCCTGTGTCATCACTGAGGAAGGCAAGAGCCTGAGGCTCCTCGGACGGGCCCAGGCGCGGTTTGGATGGAGTCACAGCAAGGATGAGATCCCTGCCCTCCCACTTGGATTTGAGCACGGGAATTTGCGCCGTGCCATTTCTATCTCTGGCAACTTCGGCCTGGACATTTTCCTTCATGAAATCGACAGCATCACCCAGCCGAGTGTCCTTGCCGTGCTGGCGCAATCCTTCGATGAGATAATGCGTGAAAACGCCGTTGGGGTATCGTTTAGATTCCCAGGATATCTGGTTATCGCGGCTGGAGGTAATCACCAGCTGCCCGGTTCCTTGGGCGAGATCCTCGGCACCTTTCTCACTTTCCCTGAGCAGCGCTTTCCCTTCCAGTTGAGTGGCACCGCTGTGACAGGCATCAATAAGCAGAACCACGCGATCGCAATGCACGCGCCCCTTGATCATGCGCGTGAGATCCTGCATGGGGATGCCAGTGCTCCACAAATTGTTGAGTTCAGTATCGTGAGCAACAATATAATTTGTGCCGCCAACCTCGTCAGCCGGGCTTCCATGGCTGGAAATGAAGACAATCACCAGATCGTCCGAGCCGGCTGCCAGGGGCAACCATTTGTCCCCCATCACCTCCATGATGTTTTTGCGCGTAGCATCCTGGTTTATCAGAAGCTTCACGTGATCCGGGGCAAACCCGCATTCCTTTATAAGAAAATACCCGAAATCACGTGCGTCCTTGTCGGCATATTTCAGCGGATTGATCGCCTTGTCCGTGTATTGCCCGACACCGATGAGCAAAGCCCATTTGTCTTTTATCGCAGAGCCAAGGCGATTTACTTTGTCCGTCTGCCCTTCGATTGTCTCAGAGCGCTTGTAGAGCGAATCAGCATCATTTTTCTTGCCCTGCACATCATACAGACCGGCAAGATAGTTGAGCGTCTTTGCCACTGCGGGATCATCCTTGCCCTGCAATTTCTCTTTGATAGCCAGAAGCCGCTTGTAAGCTCCTTCGGCTTCCGCATATCGCTTCTGGGCACGATAAAGTTCGCCGAGTTGTTCGAGCTCGTTTGCTACAGGCAGGCTCTCAAGTCCCTTGGCGCTTTCCCAGTATCTCAGCCCTTTTTGATAGCACGGCTCAGCCTCGGACAGCCTGTTTTGCGCCCGGTAAAGTCCTGCCAGATTGTCGGCACTAACGGCAAGACTGTAATAGTTGGGTTGCTTGACACTCTCCATTATTGCCAGAGCCTTTTGATAAAGAGGCTCCGCTTCTGCATACTTGCCTGAGGAGAAATTCAAATTAGCCAGATCGGTCAAGATCAAAGAGCGCTCGATATCCTTTGGTCCGCAAACTTTCTCGTAAATGCTGGCCGCCCGTTGGCTGCTGGTCTGCGCCTCGGCATAGCGCCCGAGTTGATAATAAGACATGCCCAGCCCGCGCAGCGCGTCGGCTGTCATCCTGGCGTTGACCCCTTTTGTCTTCTCAAATATCGCCTGCGCCCGCTGGAAGCAAGGGACTGCCTCCGCCGGACGACCGAGCTTGTCGTAGCATTGCCCGAGGTAAAGGAGAGTTGCACCAACTTCATAGTTCTCCAGCCCATAAAGCTTCTCATAGACAACCACAGACTGCTTGAAATAAGGCTCAGCCTCAACGCTCTTGTCCTGCTCATCCAGAACCAGGGCCACATTTCTCAAGCTGATGGCATGCCGGGCATCCGGCTTGCCAAGCTTGGAAGTCTCACTGAGAGCTTCTTTCCACTGCCGCTCGGCATCAGTGTAATTGCCTGCTCGATCGGCCCAGTATCCGCCAATGTTGTTTTTCCGGTAGTGAAGCTCTGAATAACCGCTACCGGCAAAAGCCACCGGCGAGCACGGAAGAGCAAGAGTCACTAGAATGGACATCCAGAAAACAAACCGGCAAAAACTCATGACATCATTCTCGTGGGAAAACATCTTTAACTAAGCGTCTTTGAAAACGAAACAAACAGTCTAATTCTATCCGAGAGAAAGTAATAGCAATTAAATAAGAACGAGAATCCCAGCTCCACAGGGGTGCCGAAAACACAAGCGATGATCTTAAAGGAAGAGTCATTGGAAAGTTGATGAGCAAATCATTTGCCGATAACATAAATGCATAAAGTTGAGTCGCAGTGCACGGCCGTCCATTGCGACGGCACCGCCGGTAATATCACAAGCCATAGCTTTGCTTGAGGTAATTAATACGTTCAGTGATCGTTCCCGAGCGTACCAGACCGGCGGTGTCCTTCTCCATTTTTTCCAGCCGTTGCATGACTGTTAGATCGTTGGCTTTCTGTCCGTATATCTTCAATTCGATTGCGGCAAGCTGATCTTCAAGAGATCCAGGAATTCCGCCGCCCTTGCCGCTGGACGAAGGTCCCGGCAGCAAGGAAGCCGCAGGTGATGGCAAAGCCGCAGGAGAGCCTGAAGGGGCTACCTGAGGTGGAAGCCCGACCGACGAAGCTGCTGGCATAACTTGCCTGGGAAATTGCTCCGGTGTCACTGGGAACAAAGGAGAAGTCACCTGTCGGGCTGCTCCCGCCGACGAGCCTTGAGTGCTCCGGACAGAAGAGGGGTTGTCGGCTGGTGTGAATATCGAAGACTGGCTCTGGGCTTGAGATGGAGGCGGAGAAGACGACTGCCCCGGCTGAGGAGGGCTCGGGGTTTGAGAGGCAGAAACACTGCCAGCAGTGCAGGGAACCAAGGAAGCAGGGTCAGGTGGAAGGGCAGACTGGTCCATCTCACCAGGTTTGGGGCCTTGCGGCTGCCTCAAGCCAGGCGTCAGAATCAGGACAGGTCCGGATACCGAAGTGGATGGATCTTCTTTAGGGACGCCAGCGCCGGCTGCAGGCGGTTTGGCGGCAGATGGGCCCTTGGAAGGCCTTTTGTCAGCACCTTCGGGGCTGCCCTCCGAACTGGAGCCGCCCACGGAGAGTCCTTGTTGAGCCATCATCTGTTTCATCAAGGCCAGATTTCGTCTGGCATTTCGATGATTGGGATCGAGTTCCAGAGCCTTTTGCCACTGTTCGAGTGCATCGCCGTATTTTTTCCTGGCATAACAAGAAATAGCCCAGTTGTTGTGGACTTCCACAATATTGTTGCGCGCCACGACATTGGCGGGGTCCAACTTCAGAGCCTCCTCATATTCAGCGATAGCTTCCTGAAACTGTCCGCGGCCAAGCAAATAGTTGCCTTTGTTGACGTGCCCGCGAACCTGAGGCAAATTACCCTGCGCAAAAGCAAAAGAGTTGATGAATACGGCAGGAAGAGCAACTGAAAACACCCCTGCCAGAAGGACTCTCTTGAAGATTGGCAGCAATTCAAGGCGATCACTCATCAATATAATTGCTCCAGTATTCAGTGCGCTCGCTCCAGGCGCAGGAAGCGTTCCCACAAATGAGCGTCACTTTCGAGCCGGCTGTTTCAAGATCCGAATCGCCGGCACCGTCCCAGACTGAAGCTGTCAACTCGGTATATTTATCGAATTTTCCAATCGGTGCCCGGCACTCCGGGCATATCATCTTCCTATCAGCAATCGCCTGTTTAATTTGCTGCAACGACATAACAACTTCCTTTCAGAAAACTCTCCCTGAATTACCTTACAGTGTAGCAAGCAA
>JAHFBI010000012.1:4331-10785 GCA_023250095.1 Candidatus Melainabacteria bacterium
TGGCCCTCTTTAGGACTGCCGGGCAACACATAAGCCAGCCTGCCTAAAGATTGGGTCCTCAGGGTCCACCGCGGCGGCAGCCGGTGGGCATATGTTTGTTGAATCCCCCGGCGGCGGACGTACACATTTCGGTTATGGCCCGGGTTAGGTCGACAAAGCCAGCTTGCTTTTCTTCCGCCACTTTATAAGGAGCCAGCAGATCGCCTGCTTGTCTTGCAGAGGCATCATAACGTGCCTTGAAAGCCGCCTCGTCTTCGCCGTAGGCCTTCTGTCCAGGAACCTGCGAATTTACAGCCATTTCCGCTCTGCGCCGGCAGGAGGTAAGCCGATCCATCTGGTTGACTGCCAGGTCATAACTTTCCTGGGCGCAATCGAGATAATCGGCCTGGCGCCGGTAATCCCAGGTCTGCACCTCGGCAATCGACGGTCCAGCATAAGTATAAGAAGGGATTTTCGGGAGTTTACCTGGATCTATCTTGATCTCAGGAACAGCATGCGCTTGCTCCATTGAAGACGGCGCCGGCGTTATCAGAGCATTATTCTGGAAGACGGCAGCAGGCGAAAGCTTTGGCGTAGCCGCCTTTTCGTAGTATTGAATGGCCTGGTGGCAATAGGATGCCATTTCATTGTCAGGCTTAAGCTCGAGACAGGTGTGGAATTCATGAAGAGCCTCATCCACCCGACTGAGCCGCAAAAACGCCGAAGCCAGATAATAGCGTGCCGCCGGGTTCTGGGCGTCCGCCCCCCGCACAGCCGCCAGAAAGTAGGCGGCAGCTTCGGCATTGTGCCCGGATTGGAAGGCTGCAAGCCCCTTTTCATACTCGCGTGAATATGAAAGCGCCGGGGAAAGACAAAAGCCCATGAGCACAAGCGCCCGAACAACCGCGTGCCGCAACATACAAATGTCCTCAAAGCCGGTCTGAAAAGAACTCCTATTATTCTACAATGGACCGGAAGGACAAACTGAAGCTCATCCGCCAGGATGTAGCAATCTTGCCTCATGCACTACCTGCGGAAATTTGTTAGCCATCCTCTCGTCCAAAAGATTTCACAGACAATCACCACTTATCTCCTTGCGCATAGCAAATGCAAAATGGAAGGGCAGCTTCGCACCAAAGGCTGATGAAAAGGCATACCGGAAGCTATACACAATCGTCCCCTGAGTATACATAAGGCGGAGGATTGCAAACCAGGGGACTGGTGCGAACATAAATGACATAAGTCGGTTATTTCTGGAATCAATCCTTCGAGAAAGAAAAGGAGCAGTCATGGAAGCTATTTCAAGAGAGCAAGCTTTCAGAGTGTTCCAGTCGATGGCAGACTCAGCCAGAGCATCAGGCAAAGTCAACGATGCCGAGCACCTGTATGAAAGAACCTTGCGCATCGCCGAAAAACTATACGGGAAGGAACACGTGGACCTTTGCCCCTTTCTTGTCCGTCTGGCCGAAATAAAGGAGAAGCTAGGCGACATGGAAGGCGCCGAAAGGTTGTATGAGCGAGCACAGGCAAATCTCTCCTTGTATGGCAAGCGTGTCCTTCCCTGCCAGGAGATGCACGGCAATTGTTTCGGACATGCCTGACACGGCAGCGACAATCGCGCGCAGATTGTAAGCCAGGTGCTTTGCCGCAAAGCATATCTACACCGAATTCAGCGGTGGACTCGGTGCTTGTGTGCTTTTGTGTGAGCTTTGCTCCTGACTCCTGCAGGACGCGCGCCGGCGCGCCTTGAACGAATTTCTGCCAGAGCCTGTCCGTAGGACTTGACCTTCTGTTTTGCCGGCACAGCTACCGGCGAAACCGTCCCCGACGGCGCCGGATTGGGCAAGGGAGCAGGCAATGTGAGCGGACCGAGCGCTTGCAAGTGGTCGATGAGGGAAGAGAGGCTGGAGCGCAATTCGCGCACTGAAGGATTGTGAGCATTGATGATGGCCGTCACAGCCAGAGGCTCGCTGGCGCTAGTTCTGACAATCCCGCAAATAGATCGAACGCTGTCCATGGCGCCTGTCTTGAAACGAAAAGTCTTCTCCATCCCCTCTCCGTCGTGGATAAGCAGGTCCACATAAGGTCCATCTCCTTTCGGACCAGCCATGTGCCTGAGGACGCAATTTAACGCATGCGGACTCAGGCAATCTTTGCGCGACAAACCACAACCATCATATAGAACAGCCTCGCTGGCACTGATGCCAATTGAATAGAGCCACTGGCTCAGACGCGCAAGCCCTCTTTCCTCAAGGGATGCTTTCTCGAGACTTCGATTCAGCGGTGGAAGCGTTCCAAGAGTACGGAGCAATTGCTGCGCATAAAGATTGTCGCTCTCTTTGAGAGTTAAACGGATGATGAGTGACAGGGGCCTGGACTGGTGCTCGGCTATCCGCCACTGATCGACCCCCTTGCCCGGGGAGGATCGGCCTTCTATCTTGATACCGAGCGATTTGAGCAAAGACTTGCCAACAGCCAGATTGTACTGCCCGGGATTGCTTACAATCGCGCCACCCATGACCTGATTGGGTCCACGAAAAACCTGCACCGAATTGCTTGCCTTGTGAAAAGAAACCCAGGAGGGAGCCCATGGCGAAAGCAAAAGAGACCTGGTAAGCGCTGACAGCTCACCATCAGCGCCCATCTGCTGGCACCGATACCCCCGACCGGGGTCGCCGCCTACCACATTGCGATCTATGACGAGATCCGATGAAACCGGCATCCAATCCTGCCCCCAGTCCTGGGCCAACCATTCGGAAGAAAAATGGTCGCCGCCGCCTTCGACAACGGCCGTCTCAAACATCCCTTCGATTGACTTGCACCCTTGAGACTTCAGGACAGCAAGCATCTGCCGCAAATCTTCCGTCTTGAAAGTTGGATCCTGACTGGGAACTATAAGAAGCGAGCCCGTAAGTACCCCGTACTTGATCGCTCCATCAGCCACAAGGCTAGTCTCAAACTTGTAGTCCGGACCAAAAGTATCCATGGCGCAAGACGTGGTGACAACCTTGGTCGTTGAAGCCGGCACAAACCGCCGCCGCCCGTTGAAGCTAAAAAGAACCTGCCCGGATGGTATGTGCAAAATCTCCAGCCCGACGAGCGAATGCTGTAATTCTGCGCGCCTCAAGAAATTGTTAGCTACTTCCTCAACCGGCTTGAGCTCCAGAGCCAGACTCTGGGAAGAAGATGGCAACTGAGACGAAAGTGCAGGCGCAGAATTAGAAGACGCATGTCCGAGCGTCCCGGGTTGTCTTTCCTGTGCTCCTGCCGGATACATCGGAAGAGCAAGGAAGATGGCAAGCAAGCAAGCGCAAAAAAGGCGCATCAAAAATCCGACCCGGAAGGCCCGGCCGCCGAAGTAGCTGCTATGCCCTGAATTGCTCTGGCGCGAGCGCGAGCCCGAGCAGCCTCGGGAGCATGATTGTTCTTTTCCAGAACATCGGCATAAGTTTCCAGAACCGGGACCAGACAGGCATGCTGCGGTCCATTTGCTGCCTCGACGATACTCAGCCCTCGTTTGAGAAGCGGCTCAGCAGGGGCCAACTTACCCTGCTTGATATAAAGCTGTGCCAGAGCCAGGCACACAGCACTCAGGTCGCGCCCGGATGTACCGGACTTTTCCATAACAGCCAGGGCTCGCTTGTAAAGCGATTCAGCTTCAGCGTATTGCCCGAGTGAAACATATGAGCGGGCCAGATTGTCCAACCGGGTATAGACTTCCGGACGTTGCGGCTGCAGAGTCTTCTCGGTTACATCAAGAGCCTGCTTGAAAAAAGGCTCTGCCAGGTCATTTTTCCCTTGAGCCACATACAGATTGCCGAGATTCTCATAACTGTAGGCTAGAGCCAGGTGCCCGGCAGAAAGAGTCTTCTGGCGCAAAGCCAGGGCGTTCTTAAAGAGTCGCTCGGAAAGAGCGTACTTACCCCGCTGCTTATACAAATTCCCCAGGGCATCCAGGCTGGCGGACAGCTCCAGATGTTGATTGGCGCATGCCTTGTGCGTGGCTTCCTCCACGCGTTTCAACAGATTGCCACTTTCCGCCCACTCAGGTTGCCTGGCAAAGAGTTGCCCGAGCCAGTTAAGATGATCGGCCAGCGCCTGTTGCTCTTTCACTTTCTTGTCGGCAAAAGCAAGCAATAGATTGGACAAGCGGTCGGCTTTGCCAGCCGTGCCATGCGTGAGATAGAACACGGTTAGCTTTCCGACTTGAGAAACGACTTCCGAACTCTCGCTGCCAAGTAACTTTTCCTTTACCCTCAGCTGTCTTTCCAGCAAAGGCTCGACTTTGGCAAACTGCCCCCGTGCCCCGTATAGATTCGCCAGATTCTCCAGGCTGCGGCACAAAGACATATCTTTTGCGCCGGACCGTTCGGCTTCAGACAGCGCCAGTGTGAAATTCTTCTCTGCCACACCGTAATTGTTCGCCGAAAGGGCTGCCTCGCCAGCACGAGTGTACTGCTGCCAGGCGCCAGTATCGGCATAGGCCTCAATCGGCGAGCACAAGGACAGGGCAAGAGCCCCGACTGCCAGCAGGCTTTTAACTTTCGGCTTCATGGTATATAGATTCCAGGCAAAAGGCAGCAAGAATTGTAACCTATGATAAGCGCTCCGTCGCCTTCGGTACCCTCGGCTCCTCCGCGCCACAACGCTCTCGGCGGCCGACGGCTCATCGCCGTCGTTGCCTTGCGACCCCTTTTCTTCTTCCTCCATCGCTCCTCCGCGCCACAACGCTCTCGGCGGCCGACGGCTCATCGCCGTCGTTGCCTTGCGACCCCTTTTCTTCTTCCTCCGTCGCTTATCCTTCAGTATTTGGCGATTCTTATGGGAGGACTTATTAATATTCGTCAGACCATGGGAGAAACCGCATGGGTTCTCTTGACAAAATACTTACAACTCAACAGAATTGAACAAATTGCCCATTTTCCTTTCCTTGTCCGCTTTTTACTAACCGGCTCCCCGCAGTTTCTACCAAAAAAATGGCCAAGCTAGAAGATACCTCTGAATCCAAACAGAAGCCGGCTACGCCACAGACTGACACGACCGCCCAGCATGAAGAGGGACAGGGCAAGGGGCAGACGGCAGACCATACGCATGAAGGAGAGCACGCCCAGGACCAGCACAAGGACGGCTCACACACCTGGTCAGATGTCTTGAAAGATACGTGGAGCGGCATCTCCAACACAGCTTCCAAGATAAAGGAAGCGGTCGCCAGCGGAGCCAGCACAGCCGTGCAGGGGTTGGAGTTCACTTTCGGGCTTGACACGGACACCAAGCTGGCTAAGGACGCCAAAGATTTCAACAACAAAGCTCTCTGGGACTTCGGCGACCAGTCCAGGAACAGAGGCGCCGAAGCCGTTAACTCTGGCTTCCTCACATTTGACTACGATTTTTTGAACAGCTCCTTCAACAAACCGGCTGACACCAGCCAGGTGACTGCCAAGGCAGTGGACGCAAGTGCAGCTGCCGGCGGGAAGCCGGAAGAAAAGCCTGCCGGCGCCGACAAGCAGACCAAGGACGAAGGGATGATAGCCAAAGCTTTTGACTGGCTTGGCGACACATGGGACGGCATGTTCAAAAAGACCAAGAACCCGGAAAAGGGAACTGAAGTCACAACCTTCCCGGACGGCAAGGGCGGGGAAAGCAAGGTAGAAATCGGCAAGAACGGCGTCGACCACCACTCGACTGCCGGCGATGCGCACGTGGATGGAAAAATTGCCACTGAAACAGACAGCACAGGCACGAAGGCAACGCGAGACAAAACAACCGGGGTCGTCAGCGAAGACGGACCAAATGGCACACATCTGGAACGCAGTCCACAAGGCGGATTCAAGCTCACCGATGACGGGCACACCTGGGAATACAATCACGGCAAGCTGTATACCACCGACGCCGAGGGGCACCGAGTCGAAGTGGACAACAAAGAAATTGTCACCAAGTTCCGCCGCAGCTTGATGGAAGTCCACCAGCATGGGCGCAAGGAAGTACCCGAAGAAGAGCAGAGCCAGGCCGGTGTGCACACGATGCAAGACGAGCACGGCAACGGGCTGGTGCGGATCAATACTCTGGACGGCACGACAATTCTTGCTCACCAGGACGGGCGCAAAGAAATCGTGGCCGGTCAGGGCGACGAGCAAGTCAAGTTCCTGGTTAAGCCAGGCACCGACGAAATTCATGCTGTCACAGCCGACGGGCACAAAATAAAAATCCACCACCACAACGGACGGTGGGAAGCACACAATGAAGACGGCTCGGCAAATCAGCAAGTTCAAGAGAACGAAGACGGCTCCCTCAGTGTTGGCACCCAGACTCTGAGAGTGAACAGCCAGGGCAACCTCGAAGTCGCCAACCAGACCGTGAAGAAAGACGGCTCCCTCCAGACAGCTGAAGACGTTCGTGTCGCCGCCAGCAGCAACGCGACAACTGTCGTCGACGCCGATGGAGACGGCAAAGATGCCACTGTTTCTGCCGGGACTCA
>JAHFBI010000012.1:10795-34550 GCA_023250095.1 Candidatus Melainabacteria bacterium
GCACACTGACACGCCCGGGCGGCAGCCAGGCTGTTGCCGATCCCGAAACCGGCAAAATACAGGAGCTCGGTCCTGACGGCAAAGTAAAGGCCGAGTTCGACACGCAAAACAAGACTGTCACTGTTCAAACAAAAGACGGTCCGGTCACATTCAAACAAGATGAAGAAGGGCGCGACGAGGCCGTTGCCTGGAACAAAGACGAGATCAAGGGCGACGGCAGCCTGGAGCGCGCCAATGGCACCAAATTCAATGCCGACGACACAGTCGAATTTTCCGATGGCACAAAAATCGACTCTTACGGGAATGTCACCAAGGACGGATCTTATCTGGGCACCGGCGACAATTTTGGCGATGGGGATGGGGCTGTAGGCAATGCCAATCAGGCAATCGCGCAAGCTTCTGCGCTCGCCAATGAAATTATCGCCAAGGCTCAATCCGGACAGGTTGTGGACGGCGATGTCGGCAGGCTGCTGGCTCTTTTTTCGGAGCTGGGCGGACAAAAATTTGCCGTGGCTGCCGCCGGGCGGCTGGACATGGTCATGACGCTCGACTCAGCTCAAGCGACGGTCGGCGCTGCAGCCGATCAGGCCCGCGTTCAATCGGCGCTGCGCGAGATGACCAGCCGTCTTGTCGGCTCCGTTCCCAACGACGTCATCGCCGAGCTTTATAAGAACGCCCACGGCATGGTTTCCGAAGATGCCGTCAAGCACGCGCTACACAAAGACGAAGCACAGCCAGGATATACACGCGTGGCCTGACGCTGATTCACAACTTTGAAGTCAGCCTGACTGTGCAGAAGACCAGTATCGAGGCTGCTCCTGCCTTAAGCCGAGATAGGAGCTGGACAGTGCGCGCCAGCGCCGCATTTAGAGGCTGGCAGCCCGGGTCAGGGGCTTGAGATCGAGCTCTTCCAGGCTGGAGAGCCTGAAATCAGCCAGGCTGTGATCCTGGTGGCGGGTCGCCTCGCAGGGAATGGACAGGCAGTACATGCCGGCAGCTTTGGCGGCACGTATGCCATTGAGCGTGTCTTCTATAACCAGACAATAGCGTGGATCGACGCCAAGCCTTGAGGCAGCCAGAACAAAGATGTCCGGAGCCGGCTTGCCTTGCTTCACCTCATCACCGGAAGTGAGGCAGCCGAAATACTGTCGTATAGAAAGAGTATCGACAACAAGCTCAATTGTCTTCAGTGTCGCCGATGAAGCTACAGCAAGAGGCACTTTGAGCTCAGAGGCCTCTTGCAACACCTTATACAAGCCTGGTCTGGCTCTGGAGTTGTCCTTAAGCAAGCGACAAAGGATCTCTTCCTTGGCTTGGACCATGCTATGAGGCGTCTGAGGCAAGTTGAAACGCTCGATCAATATTTCAGCCATGGAAAGATCCTTTGAGCCAAGGAACTCCTGATTGTGCTCTTCTGTGTAATGAATATCGTAAGCCTGGAAAAATTCCTGATAAGCAAGCAAATGAAACGGCTCCGAATCGACAATCACTCCGTCCATATCGAAGATCAAAGCCCTGATGTTCTGAACATTAAATTGACTGGCAATATCCATTTGTGCCTCTCGTGTCACAAAAAATCCACAAATGTTTCCTAGACTATCTCTATTCGCTGAAGCGAAACAAGTTAAGAACCGGTTGCGGGACCGGAAAAGTGGAAAAGAGCCAACGGTCAAAGGTTGGCTCTTTTCCCTTTGTAGGCTCTGTCCTGCCTTTCATGCCGTTTCACAAATTTGTCACAAATGTTCGCTAGAGTGTTGGCACTTGCAATGAAATGCCGCCGCTGCAAGATAAGTTTGTAACCGGTTGCGGGACCGGAAAACAAAGGGGAGTCAACCAGCAATGGTTGGCTCTTTCCCCTTAAGCAGATAAAGGCAACAGGCATTAAATCTGGCAGGCGAAGGCACAGATAACAGTCGCGCTTGTCAAGAAGGTCGTGTATAATTGCTTCCCAGGGTTCGGGAGGAATGCACTTCACATTCTTCCAGGCTGAGCTATTTCTACCCTCGCCCCGGTGGAAATCGCCATGACCCAATCTTCTTCCTTTGACGTCGGCCAATCAGTCGAGCAAGCCGCCAGAACATCTCACATAAGCAGTCAGCCAACCAAAAGCAAACGGAGCCCAGCAGCAACATCTTCCGGCTCTGTCCCTGCATGTCACAAGCCGCCAGGCTGGGCGGAATTGCGCTCCATCGATCGAATCCTGCTCAACAGCCTGAAGCTGCCTTCGATGAGAGGCGCCACCGGCCGACAGGGCGTAGCAAGCAGGGAACAAACCTCAGTTACTGCCAAAAGAGACCAAGGTATTGATGCGGTCATCGAATTTAACCAGGCGAAAGAGATTACCCGCATAATTTATCCCGGACAAAACAAGATACGCACTTTCCAGCGCGACCAGAACGGAAGGCTCTGCTCCGTTGCCACCCGAGACGCAGACGGCTGCCGCACATACTTTGCCGAAGGCGCGCAGTGGTTTGTCACGATCGAGGGCATCAAGCTGCGTTTGCCAGGAGAGATCTCACTTGACTGCTGCGGCAATTTTTACATGGAGCTGGCGGCAGGCGGGCTCAGGCGCAGGGAAAGTCCTGCCGGCGTGACAGTTGAAGAGTACGTCACCGCCACCGGCGCCAGGGTAGCTCTTGATGCTGACGGAAATATTGCCGCCATCGAACGCTCCGATGGCAGCTTTGTTCAAGCAACGCGCCAAAACGGCTCCCTGACCGCAATATGCCACTGGCAGCCGGACGGCAGGAAAAGCATCACATGGACAATGAGTGGCAATCTCTGGCTAAGCGACAGAGATGATCTGACACCCTGCCGACACATCGCCCTTCAAGCCAACGGCAACACGGTTTATGACTTTGAGGACACAACCAGGCTAGTCATCAGGGGCAATGGCGCCGAGCTTCTGGAATATCAAGGCTCCGCCCGTTTCTGCTTCGACAGCGAAGGGAGAATTCATTCCATTCAGTACCCCGGAGGAAAGAAACTGCGCAGTTTCACTTACGCCGGACGGACAACCAATCTCGCCTCGATCATCGTCAACAATCTGGAGAAAGGACTTATCCGCATTTACAACGCCACCGACAGATCCGACCTCTGGAGCGTATCAGACGGGAGCGGACGCAAGCTCGGGTTGTGGGCAGGACAAATAGGATTGAGCAATGAGGGCATCTACTCGCTGAAGGCACACAGGGGTGAGCATACTTCCTCGCAGGGGCTCTGGCGCTCGTTCAAGAGCGACGGCAGCGAGACCCGTGAAGCCACCAGTTGCGACACCACGCACACTAGCCCTGAATAATCCCGAGATTGCTATTATCGAAGAAGCCTCAGCTGGTCACAAAAAGTTCATAGTCCAGGATCATACTGATGCTCCAGGGTTTCGGACACTCCATCAGTAAGATTCAAGTTGGGCTGCGATTCTTTTGCCTAGACACATCAACTCAGGTGGAGGTCGCACATGAGCCAGTTTTCGTTGCCTGATTCAGGCGCTTCTCTCAGCGCGCAGAGCTTTGACAGACACTCCAGAAAAGAAACCGCCACCGCCGGCGATGCGACGTTGGCATCGGCTCTTACAGATTCAATTTCACCTTTCGGTCGAAGATCCAGGACTGACGGATACTTCCAGGGGGAGTCAGGCGCCGATCATCCAGCCCTCCCGGGGCTGAAACTTGACGGCTCTCCAGAGAGATCACAGACACAGGCTTCAACCGCAAGCTCCTCCATCGTGCGCGATGGAAACAACAATATCGCCAGAATCACTTATCCCGACGGCAGAAACAGAGAGTTCGGCCGCGATGCTGCCGGCAATCTCAATTCGGTCACGACCAGAGACAGCCAGGGGACGAGCAAGCTTGTCAAAGAAAATGGCAAGTGGGCAGCAGAGATCGAAGGCAGGAGGTTGCCTCTCCCTGGCGCCGTGATCCTGTCGGCACAGGGCACTCTGTCCCTGCCACTAGAGCCGGCCGGCACATTCAGGACAGAGACAGTAGCTGGAGGAGTATTCACAGAAAAGTCCAACGCTTCCCAGGCGCGGGTGGCGCTGAACGCAGACGGGCGCATCGAGCGGATTACCCATAAGGACGGTCGCTCCCTGTCGCCGGTGTATGAAAACGGCTCACTCAACCAAATTGTGGAAGAAAAAGGTGACGGAAGCAAACCTGTGACCTGGAAGAAACAGAGGGACATCTGGTCATCCGACCAGCAACCGCCTCAACAACGCCTGAACATGGAGCTTCACGAAAACGGCAATCTCAGCTACACCGGTTGCGACGGTCTAAAGCACATAGTGCGCGGCAATGGGGCGCAATTACTGGAAGGCCCCGGCAAAGGCAAATTCAGCTTCGACCGGCAAGGTCGCATAAGCTCAATCGAATATGCCGATGGTAAGACCATCCGCAGTTTCGCTTATGACGGTGACACCAATAAGATAAATTCAGTGACGGTCGACGACAAGATCAAGCAGACAAAAAGAATATACGCCCGCAACGGCAACTCCGACAGCTGGACTATAACCGACGGAGCCGGCAAGAACACAGGCACCTGGTCGGGCGACGTCACGCTCTCGCCAGACGGAATTTATTCCGTCAAAAGAAGAGATGGCAAACACAATCGAGGGGAAGATCCAGAGGGAGGCGACAAAGGCGCTGATAAGGAAAGGGACAAAGATAAGCGACGAGGAAAGAAAGACGGCGAGTCAGACGATAACCATGACTCAGACAATGATGGCGGCGACGAAAATGATGGTGGCGGCGAAGACTCTGATGGAGGCAATGACAACGACGGTGGCTGCAATCGCCGTCGCAGGCGACGGCGCAGAGGCAGGCGCAACGACTGGGACAGGAGAGACAACGAGGATCGCGGCGGCGAGGATAGCGATGAGACGGACGGCTCCGATGACGCAGACAAGGGAAAACGTGACGGTGACGGTGAGGATGACCCCGAAGACGGCCGGGACAATGATGCTGACGAGGAAGCCGACGGGAAATCCCGCAAGGACAGGAGGAACAAAAGCCGCGATGAGAACACCCGGCACGAAGACGACGATGGCAGCGACGGCAGCTGGCATTCTTTCCGCCCCGATGGCAGCGATGCCGCCGAGCGCTCAACTGAAGACGGCTCGAAAGCGACATTCGACAGATCGGGCAACCTCATGACCATACGCCGCGCTGACGGCTCGGCAGTCGATGCCGTATACGCAGGCGGCAAGCTGTCTCAGGTCATCGAATCGAGCAGCAAGTCAGGCGAAAGAATCACCTGGACGAAGCAGAAAGATGACAACTGGACATCAGACTCTCCCGAGCATAAAGAAATTCTGCGCAATCTGTCTTTCAACAAGGACGGCGATATGTTGTATAGCACCAGCAACGGTATCAAACACACAATAAGACTCGACGGGACAACACTGCCCTAGCCCTGCCTCTTACGTAAGCCGCAGGACTACGGCGATCTCAGACAGAAGGACAGCTCTGCAAAGACGCCGGCATAATCGCCGTCGCATGAGGCAGAAGAGAAAACAATGCTTGAATTATCCGACAATCAAAATTGCCAAGGAGAAGAAGGGGGCAGAAGTGCCCCCCCGCAGAATTACCCAGGTCTCCTTGCAAGCCTGGGGGCAGCCGAGTTGCTTCCGAAAGTCGATCTGGCGAAATCTCTGTCACTGACTCACAATACAGACTGGTACAGGGCTCAGCGGTATGAGACACCTCCTTCCAGAAATCTAGCAGCCCTGCCCGACTTTCGCCTGGACGGGGGACAAGACAGAGCAGGACGTCCGCCAATGATGTCCGAAGCACCCAGCATAAAATACGATCTGCAAAACCGCATCACAGCGATCACTTATCCGGGCGGCAAGACGACACGTTACTTCGACCGGGACGCCGAGGGCAACCTGAATCGAGTAACAACGAAAGACGATAAGGGGGTCAGGACTTACATCAAGGAAGAGGGACACTGGTACTGCAATGTCGACGGAATGAAGCTGAAGGTTCCAGGCTCGATGAGCCTCTCGAGCCACGGGGATTTCACTATTCAAATCGGCTCCGACAGGAGCTTTCAAACGCAACGCCCCGACGGCTCCCTTATTGAAGAAAGGACCAATGCCGCCGGCGCAAGGGTAGCGCTCAATTCGAGCGGGCAGGTCAAGCGAATCACACGGCAGGACGGAAGCTCTGTCGAAGCGCTCTGGCAGAGCGGTGAAATTGCCGAGCTTGTCGAGAGACAGGCAGGGGGCAGCAAAGCTCTCACATGGAAGCGGGAAGGGCAGATATTCGTCTCAGACACCAAGCCCCGCTGTCACCGCCTAAACTTACAGCTGCATGAAAATGGCAATACGAGCTTCACCGGCACTGACGGCTTCGAGCATGTAATAAGAGGAAACGGGGCAGAATTGCTGGAAGGTCCGGGCAAAGCCAGATTCGCCTTTGACAAACAAGGACGCATCCTGTCCATAGAGTACCCGGACGGAAAGAAGTCCATGGGCTTTACTTATGCCGGTGACACATCAGAGCTGTCCTGCGTCTCCATCAAGCAGAGACAGCCTGACAAAACCCGCATTTACACCAAAGAAGGTAGCAGCGACAGCTGGACAATTACCAACGCCTCGAACAAAAAAGTAGGCTCCTGGAAAGGGCAAGCCATACTATCAACCGATGGCATCTATTCCGTGCGGGCAGCTGTCGAGAAGACGGGCAGCCGGCGGCAAACCGATGAAGAGGATGCAGAAGACGGAAGCAACAGCAAAAGATCAAATACGAAGACTCCCGAGAGATCCTGGCAGTCTCTACGCCCTGACGGCAGCAAGGTCAATGAGCAAATAGCTGCCAACGGCTCCCGCGCACAATTCGACTCCAGCGGGCGCGTGTTGTCCATACGTCGCGCCGACGGCTCGGCCGTGGATGCTCGATATAACAAGGATAGGCTCGATCAAGTGATAGAAACAGCTACCCAACCGGGGCAGAAAATCACCTGGTCGAGACAGAAGGACAACACCTGGATTTGCGACGAGAGCGGCAAGAGAGATGTTCGGCGCAATCTGACGATCACAAAAGACGGTGACATAAACTTCACCGATCTCGATGGCACCAGGCACCTCATTGCCCTGTCCGGCACAACGCAGCTCTCCAAGAAAGACGGCTCGAAAGTGGAGATAGACAATAAAGGGCTCGTGCGCAAAGTCAGCATCAACAAAGGCGACTGCCGCACTTTCGACTGGACCGACGGAGTGTTGACAAAGGTCACAGACATCACAAGAGCCGGGCTCACCTGCATCTGGGAGCGCAAAGCCGGCGAGTTGGAAAGCCGCAAGAACATCCGGGTCGGCGGACAGGGCGACCTGCGCTACGACAATCCTGACGGGACCTCGGTTATAGAGAGATCTAACTTCGCCAGAGTCAGGCTCAACGCCGATGGCAAAGTCACAGATGTCACCCAGCCGAATGGCTCCACCCGAACTTTCAGTTACAACATCAACAAGGAACTCATCACCATCACCGACTGCCAGAAGACGAAAAAAGGCGATTACAGCCAGACCTGGATCGCACAGACGAACGCAGATGGCAGACCAAACAGCACGTTCGTGAGCCCAGGAAAAGATGGCAAGCAAAGAATTCGTGACATCATCGGCATCGCCGACAATGGCGACTATCAATATCGCGGCGCCAACGGCAAACTGCATTTCGCACCGGCCGATCGGCTCCGACACCGGACCGGCAGCTTCGACTCAGGCGATATAGAAGAAGCCCGCTCGAATCTGGAAGATATGGCACGTTCGCACAAGGTAAACATGAAGCGCCTGACCAGATACATGGACCAGCTAGAGAAGCGCTGCCGCCAGGGCGCTTCCGACGGAATGAAAGTCCCGGGCGAGGAGCAGATAGCCAGGACTTACGAAACAATGTCTAGATTGCTGGAAGGCTCGGGGCACAAAAACTTCCTCAACGAAAAACAACGCATCAAGGTCTGCGAGCAAGCAATGCAAAACATAGCCTTTCCCAAGCATATCGATCAAGGGCAGAATCCGACCTGCAACATTACCACAGGCGAAATCTACACAGCCAGCCGCCGTCCGGAACGATACGCCGACCTTATGAAACAAATAGCCTTCAGCGGCAAGTTCGAATACAAGGATGGCAAAGGGAAAACACATACTGTTCGCCCCCCCAACAGGGGTTTGTTCCCCGGTTATGAAGAAGCGCACTTCAACATAGACAGGGCCCACAAAGACGGCACCAGAAGCTGGGCCAGCAAGATCTTTCAGGTGACGGCGATAAACAGCGTCACCCCTGGCTATTCCGGCGGTGATCCTTCCTTCGGCATCGACCGCATTCTCTCCGGCACAAGAAGAGTAAGCGGCGACAAAATGCCCTATGTCGGGCATCGCGGCGGAGCTTCTCTGCAAATGGTTCCCGAATCGACTCTCTGGAGGCTGAAGAAGGAAGGAAACCTTCCTTGCGGCGTCGTCACCATGGGCTTCGCTCATGTCCAGGTCATCCACGATGTGCGCAAGCGCAACGGGCGCACTGAAGTATGGCTGGGCAATCAATGGGGCGAAGCCAACGATCCCGGCTGGATCTCCATGCGCAGGCTCCACCAGATACAAGGCGGAGGAGGCGGCTGGTAAGAACTGAGCAGAGCAGTCCTTCTTCCACAGCGCAAGGACCACACAAAGTCAGGGACACAAGAACAAGAACACACACAACACAACGGAAAAAATAGAAATCTCTCTGACACGATAAGTTGAACGACCTCATGGCAATGTCCACCAGGCAGGAGAAAGGAGCATTTATGGCTCATAGCGATACAATACCAGCAAAAATCTTGGAGAAAGACAGAGCAGCAACAAGCGAGCAACACGCGCTTGGCGATGAATGCGCGACACTGTGGGCAGACCGGCGCAAAGAAAGCTTCAAGCCCTCCCCTGCTCAGACAGAACAAGAACTCAGGCTCAATCCTGTAACATTAGCTGATAGCCATACGGAGGTCACTTCCATGAAGGGAGCAAAGAAAGGAAGGGAATTCTCACCGCCGGCACCACCGGCGGGATTGATCGAAACTGTCGCTGCCTCAGGCGGTGAGCCACGCAGGCTCGTCATCGCCAGAGAAAGCAGCCAGCGCCAGCTTTCCCTGCCGGAAGGCTGGGAGGAAAAGGAAAGGCGCGCTCAACCAGGCTTTCTCTATTGCGAATATCAACCGCCGGAGTCGCCGCAGACCAGGCTTGCTTACTGGAATCGCGGCTACGGCGGTGTCAAGCTCAATCGAGAAGCCGCACATAATTTTAAGGAACTGCTCAGCCAGCCAGCGCACGAGCTGACAGCAAAAGAGACCCAGTCCATGTATGCCGTCCTGGCCAACGGCGTCTATGACAACGACGGCTGCTTCGACATCGGGCACGGCGCTCTACGCACCATCGAGCTGACAGACGGCAGCCGCGCCCTTTTGCTCGAGGCTAACTGGCAAGACACAGGCAAGAGCTCTTACGGCATCTTCGCCGACTTCGACGGCAGCGGACAATATGTCGAACAGGTCTATCTGATCGCGCCGAACAACGACTACGGCAGCCAGCTCGCCAGAGTCAAAGATTGCATCCATTCTCTCAAATGGAAATGAGCCACGCTGACATGGAGCATCACTTTGCCAACAAATAATTCGCACTCACAGCCAATCCCAGGCAAGTCTGACACAACAATCTCGCTGGCTTGCATGAGAATCGGCCCGGGACAGGTTTCACGAAGGAACTTATTACCGCTCATTTACCTGGATCGCTCAGGTGAATAAGGCTGGTGCCTCTGTCGATGGCAATATCCAGATTGCCGAAGAAAGCCTGTCCGAGGAGCGGCTTGCTCATATTCGAGCTTTCTAAGAGCGAGACTTTCACGTGGTCCTTCTGAAGTCTGCCTACTGAGAGGCTGTCGAGCAACACGTCCCAGGTCGCCGTGGCGCCTGCCACGCCGTAACTGGCGTGGGCTGGCGGCCCGCCTGGAAGGGGTATTCCGAGCCGTTTGAAATCATCCTGGCTGAAACAAATCGCATCAGCGCCGGTATCAAAATACATCTGACATTGCTTACCATTGACCAGAGCATCGACAATCATGTGCCCGCCTGGTCCCAGCGTGAAAGGTATATCCATGATCCTGCGGTGTTGGGCAGATAACACCCTGCCGGCCGTCTTCTTCCTGAATGTGACCTGCATGGCAGCATTATCGACGGACAGATCGAAATCCTTGAGAAAGTCCTGCCCCAGCATCGCTGGTCCTGGCATGTCATCTTGAACGGTGACGGGAAAGTCACGCCTTAAAATGGGACCGACTTGCAAATCCATCATCTGCCGGCAGGCATGATTGCGCGTGAGGGAACCCACTCCATGAACAGCGAATTGCTCACCGGAGGGCTGAGACGCTATGGCAGAGCCAGAGGTGCTTTTCTTGCTGACCACAGTGAGAGAAGATCCAGTATCCAAGTGAAATCTGATCAAGGCACCATTTATCGTTCCGTCCACATATATGCCGATCCCATTGCCCCCTCTGTGGAATGGCACGCTTACTTGATCAGGAAGGCCCCTCAAATAAGCGTCACCCCCGGATCGGGAGCTGACTGAGCCTGGAAGCGGGACATAAGAGACTGTGTCTTGCCTGCTATCTGGCGGAGCGTTAAATGATGATCCGCCGGCGTTAACCAATTGATGCAACCTGGACCGTGCCATTGCCGCCACCCTGGAAGATGGAAAGCTGGAGCAGAGATACTCATAAAGCTGTCGGGCGCGGGCGGAGTTGACGCTCAGCTCCTGACTGGCAGCGCAGCAATAGATTGTGTTAGGGTCGTGAGGGTTGGCTTTCAAAGCTGCTTCAAATTTAGCGGCAGCTGCCCGATAGCTCCCTTCAGAATAAAGCTTCTGCCCGTCAAGGTAATCTGAGGCGAATACCTGTTGCATGCAAAGCCACTGAGCGACGATCAAAGCGGCAAAATTATACAGGGCAGATTTCGTTTTCATCTTCATCTACTCAGAAAAGAGGGATTGAGAATTCTCTGGTTTCCAGGATATAGGCAAACCTGTACTGATTGAACTGTGTCGTCCGCATTTGAGAAAATTATATTGATAGATGGCCCTGCCTTTGCCAGGTCCGGACAATCTATCCCTTGATCTGGCAGGATTGCCGGCAGAAGGCTTCGCCGCATATAATGTTTCTAACGCAGGCGGGCAAGATCGTCCATGGAGCAACGGCCTCTCTGTGTAAGGAGCAACAGTACTGGATTCCCAGGTTTATCGACAGAGCAGCAAGAGAGGCAAGACGGTGAGCGAATCGGGGAATCAGGAACAACCATACCAGCCTTCGATCGGGGATCCGACCATGGGAGGAATCCCGCCCAGTGGCTCTCAGACTCTGCGAATCGTTCGCCAGGGGTTCTGGCAAACCGCCAGAAGAACCTGGGATTTCATCTACAAGAGCGAGAAAGACAAGTCCGTCAAAATCCGCATCGATGACAGGCGATCAATTCAGGCGCTGGCTGGCACCATTGTTCTTCTGGTCATATCGGTTGCACTGGTGGCAATGAACAAACAGTTGCGCCCACTAGCGGTAGGACTGGGACTAATCGCAGATCTTCTATGTGGCATTGCGGCTATCTGGTATGTATTGCTGCGCTTTGGAGCCTTGCGCGCGCTCGACCCTCGATACGCAGTGCTCTGTTTTCAACTCGCTGTCGGAACCGGCATAGTCTTTGCTTACTTTGCCGTCAACGCAGTTTTATTTCTAGGATTCGAGTTCAAATATTAGCCTCAGAAGGTCTTTGAGCAGCAGAGCGCAGTTTGCTAGCTTGCGCAAGTGGCAGCAAACTGCGCTCTGCCACTTGCTCTTACACAAGCTGTCCTGAATCAAAGCCCTGCACTAACAGCGCAGAGTTTTGACCCAGGACATCGATCCGATCAATTTCTCAACTGCCGCACGGTGGCGGTGGAGGACAGGTATTTCCCGCAGCTGCGCCTGCAGTGCCATCAAGGTTGACGGACTGAATCTGCTGGCAGCTAGAAGGCGTAATGGGACAACTGATACGGAATTCGGCAGCCACGTGCTGACAGGCAGCCTGGATGCCATTAACCGTATCGGGAGGGCTGCTGCTTCCAATGTATGTCGCGCTCCTGCACCAACCTGAATCGACCACGTTGCCGTTGTTGCCAACCCCGTCTGCATAATAGTCTCCCTGCCCGGGATTGGCGTATTCATCGCGCGCCTCTGCCAGCCAATAGGTGGTGTCAGAGTTGCTGATATCCTCACCGAAGGCCAGGGTGTTCTGATACACGGATTGTCCATCGAGAATTGACGTCTGTGAATAAGGCGTGTGCGACGTAACAAGTGTCCAGACCTTTCCTGTGGGATCCGCTCCAAAAATGACCATCCGCCTGTTGGAACTCGGCACTGTGGTGGAAGCAGCATAAGCAGGCGGCACCAGCAAGCCAATGTTGACACCGGGCATTGGAGACGGCGATGCCCCAGGGTATTTGTACACGATAAGATTGGATTTCGTACCATCGAGGCTGGTGCTGGGCGAAAGCCAGTCTTTGGCGCCAGGATCGCCTGCACCCTGATAGGTCGGTATCGGGCCGGTGCCCTCAATCTGAGCCACGCTAGCCGAGGCCTGCAAGGCGATTGCCCAGAGGTCCTGTCCGGCGAGCTTGTAATGAAGATTTTCGACCTTGTCGAGCCCCTGAGCGCTGAGCGCCTTGTCGTTGTTGTTAATACCGATGATCACTTTGTTGACGTAAAGGGCGTTGTTCTTGACATACAGGGCTCGCTTCATCACTGCAGCCTGAGCAACCAGATCCGTCGGGGGGCTGGCGGTCGAGTTGCTTGCCCGGGATTGAATGTCTTGGAACTCGCCAGTTGGGAATCCAATTGCCTGGGCCTTCTGGATTGCATCGGCAGAGGCGGCGTTGATGGCGCCAGCGTCAGCGGCCACTGCATCGGAAACAGAGTAGGAGGGCGAGTTGCCGTTTTGAGCAATAGCGTCCTGGTTCTTTTGACCAATTTGATCTACATCAGCCTTGAGCGAACCAAGTGCACTGTTGAAAGAGTTCACGGCTTGAACCTGCCTGTTGTAGGCGTCCCTCTGGCTCTGAGTGGGTGGAGGAACGGTGGGCAACGGCGAGGGGGAGGGCTGCGCTTGCCACTGCCTGAGACCTAACCGTGACCTGATGGTCGAAAGATCGTTGGTGATGACTGAGGTATCGGAGCCAATGTTGGATCTGACATCGTCAAGAGCGGTTTTGGCATGCCCAGCACTGTTAACAGCGGCATTATTGGTATCGGCAAGCATCTTTGTATAATCCTTGACTTCCTGAAATGGCGCACCGCTTGCCGAAGTCGTGGTCCCGTCAGTATCGTGGAGCAGGTTTATCGCCGCCGCCGGAGCGACTACTCCGTGTGAAGTATCGCCATAAGCAAGCGCTGTCTGATCCTTGTTTTGCGTAGCCGCCGTACGGTTTTGCGGGTCGACAGCAGTCCCGTGATTGAGGATGAAGCGGGGATCCTGCATACCGTCATCGGAATGTCCGCCGGTCAAAGAATTCATAGGACTCCTGTCGCCAGGGAATGCAGCATTTGGCAAGGCACCGATGGCTTCGGTATAGCCGGCAGCAGTTGCTGTCGAGCTTGGTCCGGCGGCACGCGCGGCCGGCAACCAGTTGGAGGCAATGTTCCGGCTAGACTGGTCTCCAGCACTTGCTACCAGCACCGAATTCCCCAGGTAGTTTGTCTGGATGCTGGCAACATTGGCTGTTCCTGCACCCATTTCCAGAGCACTGGCCAGTGAGTCCAGATTGACACGCGGGCCTACTGTCTTCAGCCAGTCATAGACGACAAAACTGCAGGCGATACTGGGATCGTCGTGCTCATCGCGGTCCTTGAATGTGTGCACATGCTTGAAGTTGCCATTTGGCTTTGTGGCATTCAGCGTGCTTCCTACAGCACCACCTTCGGCTTCGAACCAGTGACCAACTGAATTGTTGTTCCATCCAAAGAATGGCGATGGAGTATCGGCAGCAAGTGTGCCGTGAGGTTGAGACCAGTTCATTATGCTCAAGACCGTATTGAACATGTTTGTATGACCAGGCAAACCGTCAGGAAACCCTACGCACAGCCCACCGCTGGGGTAGTTTTGCATAGCGCCGCCAACTTCGGCAGTAGCAGTCTCAGTCATGGTCCCAGCCTGTTTATCTCCTCCAAGATCGGACATAGTTTCTTTAGCAGTCACCTGAACCATCGCTGCCGGCGCCCATGGGTCCACGGCTGCATTGCCGCTGACAGGCTGGAAGCTGTCATTGGGCACGAGCGAAGGCGCGTTGGCAATGGCCGAAAACTCGAACTGTTGAGGTATTGCCGGATAAGCAAAAGTACCTTCTCCGGAATAAATTTGCTTGCCGGTCGTGTCTACTCCCACAGGAACATAAGCCTTATAGACGCGATTGCCGCTGTCGTCTCTGAGCGTGTACTTGTCCAGATTCTGAGAAATTGCCAAATCAGCAGAAGAGTTGGGGACAAGGGCATTGGTGTGGACAGATGAGTTGTTGTTGGCAAAACCGATAGTGGCGGAGAAAGAACTTTCCACCAACTGGGATGCAGATTTGCCTGCGCGCAGATTTTCTTTGAAAGCAGCCTTGGCAGCAGCGACGGCATTTATTGGATTTCCAGCCGCGTCCTTCCAACTGTCTACGTCTTGAAGCGCCTTGTTGAAAGCCGGTATTTTGACTTTGACCAGGTCGTCGTAATCGTGTTTAGCCGCATAAAGCATTGCTACATTGCCAAGCTGGGCAGCAGCTACCATCTCAACTCTGACCATGGACAGCCGGGTATTGACACCGAGAATTGGCTTGGAGCAACCGTGATCGGTGATGTCCTGGGGAACTTGATCAACAAGAGCCATCGGCGTGGTCGCAGGCAGTCCGTTTTGACCTGTGCCATCAGGCACATTCACTACCACACGCCCCATATCCTGAACAAACTGCAGGGCGGCAGACTCGGAGGCAGTCTTGCCAACCAGGTTCTGCTGAAAAATATGGTTGTAATTCAAGGCAAACATGCCAATGATTATGAGCACAACCGCACAAGACACAATGAGAACCAGCATGTTCCCCTGACTGCTTCGAACTTGCCTTAGAGATTGTCTGCTCATACTCTTACCCCTGGTCACTTTCAAGCCTCAACACATTTCTTGACATTCCCGTTTTACTATTATCTAAGGATGGGCTCAATCCCGGGATGGTTACCGAAACTAATCCACCCTAGGACTGATCTTTTATTGCTGGAGGGAGCCGTCGGCGGAGTCAATCTGCCGGACGGTTGACTCTTCGCCCGCATCGGACCAAAGTGGCAAGAGAAATAGGCGCCAATAAAATCATCCCCAGGAATGATTTCCGCCAGTAACCTATCCTGCAAGCATCGAACTGATAAAAGATAAAGAGATAGTTTCGGGCGGTAGATGGGATATAGCAGACATCTTCACCAATTCAAGTTATGCAGAGCTGATATCAAATTTCTGGAGCCTGGCAATGAAAAAACGGTTCGCCTTGAAGATAGCAATAGCTGTTTCAGCGCTGGTGGCCGGCGGCGGCCTGGTGCTGGCACAGTTTTATACTCCGGCCCCTGATTGCGGGCAGCTCGGAGGTCCAATAGCTGGACTGACACCCGAGCAGCTTCGCCTCTTTTACCAGTCAAAAGAGTTATTCAAACACGACTTCACTCCGGAGGAGGGGCTCGGTCCCGTTTTCAACGGGCGCAGTTGCTATGAATGCCATGGGAAACCTGGCGTTGCAGGAGGAGAAGGCAAGGATATAACCACCACAGGCGTCATTCGCATCGGCAACCGCATCGGACCTCTGGCTAACAGACCGCTCGACGAGGTGATTTCCCAGCTGACGCAGGACGATGTGGACAGGATGTTTTCTGCCGGTGGTCCTGCTATTCAAAGGAAGTCGATAACAGCAGAGTTTCCTGAAAAATACCCCCCCGACGTGGTTGTAGAAACAGATCTAGTGCCTCCCAATACTGAGCTGATATCGCTGAGACACACCGGCCCGCTCTTCGGATTAGGACTTATAGAGGCGATCCCCGATATCACTCTTACCAACAGGATGTTTCAGGAAAAGGACATGAACCAGAGGCTTGCCGGACGCCTCGCCGTGCAAAACGATCCGCTGGTCGAGAGGCTGCGCATCGGTCGCTTCGGTTATAAGGCGCAATTTCCAACCATCATGCTATTCAACGTTGAAGCCATGCGCACCGAACTCGGGGTGACCACGTACGTAATGCCTTACGAGAAGTTCGCTATGGTGCACCGCAATTATCCGCCATCCCTGCGCAAGTATCTTCCTGCACAGCCGAACGACGAAGGGGCAAAGATGCTCACTTTAGACTATTACCAGGCTTTGCTGGCGCCGCCTCCACGCGGCGCTATCACCGAGCAAGTCAAGCGAGGGGAGGCAATCTTCGACAAGCTCCAGTGCTCAGTGTGCCATGCGCCTGTTATGTACACTGCTGCCAACGTGAGTTTGCCCGATCCCAGAAGCCCCGTGCCGACAGTGCACTGGATGGAGGTCAAAGCTCTGGAGAATCAACCGGTCAGAGCATATTCGGACTTCCTTCTCCACCAGATGGGACGCGAGCTGGCCGACGGGCTGCCTCAAAATGGTGCCAAAGGCGGCGAGTGGCGCACGCAGCCATTATGGTGGCTGAATACGAAAAAATTCTACCTGCATGACGGCAGAGCAAGTACTATCGAGGATGCCATCCTCGCTCATGGCGGACAGGCAGCTGAGGTCAAGGAAAACTTCAAGAAATTGGCATCTGCCGACAGGGAGGACCTGCTGAAATTCTTGAAATCGCTGTAAGCACAGGCTCTCAGCCAGAGGAAAAGTGGCTGGCAGTCAGCGCGCTGACTGCCACTACCGCAAGGACACACCAGCACCATTGCCGACACCCGTATAGAAGCGCAGGACATTGACCTGGCTTGTTAGAAGTTCGTGCCAGGACTAGGGGCTACTTCGTGAAGAAAAGACCTAGAAGTACTGCGGAGGCTCCACTTTAGTCATCGGAAACTCATGTTGAGCGCGAAATGTATAGTCAGCTGGAAGAATGCGGGCAACCGATGCCGGCAGTGTTACTTTCACCTCTGTAGTGACACGGTAGCTGCCAGCCCACGCGCCCCCACCCCGGGAAGGCGGCGCCACCGCATTCTGCGGTCCGGTGAAGTTGCCTCCCGGAACCAACGTTGGTTGCCCGACATAGCCACCTGTCTTGAGATGAGTAAGAACGCTCTGTGCGCGTTCTCTGGAATCTTCCAGAAACTGCACGGTCTGGCTTCCCGATGTCGATCCTGTGTAGTCTGCCGGCCTCCCGGCAGCACCTGCCCGTGCTGCCTCACGGCATATATTGTCGTTTGTCATGACTCCCAGGACACAAACTCCCACATCCAGAAACAGAAAAAGAACGGGCACCAGGACAAGAATCCCGACAACCAGTTCGACTGCAGAAGATCCCGAGCTTTTTCTGTTCACCATATTCATGGCCTCAGTCCCAACGATACAGAGCACTCGCGTTAGCTATTGTTCCCGCATGAATCTCGTTCAAAACATCTGCAAGCTCCAAGGGAACCGCGATGCAAGTATGGTTAGCAGGCGCCGTGGGAGAGAGCCGCCCAATATTAAATGTCTAGGCTTTCCTTTTCGTGGTATAGCTATACCATTAGGAAAGGAAGGCACCGGCGAAGCCGAAGGAGTTGGCTGTGAAAGCGCGGCGTGGATGTGGCAGGCGGTGTCGCGGTGGCGCGCTGGCCGAATTCGGGCCGGTAATATGGTTGTTCCTAATCTTCGTGCTCTTTCCTGTTCTGGACCTGATTTCCTTCGGGCTGGGCGTGGCAACGGTTGCAGCCATGGCGAGTTTGGGATCACGACAGGCCGCTCCCACTGCTACTTTTGGTGATGCCAAGGCAGCAGCTGAAGAAACCGAAAAGCAGTTGGTCAGTTTCATGCGCTTCGCCAACCTGACCCCGGTGAGTGGGAATACGGGGGTTATCTGCACCGTGATGGTATCTCCGGCTGCCGGTAATGCGCCTGCCACCATATACAGTTTCGCTCAGAAGGACACCATTCCAATTGACACCAATGCCAATGTCTACCAGTACGTCGTGACGAGCCAGTATAACGTGCTGCCACTGTTCAACTTCTCCAGCATTCCATGGTTTACCAATGTTCCGGCTCTAGGGGCGCCGGTTCCGGTGACATACTCCGCGCAGGTGCTGGTCGAGCACCCCGGTGGGCTGACGTCCGACGTGAGCAAAAATTAGAAGAATCCCTGCCCATTTAATATTATTCTCCTGGGAACCGTAAATTTTTCCGCCTTGCAGGATGCCTGAAAGCAAAAGACATACCCCCCCCCCGACGATCCGAATCCTTTCAGCGCTTATCGGCTTGTCCCTTTGCATCTTGCTCACCTTTTGCCCTGCGGGGTTGGGGAAACAAGTCGAAAGCACAACGAGATTTGGGCAGGAGACCAGAGTCCCGCAAATCTATCTGACAGAGATAGACATGCGTGGCGTCGGCTGCCTCGGTTGTGTCCGGCGCATAGAAAAGGCGCTCAAGAGGACAACAGGCGTTCTCAAAGCGGACGTCACATACGAGCATGGCAAAGGAGCAACCGCACGAATTATCTACGACAAGAGCGCGGTCGAATTGTCCCATCTTCTCCAGGTAATACAGCAAGAGACCAGGCAATACAAAGTTCGCCTGACGGAAAGGGCAAAGCTGCCCTCTTCGGCCACCGATCCCTGCAAGCATAATACTTTCAGGACAAATGGCCATTGAAAGAAGTCAGGTTTGCCGTGGTAATTTCACCATTTCCAGATGGCGGGGTTTGAGCTATAAATTCACTACCGCAAAAAGGGGTGACACCCCTGTCCCTCTGGCTATCAGGAGCTGGAACATG
The DNA here is from genome assembly GCA_023250095.1 of Candidatus Melainabacteria bacterium. Lineage (GTDB taxonomy): Bacteria > Cyanobacteriota > Vampirovibrionia > Obscuribacterales > Obscuribacteraceae > JAHFBI01. The sequence continues at coordinate 29,761 of JAHFBI010000012.1, forward strand.
ACTGATGACTTGAAACCTACAGCCGATGAGAAGACGCTCGCGCCAGGCGATGGCGCCGGAGGCAGGCAGGAAGAGTTTGACCAGCAGCTCTCCTTGGCCGGGCTGTGTACGAAGGACAACTGGTCGGCTCAGCACAGCTGCCAGAACAAAGGATCTGATGGGATAATACAGACAGACGACAATTACATTTTTTTTGGAGATCCTGACCTGAGCGGACAGAACAATGACAGCTCGGACAGCAGCCCGCCTGAGTCCGGGGAAGACGTTCCGGGTCGTACATCCGTGACGCTGAAAAAAGGCGACACTTTCTGGAAGCTTTGCCAAGAAAAGTATGGCGACAAATATCCCATTGAAGCCATTTATGAAGCCAACGGACTGACGCCGAAAGTCACCGAAGCCGGCGGCAAAGTGACTCTGGAAGATCCAACATACTATGCAGGCAAAACTTATGTGCTGCCTGCGCAAAGCGAGATCGAAGAGCTGACAAAGCAGTACCGGCAAAAAGTAAAAGAGCTAGGACAAACCAGCGAGCAGCGCGTCGGGACAGCTGACGAGCGCACGGATGTCACTTTGATCTATGGTGATACCTTCTGGAGCCTCTCCGACAAGAAATACGGCGGAACTCACCCGATCGAGGCTATATATGAAGCCAACGGGCTGACGCCGGGCTTGAAAGAAGAAGACGGGCAACTGAGCCTGGAAGACCCTACATATTATGCCGGAACATCCTATGTGCTGCCCGCGCAAAGCGAGATACCCGAGTTGACCCGCAGTTTCTGGCAGAGAATGGGGCACCCGGAGATGTGCCCGGAGGAGTACTCTGCCGGGCAAGAGTCTTGACAACGATAATACCCAGGGAAACTGTTGCCAGCTCAAAAGACAGAAGCGTCGACAGTGCTCCCGAGCCTTAGCCGGTGATATGCTTGTCTCAGGCTGAGCACATTCGAACACTCTTTTGGGACAGGAGTCTTGAAAGGCAAAGAGCAAGAGTTCGTAATCAAATACAAAGCCGCGCCACGCTGGGTCATCGATCTCTTCTGGCTGCTTTGTGTAACCTGTGCCGCGCTTGCCCTCATCCTCTTTTTCCAGATTCAAGATGAGCTTATTGCCAACGGACTGCATCTTTTGTTCGGATCGGTCTTCCTTTTCATCGTCGCTCTGGCGGTAATGATGCAACAGAACTGCATCTATCTCAAACCGGAAGGAATTTTGTTTCCGGCGCACATGATGCCTTCATTGCGTTTCCAGCGCGCCCGTCGTTGGAGCGACATAGGCGCTGTCATGCTGGTTGACGATGAGGGTCCTGACTATTTTGAGACAGCCGAATATGAATCGAAAGAGCTGGTCATACACTTCAATTCCGGCGGCAATGTGCGGTTGAGCCTGGCTGCCGTCGCCATGTCCGATCTGGACAAATTTTTCAAAGCCAGCAAGCAGTGGGGCAGCACTGCCGTTTTTGCCCCCGAGCTCATCGAACTGAAACGCAAATTGTTCACCGGTCCGAGCCAGACAAAACAGATCTCTTTCACTACCATCTGGGAAGAAGAGATGCAAGCTCACTTCACAACGACCAATTTCGTCCCGCTCGACAGGGGCAAGCTCTTGCAGAGCGGCAAGTTCAAGATAGTTTCGCAGCTAACCGCCGGCGGGCTCTCGGCAATTTATCTGGCCGAGCGCTCGGACAAAAGAACTGTCGTTCTCAAAGAAGCCGTTGTGCCGCCTTATGCTGATGACAAAACAAGGGCCAAAGCCAAGGAATTATTCGATCGCGAAGCACGTTTTCTCGTCCGGCTCGACCACCCGCGCATCGCACGCGTATTCGACCATTTCGTGGAAGACGGCCGCGATTATCTGGTAATTGAATACATCCCAGGACAAAGCCTGCGCCAGCTTGTGATCAGAAACGGTGTCCAAAGCGAAGACAAAGTTCTGGAGTGGGCGCAAGAGACCGCCGGAATTCTCGACTACTTGCACTTGCAGGAACCGCCGCTCATCCACCGCGATCTCTCCCCGGACAATCTTCTCTTGCGCGAAGACGGAGCGCTTTTCCTCATTGATTTTGGCGCCGCCAATGAGTTTATCGGCACAGCCACCGGCACGCTCATCGGCAAGCAATCTTATATAGCCCCGGAGCAATTCCGCGGCAAAGCCCTGCCTCTGAGCGACATTTACGGGCTGGGCGGGACAATGCATTTCCTGCTTACCGGCATGGATCCTGAAGCTCTGTCGGTCTCCCACCCAAGGGAGCAGCGCCCGACAGTCTCGCTGGAAGTTGACGCTCTGGTTGCCGAATGTACGCAAACAGAGGCTGAAAAGCGCATGCAGTCCGCCAAAGAACTGGGCAAACGCCTCGACGCGCTGAGAAAGTCCGACCGGCAGGTAGTGCTGAAAATGCCCGGAGCTCCCGGGAGCGCGCCGCCATGAGACCGCCCCTGGAGACATCCCTTGCTTACAAATATTTCGTGGCTTACCGTCTTTATGACGGTCAACGCTTTGACGAAATTGTAATTCCCTACCGACCCAAGAAGAGCTTTCAAAAAAAGATACGCAAGCTCCTCCAATCGGACATGAGATTGCAACTTTGCCTTGCCTTTCTGGCTGTGGCTATCTGGACGGTCACGTCCGCTCTGGCTTACTTCGTCTTGCACGGCGCCTGGAGCAAAGACACGCTCACGCTCTGCGCCCTGCCATTTCTTGCCGTCATCGGATTTTTTGCTCTGGCGGCTTTCGCGCTGCAGGTATACACCTCAGCCCAGCCTACCCATATAGGCTTCAGCGCTCAAGGTATAAGAACCTACTGGATTCACTGGTTCGGCGACAAGAGCAGCCCTTATGTTCCCTGGAAAGATGTAACGAACGTGCGCATGCGCAGGACCAGGCAACTGCTGTTCGATGAAATCTGGGTGGACATTCTTTCGCCTAGCTCCACTATCCTCAGTCTGAGACTTGATGGCATCGCCTCCAGTGAACACCGCAAGCGCCTGCACACCGCGCTAAAACAATTCGTGCCCGCCGACGCCATCGACTGGCAGTTGCATGACACACTCAATCCGATCAAAGTGGACAGCTACACGACAATGTGGCTGGAAGTCCTGTCCACATCACCGAAGCGGGCTCACGACAGCGCCCTTCAACACAACGCCCTGATAGCCAACGATCGCTACGAAATCATTTCGCAAATAGGCTCCGGCGGGCAAGCCGTAGCTTATCTGGGCAAAGCCAGAGCAGGTGCTTTCGCCAGCGGGAGCCCGCCAATTGACGTCGTGCTCAAAGAATTCGTCCTCCCGTACCACGCCGGACTGAACGTGGCAAAAAAGGCTCTGGACAATATTCAAAGAGAAGCGGAGTTGCTCAAGAAGCTGGCACACGGGCAGATTGTCAAAGTCGTAGATCTCTTTGTCGAAGACCAGCGAGCTTACATGATCCTCGAGCACATCGAAGGCGAGTCCTTGCGCCATCTCGTGGACAGGGAAGGACCTTTGAGCCAAGAGGGCGTCGCGGCTCTGGCTGAGCAGATGTGCGACATCCTGAGCCACCTGCACAACCAGTCGCCTGCGGTCATACACCGGGACTTCACGCCGGAGAATCTCATCTTGGGCACAGACGGACTCGTTAAGCTCATTGACTTCAACGTTGCTCAGCAGCAGGAGTCGACCGCCACAAGAACAGTTGTCGGCAAGCACTCCTATATTCCCCCGGAGCAGTTCCGCGGCAAAGCCACCACTCAAAGCGATATTTATGCCATGGGAGCCTCTCTCTTCTTCCTTCTGACAGGCAGGCAGCCGGAGCCTATAAGCACAGCCCATCCCCGCAATGTGGTGCCATCCATTTCACCCTCGCTGGATGGAATAGTCGCTCGCGCTACAGCCCTCGACACGAGCTTGCGCTATACAACCGCAGAAGATTTGCGCCGCGATCTGCTCGAGTGGCAAACGGACTTTGCCAGCTCACAGACGAAACAGATACCTGATTAGCACAACGAAAGCCGAAAAAGTCCAATTTAGCCTGCTCCAAGAAGAGGGCGAGCTTCAAGACAACCTACACCGTACCAAAGAAGTCCTGTTTCCTGCATGCGGAACGATCTCTGCTCCAGTCAATAGTGCCAGGCTGTCTGGCAAACGCTGGGACGTGCTTAGCACAGTGCATGTAGACTTCTTCAATCTCGATTTTGACCCAGCGCTCAAGGGTCGCTGGATACAAGAATTGAACGCTATGCTCTGTCTCAACTAGGTCTGGCAGAAGCTGTGCTACTTGCTCATTTTCCAGAATACTGGCCTTGCCATTTACATGCAGTCCGACCCGGCTGCCAGTAAAATCCATGAATATTATGGCAATGTTGGGATTCTCATGAATATTGCCCAGGCTCGCCATCACGCCGTTGCCAGCCAGCTCCGGATAAAGAAGCATTTTATCGTTCAGAACACGTACAAACCCAGCAGGTCCGGCCCGAAACGAGCAGTCGCACCTTCCGCTGCTGTCGGCAGTAGCGACAAAGAACATCTCCTGCTGCGTAATAAACTCCCTCATGCGCGCGTTTAACTCACCTCGTACCTGGCGTTCGTAAAACGCCATGGCGCGACTGCTGGTTCCATATTTTTTTTGGAGCTCTTGCTCTCCTCTTGATCCGGAACGCATTCGCTACTTCCTTAGCCTGTCGATATCTGCGCTGGATACCTGAACCATTATTTCCCGGAAAGCTGTCATTTCTAACTCGGGACTTTCGGCTCTCCTCCCCCACTTGCGGTTAGATTGGCGTCCGGAACTCTTATAAGACTTCGTGCCAAGCACGA